>NZ_CP017448.1:996324-1329896 GCF_001753165.1 Acidihalobacter aeolianus
TGATCGGCGTGGAAGGCGGCTCCACCGGCGCGTCCTTCGTGACCGACAAGATCAAGCCCATGAAGCCGGCGCGCCAGTTCAGCGGCGAGGCAGGATTGTTCACTGCATTGGCAGCACATCAGATTCAGGTGGCCGTCACCGATACCTCGATCGTGCTCGCGCAGCAGGGCAAGAGCCATGGCCGACTGGTCGTGGTCGGACAGTACGATACAGGCGAGACCTACGGTGCGCTGTATCCCAAGGGTTCGAAGAACGAGAAGGTGATGAACACCATCATCGAGTCCCTGATCAAGGACGGCACCCTCAAGAAGCTAGGCGACAAGTATCTGGCCGCTGCCTGGGGTGCTTCGCCCAACAGCATCCCCACCTGGAAGCTTCCGTAATCCGATGACCCGGCCGGCGCCAGTGCCGGCCGGGTTGTTTATGGGGATTTGGAAATTACCGTTTCAACATTCGTCCGGACCGGCGGTGCGTCGGTGCGGACGTTTGCCATCTGGGGCACGCCGCGCTGGCGGCCTCATGCCCAGACAGGAATGATGCAATGACAACGCTTATCGACGGCGATCCAGCGTCCGCGCATCCGATGCAGCGCAGTTCGGTTCCCCGGGACCAGCGGCGTTTTGCGATCTCAGCCGGTGTAACGGCCGCGCTCATGGTCGCCGCCACATGGTGGGTGGCGGGTTTCGTTCACGCGGTTCTGCGCAAGGCTGAACTGGCAGGCGGGCTCGGCGATGCTTTGCTCGTCGTGCTCGCGCTCGTGCCGCTGGGACTGTTCCTGCCGGCCTCCCGCGGGCTGCGCCATGCCTTTGCCGCCGCCGCAAAGTTGCGCAGCGGGGATGTGGTGGGCGCGCGTGTTGCCGGTTCCGAGGCGCGTGACTGGGGTTGGGTGACCTTCGGTTATGCCGCGGCGCTGCTGATGGTGCTGCTGCTGACCCTGTTCATCCTCGCCAACGACGAGGCCGTGGGGCGCACCTTCTTCGACATCTCCCTGATGGTCAGCTCGTTCACCCTGGTGCTCAAGGCCTTCTGGTTGAACGTGGTCATCTTCACCGCGGCCGAGGCCATCGTGCTGGTCTGGGCGCTGCTGGTGGCAGTGGCGCGTTTCGCGCCGGGCAAGGCGGGCCGGCCCATCCGGCTGTTGGCAATCGCCTACATCGACGGTTTTCGCGGCCTGCCGGCGATCATCACCCTGTATCTGGTCGGCTTTGGTCTGCCGCTCACCGGGCTGGCGATGCTCAGTAATCTGCCGCTGGTATGGCTGGCGATCATCTCGCTGTCGCTGACCTACGGCGCCTACAACGCCGAGGTCTACCGCGCCGGTATCGACAGCATCCACCCGAGCCAGATTTCCGCGGCACGTTCGCTGGGTCTCTCCTACCTCAAGACCCTGCGCTTCGTGGTTGTGCCGCAGGCAGTGCGGCGCATGATCCCGCCGCTGCTCAATAACTTCATCAGCCTGCAGAAGGACACCGCGCTGGTCAGCGTGATCGGCGCCATCGACGCCTTCAACCAGTCCAAGATCATCGCCAGCAACGATTTCAACCTCTCGGCGGTCACCACGGTGGCCTTCCTGTTCGTGCTGATCACCATCCCGCAGGCACGCTTCGTCGACCGGCTGATCGAGCGCGACAAGCAGCGCCGCGGCTGAATCCGATCATGCGAGGCTAAACATGGCTTTTCTCGAAATGCGCGAGGTCGTCAAACGCTACGGCGACCTGCAGATCCTCAACGGCATCCGGCTCGACGTCGAGGAGCATCAGGTGGTCTGCCTGATCGGCCCTTCCGGTTGCGGCAAATCCACGCTGCTGCGCTGCCTCAACGGTCTGGAGGCGATCAGCGATGGCGAGATCCGGCTCAAGGGCGACCGCATCTCCGGTCCCGGCGTCGATCTCAACGCGCTGCGTCGCGACATCGGCATCGTGTTCCAGAGCTTCAACCTGTTCCCGCACATGACCGTGCTTCAGAACGTCACTTTGGCGCCGATCCAGGTGCTCGGCATGAAGCGCGCGGAGGCCGAATCGCGCGCCATGACGTTGCTCAAGCGCATCGGTCTGGAGGCGAAGGCCGGCGCCTATCCCGACCGCCTGTCCGGCGGCCAGCAGCAGCGTGTCGCCATCGTCCGCGCGCTGATCATGGACCCCATGGTGCTGCTGCTCGATGAGATCACCTCCGCCCTGGACCCCGAACTGGTCTCCGAGGTGCTCAACATCGTGCGCGACCTCGCCGAGCAGGGCATGACCATGCTGCTCGCCACCCACGAAATGAGCTTCGCACGCGAGGTGGCCAGCAAGGTCTGCTTCCTGCAGGAGGGCGTGGTGCACGAGGAGGGGCCGCCCGAGCAGATCTTCGGCGACCCCCAGCAGGAGCGCACCCGCGCCTTCCTCAAGCGGATTATCGAGGCGGGAAGGCTGTAGCCGTCTCAGTCCGACGTGCGGCGCGTCCGTTTGATTTCGTAGAGCGCGGCGTCGGCGGCGGCGATGAGCGCCTGTGTTTCCCAACCGTCTTCCGGTGCGGCGGCGACGCCGATGCTGGCGGCCGGATAAGCCGCCTGGCACGTGCTGGCCTGGCGTAGTGTCTCGGCCATCCGTTGCGCGATCCCCCGGGCCTGTTCGCCGCCGGTCTTCGGCAGTACGACCAGGAACTCGTCGCCGCCGTAGCGACCGAGATGGTCGCTGTCGCGCAGGCACACGCGCATCTTTTCGGCGACCCAGACCAGCGCCCGGTCGCCGGCGCTGTGGCCGAGGGAATCGTTGCGCCTTAAATCGGTCCAAATCCACCATGAACACGCTCAGAGGACGGGCGTGTCGGAGATGGGCATTCAGCTCCGCCTGAAGCACGCTCAGGATACCGCGGCGATTCAGCACCCTGGTCAGCGGATCGATCGAGTTCTCTGCGATCAGTGCCTGCCGGGTGCGCTCCCAATAGGCCGACATTTCCCAATAGGCCGACATTTCGTTGAACCGTTCCGCCACGACGCTGAGTTCGTCGCGACCAATGACGGGAATGCGCACACCGCCTTCGCCGGCGCCCAGGCGATGCGCGGCAGCGCTGAGTGCACGCACCGGTCGCAGGATCGAGTAGAGAAACAGGGCGACCAGGATCACAGCGACCGATATCGTCACCGCCCAGCCCCAGACGAGCCAGCGCAGCTGGGTATGGCGCAAGGCTACGGCGTGCGAATAGCGGGCCTCGACGATATGCGCCAGATGGTGCCGCGCGCGGCTGACGTCGTCGATGGCAAGTTGTAGCTCCTGCCGGGTGCGGAGATCTACGGCGGGTCCGGTGTTGGAGCGTAGCGGCGTGACGTGTTCCACCAGGCGTTGTACGGAGGGGCGCGCGTCCTTCCAGGCCTGTTGTGCCGAGGCGATCAGTCCTGTCGGCCGGTCCTGGTTCGAGCCGTGGTGCCCAGCGTGGTGAAGGCGTGATCGATGTTTTGCGTCAGCGCGGCAAAATTGGGCGTCGACGTTTCGGTCTGGGCTTCCAGTTCGTCGACCAGCGCGTGCTCGAGATAGTGTTCCAGGCTGGCCAGCGGCAGCAGGGTTTCGATGGACTCCTGCACGGACTGCCGAAAGGCGATCTCCTGGTCGTTGAGTACTACCGCGCTGACCACGCTCAGTACGGCCATCGGCAACAGCAGCAAACCGAATATCCAGGCCATGCGCAGGGCGACCGACAGGCGGCGGAGCAGATGTTCCAGGGACATTCCGGCAGCTCCCGTCACGGCAAGGATAGATTTTACGAATAGTTCTTTGGATTGATTCTACGAGTTCTGGCGGCGAATGCAGGATTATCGGCCATACGGACTGATGCAAGGTGGCGTCGCGGTGGTGCGAGAGTTTCCATCCGTGCATCCGGTCTGTGCGCCTGTGCCAAGGGAAAATACTGGCAAGTCGACGGCTTTGCCGTGATTTGCTCGGTAAATGAGCGACTTGGCTCCGCCATGCTCAACAATTCTCCAGGGCCGCGTGGCTGGCATCGTTCCTGCGTATCGGTCCTCAGAGGGGGGCGTGATATGGAGGATGAGACATGTCTGCATCACAACCCGGGGAGGGCGCGATGCCTCCCGAAGGTCTCGGCTACGATCCGAGGCTCTATAACGCCGATCTCGCACCGGTTCCCAGTTCGCTGCGCAACTGGTCGTGGCTGAACATGTCCACGGTGTGGATGGGCATGGTTCACAATGTCGTTGCCTACGAGGCTGCAGCCGGACTCATCAGCATGGGCATGAGTGCGATGCAGGCCATCGCCGCCGTTGCCGTGGCCTATTTCATGCTGTTCCTGGCGATGTGGTTCAACGCCAAGGCGGGCACGCGACACGGCGTGCCGTTCTGCGTTCTGGTGCGTTCGCCGTTCGGCCCTTTCGGCGCCAACGTGCCGGTGGTGATCCGCGGCGTGGTGGCGATGTTCTGGTACGCAGTGCAGGTCTATGCGGGTAGCCAGGCGATCAACGCGATCCTGTCCACGCTGTGGACGCCGTGGGCGCACTTCAACGCCGGTTTTCTGGGCATGCCGGCGAACGGCTGGCTGTCGATGGGCCTGTTCCTCATGCTGCATGCCTTGGTGGTGAGTCATGGCGTGCACCGCATCCGCAACTTCGAACTGATCGCCGGGCCGCTGGTGATCCTGGTCGGGGTGATCGCCACGATCTGGGGATTGCACGAGGCACATGGTCTGGGGCCGATCTTCAGTCAGCCTTCGAAGCTGCACGGCACCGACGGCGCGCTCACCTTCGCCATCGGCGTAACCGGGATGATCGGCATCTGGTCCACCTTCGCCGTCAACATCCCGGACCTATCCCGCTTCGTGCGCACGCAGCGCGATCAGGTTCTGGGTCAGCTCATCGGCCTGCCGATCACCGCGATCGTGTTCACCCTGATGAGCGTGATTGTGACCTCGGCCACGATCATCGCCTTCGGCAAACCGATCTGGGACCCGGTTAAGTTGCTGCTCGCGATCGACAACCCGGTGGTCACCGTGCTGGGCGGGCTGGTCATCATCCTTGCCACGCTGTCGGTCAACGTCGCGGCTAACATCATGCCCGCGGCCTACGATCTGGTGAACCTGTTCCCGCGCCGCTTGAACTTCAACCGTGCCGCTATGCTGGTGCTGTTCGCCGGCCTGCTTTACGTGCCCTGGTACTGGTTCCAGAACGCAACCACCATTTTCCACGCGCTGGAGATTATCGCTGGTCTGCTCGGGCCGGTGACCGGCATCATGCTGGTCGATTACTTCGTGCTGCACGGGCAGCAGTACGACATCGACGCCCTCTATCGCTATTCCGAAACGCTGCACGGGCGATACGGGATCAACCCGGCCGGTTTCTACGCGATGGGGATTGCCGGCGCGCTCGCCATCGTGGGGTTCTTCGTGCCCGAACTGTCGGCCATGGCCGATTTCTCCTGGTTCATCGGCGTGCTGGTCGGCGGCGGTCTGTACTGGGTGTTCGGGAGAGCGGCGGCCACTCGCGCGGCCGGCCTGTCCTCAGGCCCGGCCGAGCTGGCTTCCGAGCCGGAGTGATTACTCCTCTGCCCCGGCGGGTGCAGCCTGCCGGGGCCTGACCAAGCCCAAGGAACGCGCTCCGACATGTACCGGATACTCCCGCCCAACGATCGTTTCGATTACACCTCGATTCTCGACCGAGAACCCTACGACTGGCCTGGCGGGCGGCGACTCGCTGTGTATCTCGCGATCAACGTCGAAACCTTCGCCTACGGTGAGGGGCTGGGCGCCGCACTCGGCTTCGCGGCGCCGCAGCCGGACGTGGCGAACTACGCCTGGCGCGAATACGGCAACCGTGTCGGCATCTGGCGCATGCTGGAAATGCTCGATGCGCTCGACCTGCCCTCGGCCCTGCTGGTCAATGCCGCGCTGTACGAAACCTGCCCGGATATCGTGCCCGCCTTCCGCGCCCGCGGCGACGAGATCGTCGCCCACGCTTACACCAATTCGGAGCGTCAGGACGACATGGACGAGGCGATGGAGCGCGAGCTGATCCGGCGCGTCACCGCGATCCACCGCGAACAGGACGGTCGCGCGCCGCAGGGCTGGCTGAGTCCCTGGATCTCCGAGACTGCGGTCACCTCCGATCTGCTGCAGGAAGCCGGTTACCGCTACACGCTGAACTGGTGCCATGACGACCAGCCTACCTGGCTGCGCACGCGCGGCGGGCGGCTGCTTTCGGTCCCCTATCCGCAGGAAGTGAACGACATCCCGGCGATCGCGGCCAGAAGGATGGGCGCCGGCGAGTTTGCCGACATGATCATCGACAACTACGAGGAAATGCTCAGGCAGAGCGTGGATCAGCCGCTGGTCATGGGCATCGCGCTGCATCCCTATATCGTCGGCCAGCCGTACAGATTGGTGCATCTGCGCAGGGCGCTGAGACACATCGTGGAAGACGCCTCGGCCTGGCTGACGACGCCGGGAGCAGTGGCGGATCATTGTCTGGCCATAGGGTTCGTCAGGTAGCCGCTCCGCTATGTGATGCCATCGCAGCGCGCCGAATATTCCCGCTGGGCTCGGCAATAGCAATGCAACCTTTTGCTCTTTCCATGCGTCATTTCCAGGTGAGCATTGGCTCATCCATGGGTATGACAGTAGGAGGGAATATGCGAAATTTCCGCACTTGGATGCTGGGCGCCGTGATCGCCCTGGCCGGCATCAATCTCGCAGGTATGGGCGTGGCGGTCGCGTCGACCGACCTGGATCAAAACCAGGACAGCACGAATGCAGCAACGCCCGCGACCCTGAACGGTCCTGATGGGGCAGCTACACCTGCGATGCCTGGAAATCCCGAGGCTCTCTCCGAAGTCGAGGCGCATAGGCCTTCGATGCCGGACATTGCGAAGCCTGAAGTAGATACCCCCGAGATCGAAACACCGGACGTTCAAAAGCCGGACATACAGCGGCCGGACGTGCAGAAGCCTTCGATGCCGGACTGAGCGCCGTGCGAGGTGCTTGCTGTAAGCAGAACAGCCCCGCTTTCGGCGGGGCTGTTCTTTTGTTATGTCTCAAGTACGGCGCGTGCCGTTGCCTGGTTGCCTCTTCAACCGGGCATCACCAGCACTGCGGCGCCGGTCAGCTGGCCATGGCGCAGCCGGTCGAGGGCCTCGTTGGCGGCGGATAGGGGGAAGCGCTCGATGACGGGCCGCACCGGTACGCGGGGGGCGAGTTCGAGGAATTCGTGGCCGTCGCGGCGGGTCAGGTTGGCCACCGAGCGCAGGTTGCGCTCGCCCCACAGAATGTCATAGGGGAATGAGGGAATGTCGCTCATGTGGATGCCGCCGCAGACCACCGTGCCGCCCTTGCGTACGGCCCTGAGCGCCGCGGGCACCAGCGCGCCGACAGGGGCGAAGATGATGGCGGCGTCAAGGGCTTCGGGCGGGTGCTCGTCCGAGCTGCCGGCCCAAACGGCGCCCAGGCCGCGTGCGAAGTCCTGCGCCTGGGTATCGCCCTTGCGGGTGAAGGCGTAGACCTCCAGGCCCTGCCAGACCGCGACCTGGGCGATCAGATGCGCCGCCGCGCCGAAGCCGTAGAGGCCCAGACGCCGGACGTGGTCGCCGCACAGGCGTAGCGAGCGGTAGCCGATCAGCCCGGCGCACATCAGCGGCGAGGCCTCGGCCGAGTCGTAGACGGGATCGATGGGGAAGCAGTAGCGATGGTCGGCGACGGTGTATTCCGCATAGCCGCCATCGATCTGGTAGCCGGTGAAGCGCGCCTCGGCGCACAGGTTTTCCTCGCCGCGACGGCAGAATTCGCATTCGCCGCAGCTGTAGCCGAGCCACGGCACGCCGAGACGGGTGCCCGGCGCAAAGTCGGCGCCGGGGCCGCAGCGCACCACATGGCCGACGATTTCGTGCCCGGGCACGATGGGCAGAGGGATGTCCGGCAGTTCGCCGTCCACCAGGTGCAGGTCGGTGCGGCAGATCGCGCAGGTTTCCACCTTCAGCAGCACCTGACCGGGGCCGGGTTCGGGGTTGGGGCGCTCCACCTCGCGCAGGGGTTCGCCGATCGCCTCCAGTACCATCGCCTTCATCGCATTGCCCTCCGTCCCGATGCACCGCCGCGCGCGGGCGGCGTGCCTAGAGGGTAGACCTTTGCGGCGAATCGGGGTTCTCGGCGAATGTGGCGGTGTTGATGTCGCGCAAGCCGGAGAGGCGGGTCAGGCGGGTTCGGTGTCCGGCTGTAGCGTCGGCGGAGCGGCCTTTCGGGTCTGGGCCTCGGCGACGGCGTTGCCATGCCGCCAAAGGTGGTAGATCACCAGCACGCCGAGAGGCACCACGAAGGTCACGAAGAGCACGGTCCAGAACACCACGAGCTTGAACACGCGGCCTGCGCGCGTCTTCGCCAGCAAGGTCTTGTGAAGGGCATCCTTGAAAGCCTGTGAGTCCTGCATGTCGTCCCGCTCCGTCGTTTACTGTCTAGCCGCCGGACGGGAGCCCGGGGCAAGAATATAAGTAGATGCGAATATAGCTGCCGGACGGCGGGATGGCAAACCGGAGTGTGCCGGCGAGTGTGCGGATTACACGTTCATGGAGGCGACCCATTGGGTTCGCTACCGGTGAGCCGTGCGATCATGCGGTCATGAACCCTGGGCAGCAGCGTCAATGCGGCGATGCCGCCGATGAGGGCGAACAGCATGTCCGACTGCGTGTCCCAGGGATCGCCCTGGGTACCCAGGAAGGCGTCCGCCCCCTGGCCGAGCGCCACTGCGGCGCCCCATTCGATGAGTTCGTAGGCGGCGCTGATGGCGAGTACGACGCAGATCACGAGAAAGATCAGCATCCGCCTGCCGCGCACGTAACTACCACGGATCAGAACTTCCCGCGCCGCCAGGGCGGGGACGAAACCCTGGAAAAAATGCCCGATCTTGTCATAGGGATTGCGGTGCAGCCCCAGCCATTCCTGGATTTCGAAGCCCAGCGGCACGCGCGCATAGGTATAGGTGCCGCCGAGGATGAGGACGAGAGCATGCACAAAAATCAGCGCATACAGCAGACCGGTCAGCGGGAAACGCCGGTAACTGAGCCACAAAACGGGCACTACCACCCAGATTGGCGCCACCTCCATCGCCCAGGTGGCTCGATCCTGTGCAGCAACGACCGAAACACCGAGCAGGACGATCAGCGAGGCTGTGATGAGCGGTAGAAGAAACGGAATGCGTCTGGACATGATGGGTCTGGAAACCTGGGCGGAAGCGTTGTCGTCGCCATTGATTGTAGGCTTCCGGAAGGGGGGCTTGCTGGAAACCTTGCCGGCATTAATCCCGTGAGCCACCGCGCGGTCTAATCATCTGAAGGCAAGATAGGGTCAACCTTTCAGGATTCCATCCTTTGCTTTCTGCGGATTACCCAGTCGATGCCATACCAGAGAAGAACAATAGCAATACCGTTCCCAATAAATTTTGGAATGTCATGTAGGTTGGGATTCAAGGTGACAAATTGTTTGAGTTTCTCCAGAAGAAAGTTTGAACTGCCGTGATGCAATGGCAGCATGGCCGAACTAAACCACATCCATAGCCAAAATAATCCGTTGGTGATCCTGAGTTTTATCCAAATGCTCACATCTGTCTCCGATCAATAGATAAGCCAGCGACATACCGAATTGCCGTCCATTCTAGAGGTTGGGCAAGGCACGCTAGTGTTGTGTTGCAGCAGATAGGGACGCATCAACTGAGGCTGAAGGCATCAGTGATGCATCGTTCAAGAAGACTGCAATTCACTTATGACGAATTTCGGGATGGCGGGGATGGTATAACGAATCCGCTATCTGCGCGCATCACCATGAATCAGCAGCCATTAGCCTGCTGATTCATGGCCTGCTTCCGGCCATGGCATTCTGTCACGCCACTCTTCTATCAAGTGACGTCCCATTTCTGTTAGCCGATAGACCGGGTTTCCAAATATATATTCGCGGGTTGTAAAGCCTTCAGAGAGCAGATTGGACATCACCACTTCATGCTCTTCAGGACTCATCCCATGCAGGCGTTGCTCCTCATAAATAGCGCCGCTAGGAGTGCCTTCGTTGTCCCGTGTTGAAATGCTCTTCAGCGTAATCAGCAAGGTTTTCTGATCGAGATTACCTGAATAGGGCGTCATCTCCTGATCCTCTTGTTGCTGGTTGTTAGTGCCTGTTCACACTATGGGGTGGAGTGCTGCCGGAGCCACTTTCCGCGACTCGCCAGGCGCTGTGAGCGCGGTGTGGCCGGCCGCATGAGCGAGCGGCAACACCGCGAGACGCGGAAAGCGGCCCGGCCCTGCAGGGCGGCTGAAAAACCGCCACCGGTGTTGCTCGTCGCTGATTTGGAATCGCACAAACTGTGATCCTCGCGCCTTGATTGGCGGTTTTCCAGTCACTAAAGCGCCCCACCGCATAGTGTGGACAGGCCCTAAGACATGGACCAACACTGGTGCCGAGTGCATGATGAACATGTCCTAATGTTTTGTAGCGTAACTACCGGCATGCAATCGAGCCGATGTCTCAATCAGCTTTCCGAAATAGGCCGTTGATACCGCCCCCCGCCCGGATTGTCGAAGTCACGTGTCAAATCGGGAAAGGGGTGGAGGAGGAGTCCATAAAGAGATATACCGGCCATTCGCGGTCTGATGTTGATATCAGCAATATATATCATGGCCTGTTCTCTGCATCGCCGATGCATCCTCGTAGCTTTGCCAGAACGTGCTGGCATGGGCTCGGTTGACAGGACACCATCCGAGCAGATTCCGTCTGGACGGCGAACGCGTGCTATGTAACTAGGCGGCGTGTGCGGTCGAGGTCTGTTCGTAGTACGTATTCAGGCAAGATTGAATACCGATTCCGGCTTTGTCAAAACAGTGATTGATTATTTGTATTTAGCAAATTCACAAGTTTCATTCACGTTTCTTTCTCTAAACCTACTACAGCTCTATAGAGATAGTTGCCACCATCATCAGATTCTGTATCTACTGACATAACAACTAGAGTTACACCATTTCTATCAATTTTTTGTCCCACAAATGGTATTACCCCATCACCATATTCCTCGGTGCTTAGAATCATCGACGAGGGCATCTGTGAAACCGGGTCCACTGTAAACAACTCGGAAGCAAGCGGGGTGGGTTTTAGTACTACGATAGACATAAATACTCCACATGATTGAACAACATGACCAAAATATTTGTTGCCATCTCCAGATCTGTTGATTTGCCTATTCAGTAGTAACCAGTCAGTCAGATGTGGTGACCGAGGTGACAGCTGTTGGCCGAAACCGTCGAACAAAACCAACTCACTGTCATCTGCTTCCGCTCAGCAGCAACCACGATGACCGGAGGGAAGTAGGTTGCCTCCGGTCACCACGGCCTGGTTTGTTCAAATCAGACTTCCTTAAAAATCGTTATTCAGAATGGCCTCTGCGCGGCGGCAGATTTCGCGGCCGTAGTCAGTCCAGATGCCCTGTCCCCAGTAGCGGTAGCAGCTTGTCTGCGAGGCGAGCAGGTGGAACAGGGCGTTGCGGTAGCGACCTTCCTGGCTGGAGACGCCGGCGGCCAGGGCCTTTTCGTTGAACAGTGCGCTGACCTTTTCCATCGGGCCGAGGACGTTGTCGTAGCCGCGGACCCAGGAGAGGTTGTTGGTCCAGCTGCCGCCCTCCATGTTGAAGCGTTCGTCTTCGCGCTTGAGTTCGTCGATGACGGCGGCCAGTCGGTCGGGGCCGTCGCCGGGCTGCATGCGTTCCCAGATGCGTTTCTGGAACGTGGGCTGGATGACGGGGAAGTCGGCTTCGTGCAGGCCCAGCTCAGCAAGGTATTCCAGATATTCGCTGACGTTGAGCAGGGGCACGTCGCTGCCGGACGCGGTGTTGACCACTTCCATGTATTTCGGCGGAAACTCGTTCATCATCACGCCGCCGTTCTCGCCGTCGGCGATCTGGGTGACGAGTTGCGGCACCTCGCGCCCGGCCAGTTCGCGACGGGCGAGACCCTGCGCTTCATACCAGGGCTGCATCTGTGCGACGAGCTTGGTGTCGGAACCCTGGGTCTTGACGATGGCGATGATGCTGGCCGTCTCGCCCCGCGAATTGGTGCACACCAGGCGGTGGGGCAGATGTGGGGTGTGCGGGTTGTGGCCGTCCTCGGGGCGTTCGACGGTGTGTTCCTGCACCAGCACCCACTGGTAGCCGCATTCGCGCAGGGTGCGGACGAATTCGTAGGCGACGTCGGGGTGGTTGGGCAGCGCCATTTCGGAGGGCGAGAAACCCTTCACGCGGGCGAGCGCTTCCAGGCCGAACAGCCCGGCGAAATGCTGTTGCCAGGCGCGCACGTGCAGCCGGTAATCCTGCACCGGCGTCGAGGGGGCGACGGGGTGGCCCCAGGGCATGCCCAGCCATTCGACCGCATGGCGGTATTCGGGGTTGCAGGTGATCGTCTTGAGCGCGTCGAGTACATCGTGCGCACCCATCTGGCGCAGGCCGTGAAACAGGGTGCCGGAATATTCCAGCATCACCCGCGGCCGTTTGCCGTCTCCGACCAGTTGCGGGATGTACTCGCCCATGCGCTTGTAGCACTGGAGGAAGACCGGGGCGTTGTGGTTATCGCCGATGTCCTGATGCTCCATCATGTGCTGGAGATTGCCGATGATGGCGGCGGTGTGCAGGTCGTCGCCGCCGGCGGGGATCAGCGGCTGGTGCATGTGCAGGGCATTGGCGGCCGCGGCGCGCACGCGGCTGAAGTCGATGCCGCTTTCGGGTAGATACTGCTGGCCGTCGCCACGCTCGGCGAGGGTTCGGGAAATCTGATCTTCGCTGCCGCAGATATTGGGCAGGCCGTCGACGTATTCGGGCAGTTCGGCCATGGAGCCTCCTCGGCGTGGGTGGCTGAATTAAAACGGGTTAACGGTGACGGATGTATTCGTAGATGCGCAGATAATGTTCTCCCGGGTGATTCCACGAGAAGTCGCAACGCATGCCGTTCTCGATCAGTTCGCGGAAATCGTCGGGGTGGTGCTGCCAGAGTCCGATGGCGCGTCCCAAGGCTGTTTCCAAGGCCAGTTCATCGGTCTGGTGGAAGACGTAGCCGTTGCGCTCGGCGGGCGGCTTGTCGGAGAAGTCGCGGTCGAACACCGTGTCAGCAAGTCCGCCCACGGCGCGTACCACGGGCACGGTGCCGTAGCGCAGGCCGATCATCTGGGTGAGGCCGCAGGGCTCGTACATGCTGGGCACGACGATGATGTCCGCGCCGGCGTAGATCAGATGCGCCAGTTCCTCGTTGTAGCCGATTTCGAGATGGCAGTCCGGGTTGTCGTTGAGTTCGGCCTTGATGTGCAGGAACTGGCCGTTGATGCTGGATTCGGGGCTCGATCCGAGCAGTACGAACTGCGCGCCGTTGGCCAGCGAGTAGTAGATCGCGTGGCGGATCAGATGCACGCCCTTCTGCTGGTCGAGACGTCCGACGTAGGCGACGATGGGTTTGTAGTTGTCCGCCAGCCATAGGCGCTCGCGCAGCGCGCGCTTGTCGTCGTATTTGTGCTCCAGCGTGGCAATGCCGTAATGCGCCGGAAGATGGGGGTCGCTTTCCGGGTTCCACATTTCGTAATCCAGGCCATTGAGCACGCCGCCAAATTTCGCCTGATGCATATGCAGCAGATGTCCCAGGCCGAAACCCTGTTCGGTGTGGCGTACCTCCCAGGCATGCCGTGGCGATACCGTGGTGATGAAATTCGAGTAGACGATCGCACCCTTCATGAAATTGATCGCGGTACGGTTGAAATCGTCGCCCATGCGCGCCAAATCGAAATAATATTCCGGACGTCCGAGCCCGGTTGCCCACAGCACGTTTGCGCCGGCAATGCCCTGGTGTTTGAAATTGTGAATCGTATGGCACACGCGTTGATTCGCCATGCCGTGGTGGGCGTAGATTTCGTACAGCAGCGGGGCGACGAGCGCGGTCTGCCAGTCGTGCGAGTGGATCACGTCGGGGCGTTTGCCGCTCTTGAGCATGAATTCCATCGCCGCCTTGGTGAAAAAGGCGAAGCGCATGTGCTCGTCGGGAAACCCGTAAAAGGTGCCGCGGTTGAAGAAGTTTTCTTCGGAGTGCGGCTCGATGAAAAAGCACTTGCGGCCGTGAACGTAACCGAAAAACACCGTGCAGTGGATGAAGCGGTTGAACCAGGTGACCCAGAGGTCTTCATAGACCACCTGCAGGCCCCAGATCTGGTCGTAGCGCATGCAGTCGTATTTGGGCAGGATGATTTCGACCGCATTGCCGCGTATTTCCAGTTCGCGGCTCAGTCCGAAGACCACGTCGCCGAGACCGCCTACCTTGGCGACTGGGGCGCATTCCGATGCAACCATCACGATGTACATGACTCGGTCCAACCTCGTTGTGCGGATTTGTATGAAGTTCTGAGTTCGGCGGCGGGGATTCGTTCGCGCCCACGTTGCGCCGGCTGATTAATTTTCCTGATGATTGTGTGTCTGAGTGGGGCTGGGTTCCTGTATAACCGAATCAGCCGCGGGCAGGAAGTCGGCCGAGGTTCGCGAGCCGTTCGCTCACCGCGTCGAGGTCGGCATGACAGCGGTGCACCCAGGCCTCGCCCCAATAGAAATGGCAGCTCGTCTGCGCACGGAGGATGCGCCAGTAGGCGTCTTCCAGAAGGTCCTCGTGCACTTGTCCCAGCCGGCTGCGGAGGGCGTGCCAGGCCGCGCTGAGCTCGGCTGCGCGAGCCAGCGCATCGCGCTGTGCCTGCGAGCCGGTCCATTGCACGAAGCCCGTGCCGTGGTGCCAGCCGGTGTTCCAGGCGCCGGTTTCGACATGTACCTCGCCGTGGGCGCCGAAGCGGTCGAGATAGTCGTCGATGAATGTGGGTCTGACCGTGGCGTCGGGCGCAGCGGCTCGGTCGAGTAGGTCGCGGTAAAACGAGGACCAGAAATTCGCGCCTTCGGTGGTGTTGCGGAACCAGCCCCCGTTGTCGCCGTCGGTTGCGGTGGTCACCAGAGGCGGGAAGTCGCACCAGCGCGTGCGTTCGGCGATTTCGCACTCGAACCAGGCGGCCTCCAGCCCGGACTCCTGGGCGTTCGACAGGTCGCGGTCGCGCACCACCACGACGATTTCCTCGCCTTGATAGCGCGCTATATGCGGCCGATAGCGCAGCTCCTCCCAGCGCATCGGAGTCACCGCGCGCACATGCTCGCTGTCGACCAGCACGTAGCGGTAGCCGAATCGGCGCAGCAGAGGAATCATCTCCATGCTGAAGCCCATCTCGGGCGGCCAGAAACCGTCGAAGCGGTCGCGCCAGAAGAGGTGGCGGGCAAGTCCCTGCCAGCGTTCCAGGTGAGCCGCCCGGTCCGTCTCCGGAATCAGCGGTATTACCGGATGGTAGTAGCCGGTGCCGAGGATGCGGAAAAGACGCTCGTTCTGCAGATGCCAGAGCAGGGCGCCGACGTCCACGATGCCGTACACGCGCTGCTGGAACGCCGGGTCGGCCAGGGTTTCGAGCAGTGTGCCCGACAGTGCGAGATGCACGCGCGCCGTTTCCTCCCGACCCCATAGCGATCGCGGCATACGGTCGAGGGCGAACAGGATTTCATGGGTTTCCCAAGGTTGGGTGTCCAGCAGGTCCTGCAGATTACCGGACGGCTGATGAAAGTTGAGTACCAGCGCATGGTGGGCCTGCTGCATCTGCTTTCGCTCCAGGGGGTGGAAGGATTGTGCCGCGGCCCGCTGCCGGACCGCGGCGATGTCATGGCGTTACCGGCTTCAGCTTACGGAGACGCTGTGCCGTTTTGCTTTTTCCAATTTGGGCAGCGTGATCTCCAGTACGCCGTTGTCCATGCTCGCCTTAGCACTGCCGCCGTTGACCGGCGACGGTAGCGCCACGGTGCGGCTGAACGAACCGCGGGTGATTTCGCTGCGGTAATAGTCGCCTTTTTCGTCCTTGCTCTCGTGCCGGGTTTCGCCCTTGATGGTGACGGCGTTTTCACCGACCGAAATGTCGATATCCTTCTTGTCGACGCCCGGCAGTTCCGCGCGCACGACCACCTCGGATTCGCGGTCGATGACGTCAACCTTGGGCAGCTTCATGTCGGGCAGTGACATTTCTGGCGTGTTTGGCCATTCGAATCGCCAGGGTCGCATCCACCCGCGGCGCATGAACTGGTTGAACAGCTGATCCATTTCCTCGAACGGGCTGAGGGCCCGCGTGGGCTGGGCCGGTTGCACATCCTGCTTTTTCGGCTCTTTGGCCATGGCTACACCTCCTTGCTTCGGTCGCACAACTGACAGTTCGGCCATGTCATGGGCGGCGCGCCTGCCAGCAAGCATGCGCGCCGCTATCCGAACCCGGCGTGGTCGCGCCCACGCCGGGCTTGCGTGCTGCGTGTCGTCCCGACGTCATCGCCGGGTGGCCGGCGACCCGCGTGCGCAAAGTCAATAGAGTGTAGTTCGCGTCGCATGCTGCGCCTGTTGCAGTGCGGCACTTAAAAATACCGAAATCAGGCAAGTAACGTCATCGGGAATCAGCCTGCACGAAGTTTTTTGAAAACTCGTGACATAGCGCAAATTAGGCGCACGCCGGCCTGGCCTGTACTCGGCTCAGGCGAGCGATTTCGTCATGGGGATTTCTATGGGTTGTCCGTCCTGTATGACGGGGGAGCCGCTGGGAGTGAATCCCTGCCGTACATAAAAAGCTCGGGCAGTAGTCGTGCTCGATGTCGCGAGCTTGTCCAGTCCCCAGGTGCGAGCGGTCTGCGTCAGGTCGGCAAGCAGAGCGCGGCCGCAACCCTGGCCCAGATATTCCGGGATGACGTAGCACAGCAGGATTTCCCCGGACCGTGCCACGCAGGTAGCGCCGACGATTTCCTCCGGATCGCCGGTACAGGCGACCGCAAAATACAGCGCGGGATTGGCGATCCAGGTCGCGACATTCTCCGGCGTCTTGTTAGCCAGCCAGTCTTCGACAAAGCCATCCAGGGATGCGTAATCCGGGCCGCAGACCTCGGCAATCGAGCGTCGCAGCACGGTGCATGCTGAAGCGGCGTCGGCTGGGCTGGCCGGTCGTACGGTTACGGTCATGTCGGTTTTTCGCTGTGTGGCGCCTGGTTCGATATCTCGATCAGATTGCCGTCCGGGTCGCGGCAGTAGATGGAGACGATGGGGCCGCTGGCGCCGGTCCGGGCGACGGGGGCGCCGAGCATTTCGACGCCGCAGCTTGCGAGATGGCGGCCGACCGCGGCGATCGGTGTCGAGGTCAGAAAACACAGATCGGCCGATCCCGGAACCGGCTGCCGGGCCTTGGGCTCGAATTCGTGTCCGTGGGCATGCAGATTGATTTTCTGCGTACCGAAACGCAGCGCCTTGCGCCCCGCGCCGAAGGTGACGACCTGCATGCCCAATGCTTCGGTGTAAAAGGCGCAGCTGGCGTCGATGTCCTGCACGGTCAGCACGAGGTGGTCGAGACTGTCGATGTTCATGGTCTGCCTTGGTTTTTATTGAAACTGCGATTTTTATTGAAACTGCATTATTCGGCTACGCGATCGGTATGCTGTAGATACAGGCACACGCCGTTCGGTTCCGTCCGGTATTTGAGCATACCGATATGTTCGACATGCGGCTGCGTCAGTCGGTTCGGCGGGAGAAATTCGGCAGGCCGACAACGGGGCGAGGCAACGCTACGATTACCCGGCCAGGGTCCGTTGCATGATGGTCACGCGAACGTTTCTGTACGTGCAGTCTTCCACCCATGACCAGCCGCGTTTGGCGTAAAACCGCGACGCCGTGTCGGTGTAGAGATGGAGTGTCGGAATCCCGAGTGACGTGGCCTCCTGTTCGATCCGTTCGATGAGCTTTGTCGCGATGCCCCGCCGACGAAACTCGGGTATGACGAGCACGCCGGCCAGCCAGGGTGAAATGTCCGGCCGGGTGCTCATGTCGTGATCGACCAGCATCGCGGAACCCAGCAGGATGCCGCCCTGCGTGGCGATGACGGTGGTGGGAACCGTACGCCCGAGACTGCAGCGCTGGAGGTTTGCGATGCGCTCGTCGAGGGTCCGCCCAGAGTTGAAGCGCCCCCACTCGGCATGTTGCAGACGGGCGAGTTCCGGCAACAGCTCCGGTCGATCCGCGAGGTAATCGATCTGCAGGGGCGAGTCAGTCGCGCGCATTGTCACGCCGCTTCGCGCGCTGTTCTGCCGCGCGTAATGCCAGGGCCCTTTGTTCGTGATGTTTGACGAAGGCGTCCTTGCCGGCGCAGTACGCGTCGATATCGTTGTTGCAGCTGGCGGCCAGCCCGATTTTCAATTCCGCGTAGCGGACGCGCACGTCGGGGTTCGATATCAGGTAATCGCGAAACGCGAGGTGCCTGAGTATGTTTTCGTCGCCGGTCGCGAAGGCGTGGATCTGATGCGTTCTGCGCATCCCCCCTTTGCGGAAATAACGTCTGCCCGCAATGCCGTATTCGCCGAGCGCCTCGTAACCAAGCGCGGCGAGCGATTCCGCGGCGGCGTCCAGTTCGCGCAGGCTGCGCACTTCCATGAGCATGTCGATGATGGGTTTGGCGGCGAGTCCCTCGACCGAGGTGCTGCCGATATGGTGGACGGCTTCGATCACGGCGGGCAGCGCCTCGAACAGGGCATCTCGCTCGCGTTCGAAGTGCGCCGGCCATGCCGGGTCGTAAGGCACCACTTCGACGATCATGGCGCTGGGATTCACGCAAGTGTCGAGCCGACGACGACCGTCCACTCGCGAATACGCCATCCGGTCACCAGACGGTTGCGCACGTAAGGATCGTTTGCGACGAAGGATTCCACCCGGCTGCGGTCCTCGGTCTTGAAGATCAGCGCCGCACCGTCCGCCGGATCGGCATACGCGCCGCCCAGCAGCAGTTCGCCGCGGCGGACATATTCTTCGGTGAGCGCCAGATGGGCCTGCCTGAACGGCGTGCGCCGCTCGATGATGTTTTCGACGTAATCGTAGAAGAGGATGTAATGCATGTCGTTTGCCTGATGGAGCGATTCGTGAGCGGGCGGTCGCTAGGCTCCGAATGCTTATTTTACGGGTTTCGGCGGCAGCTGGCGCATGGCGGCCTTCCAGGGCGGCTGGTCCCATTCGGGATGTTTTTTCCACTCATCCTTGAGCGCCGCGATCCATCGCCTGTACGCGGAAGGGGAGGGTATCAGCGGGGTATGGCTGAGTTCGAAATGGATGCCTGTGTAAGGATCGTTGAAGAACACGGCGTAATAGCCGGGCGTGTAGACGGCGTATTCGGCGGGCGGGTCCGAAACCTCGATACCGTTAGGCAGCAAGAATCCCTGGTAGAAATCGTCGATTTCGCGTCGGTTTCTGGCCCACAGTGCCACGTGGTGAATGCCGGGCAGATGTTGCTCCGGGTCCAGTCTGTCTCCGCCCGACGCCGGCTGGATGCCGACATAGCTGTGGAAAAAGGGGAAGCGCGCCATGTAGTACGTCGACCGGTAGCCGATGTCCAGCGTCCAGAAACTCTTGTAGCCAAGCCAGCCGAACATGGCGTCGAAGAAGCGGACGGACTTCTCATATTCGAGCACCGAAAACTCGACGTGATGAATGCCTTTCCAGCGCATTGGGACCCCCGGTTTTCGCTGCGTCGGCGTTTTTCCCTTTATACCAGCATCGTCATGCGGCATGCGCGCTGCGTGTCGTTCTGTCATGCGCTTCGCAACGGGTTGTCACCCAGTCCTTGCGCGAAATCCGCCACGAATTGCTCGATGGATTCGGCGAACTCCTGCTCGACGGTTTTGTCGTCGATGGTGCAGTGCACGACGAGTGCGCGCGGATTTTCGTGCAGGGCCACGGTCCACGCCAGTGCATGAGGGCAGTTCAGCAAGGAAAAGCGTACGCCATTCTGGATAGGCTCGCGCGCGACGCGGAAGCGGCCCCACACACAGTAGATCTCACCGTATCCGTCCGGGGTGGACGACAGCACGGATTCGATCGAGGCGCACAGGTCTGGTAGACGCTCGATGGTCACGGTCTGGCGAATGTGGTCGATGGAAGTGTCGGGGTCCGGGATTTCGGCAAAGAATTCCATGGCAGGCTCGCAGGGTGATGAACGGGTGTTGGTCTGGCGCACGTGGGTAGGGATAGGTACCCGGCAGGTTAGGGGCGATCGGATCTGACGATCACGCAAAGCACTTTCTCCAGTGCGGGTTCGACAAGGTATGGCGTGACTTGTTCGAACATGTTTTGGGGCGTGAAGGACAGGAACTCAGTTCGCAGGACGGGGTGGCATTCGCCACAATTGTCAGAAGATTCTTGCGCTAGTCGTGGGTGCCGAAGTTCGTCTTTTCTGGGAGCATTTCGATACTGAGGTCTATGCGCCGGACTCAAGATGCAAGAATCGCCCAGCGTTCGTGATCGCGCCAGCGCCCCCCGATCTTGAGGTATCGCGGGGAATAACCTTCCTTGTTGAAGCCGCACGATTTGACCAGGGCGATCGACGCCGCATTCGTGGGCTGAATGTTCGCCTCCAGCCGATGCAACTTGAGCCTCTTGAAGGCGTGCCGTATGACCAATATGAGCCCGGCTCGCATCAGGCCCTGGCGTTCGTGGCCGGCGAATGCGTAGTAGCTGAGATATCCGCTATGAAAGAAGGCGCCGAGTACGATGTTGCTGATATTGACCACCCCGACGATGGTGCCTGTATCAGCCTTGCAGACGAGGAAGCCGTGATTCATCGGTTCTCGAATCCGCAGCATGTAGGCTGCGTACTGCTCCGGCGTCGAGGGCGCGGTGATCCACGGGCTGTGCAAGGCGCGGCTAGCACGCGCCAGTTCCAGAAATTCAGCTTGATCTTCTGGTTCCGGATTGCGCAGGGTGAGACGTGGTTTCATGGTGCCTGGTGTCGTGGGTAATGAACGTGGCGGGATAGGCCTCGATGCGATAAGCGCATGAGGGCGTTTGCGTTTTGTGGATGGGCGATGGGGTGAAGTATAAAGGGGGCGTCTTTCTGATGTCGTAGTTTCGTGCAGCCGATGTGTCGAGCGGCGATGGGTTGCTGTGCGATCGTTGCGGTTATTTCAGTTCCAGCATTGAAATGAGTTTGGCCACGGTATTCCAGTTTCTGGCCGTCGTCGATACTCCCAAGGCCTTTTCCGCGCTTGCCGCCAGTCTTGAGCGACCGACACCGTCCGGTGCATGCAGATAGAACACCCTGTCGCCAAGATGGAAGGTCTCGGTATCGGCTTTCGCCGATTCCAATTGCGCGATATCGGGCCGTTCCGCACGCGATTCCAGAAAAAAGAAATGCAGGGCCTTTCCGTTGTCGGTTGGGAAAGGATTGTTTTCAATCGCCGTGCCCAGTTCCGCTGAAGTCAGGAGCAGGATTTTCGGTTCGAATCCCTTCGCTTGCAGAATGCGTTTGGCGATGATCGCGGTGTCGCGCTCATCCAGTTTGCGTCTGTTTTGAAATACGACATTGCCGCTTTGGACATAAGTCTTGACGCCTTCGCAGCCCATTTCTTCGAAATAACTTGCAAGCTCATGCATCGGGAGCGAGTTTTTCCCTCCCACGTTGATGCCTCGTAGGAGCGCAATGTAGGTGTTCATGGCATTTCCTGGTGGGCATGAGATGGCGGGCTGGGAGTGGGAATGTCCGGAATATGCTTGCTCATCAGTGCCGCGATCTGTGGTGGAAGATATTGAAGCGCGCGAGGGTTGGGTAACAGGGTCTGATCTGTCATGTCAATCATGCTTGGCGGGTGCCTCCTCGCCAGGCTGCAAATGCGTCTGTCCGACAGCAGATGAACTCGGAGCGCCGCACGAGGATTTCAAGTTGCGGTCGCGCAATTGCACGCAGCGGGAATGCGTCGATAATGTGCTGAATTTCGTTGGGAGCTGGCAGTCATGACCGACATGCGTATCGGCCACGGTTACGACGTGCACGCCTTCGAGGCGGGCGATCATCTGATGTTCGGCGGGGTGCGCATCGCGCACGACCGGGCGTTCAAGGCGCATTCGGACGGCGACGTGCTGATCCACGCGCTGTGCGACGCGCTGCTGGGCGCGGCGGCGCTGGGCGACATCGGGCGGCATTTCCCGGATACCGATCCGCGCTATGCAGGGGCGGACAGTCGCGCGCTGCTGCGGGCGGTGTTGCAGAAGCTGGTGGAGCACGGCTGGCGGGTGGGCAATGTGGACTGCACCATCATCGCCCAGGCGCCGAAACTCGCGCCTCACGTGGAAGAGATGCGCGTGCATCTGGCGGCCGACCTCGCGATCGAGGTGGGGCGGGTGAACGTGAAGGCGACGACCACGGAGCGGCTGGGTTTTGCGGGGCGCGAGGAGGGCGTCGCGGCGCACGCCGTGGCGCTGTTGCTGCCGGCCTGAGGGCTTGCCGGCCCGGCGTGTGGGCGGCGGCGTATAGGCGTATACTGTTCGGCCTTTCTGCACGCTTTCCCGAGGGCGACGATGTTTTCGATTCACATGAGCATTTCCGATTACGATTCCGAACTGTGGGGCGCCATCGAAGGCGAAGCCCGACGGCAGGAGGAATACATCGAGCTGATCGCCTCGGAGAACTACGCCAGCCCCCGCGTGCTGGAGGCCCAGGGTTCGGTGCTGACCAACAAGTACGCCGAGGGCTATCCGGGCAAGCGCTACTACGGCGGCTGCGAGTTCGTCGACATCGCCGAGCAGCTCGCCATCGACCGCGCCAAGCAGCTCTTCGGCGCCGCGTATGCCAACGTGCAGGCGCATTCCGGTTCACAGGCCAACGGCGCGGTGTTCATGGCCCTGCTCAATCCGGGAGACACCGTGCTCGGCATGAGCCTCGCCCACGGCGGCCACCTGACCCACGGCGCCAAGGTCAATTTTTCCGGCAAGACGTACAACTCGGTGCAGTACGGCATCGACGCGACGAGCGGCGAGATCGACTACGACGAGGTACGCCGACTGGCGCTGGAGCACCGTCCGCGCATGATCGTGGCCGGCTTCTCGGCGTACTCGCGCATCGTCAACTGGCAGCGTTTCCGCGACATCGCCGACGAGGTGGGCGCCTACCTGATGGTGGACATGGCGCACGTGGCCGGTCTGGTCGCCGCCGGCGTCTACCCGAGCCCGGTCGCGATCGCCGACGTGACCACCTCGACCACGCACAAGACCCTGCGCGGCCCGCGTGGCGGTCTGATTCTGGCGAAGGCCAACCCCGAGATCGAGAAGAAGCTCAATTCCGCGATCTTCCCCGGTATCCAGGGTGGCCCGCTGATGCACGTGATCGCGGCCAAGGCGGTGGCCTTCAAGGAGGCGCTGGAACCCGCATTCAAGGACTACCAGAAGCAGGTGGTGGAGAACGCCCGCGCCATGGCCGGCGTATTTATCCGCCGCGGTTACGACGTCGTTTCCGGCGGCACCGACAATCATTTGTTCCTGCTCAGCCTGATTTCGCGCGGGCTGACCGGCAAGGATGCCGAGGCGGCGCTGGAACGCGCGCATATCACGGTGAACAAGAATGCGGTGCCCAACGATCCGCAGAAGCCCTTCGTCACCAGCGGCCTGCGCATCGGCACGCCGGCGGCCACCACGCGCGGTTTCGGCGAATCCGAATGCACGGACCTCGCCGGCTGGATCTGCGACGTGCTCGACGACCTCGGCAACGAGATCGTGGAGGCCGGCGTGCGCGAGCAGGCGATGGCCCTGTGCCGTCGCTTCCCGGTCTACGGCGAGTGATCCGGCGGGGCCTGCGGAACCGTGCACTGCCCCTTCTGTCAGCATGCGGACACGCGTGTCATCGACTCGCGCCTGTCCAATGACGGCGACCAGGTTCGCCGCCGCCGCGAGTGCGCGGCCTGCGGCGAACGTTTCACCACCTACGAAACCGCTGAGCTGAATCTGCCGCGCGTGATCAAGCGCGGCGGCGCGCGCGAGCCGTTCAGCGAGGCCAAGCTGCGCGGCGGCATGCTGCACGCGCTGGAAAAGCGTCCGGTGGCGACCGAGCTGGTCGAGGCCGCGATCAACCGCATCAAGCGCCACGTGCTCGCCCAGGGCGAGCGCGAGGTGGCGGCGGAACGCATCGGCGACTGGGTGATGGACGAACTGCGCGCGCTGGACGAGGTGGCCTACGTGCGCTTCGCCTCGGTGTACATGAGCTTCGAGGACGTCGCCGCCTTCCGTGAGGTCATCGAGCGGCTCGAACGCGAGCCCTCGCCCGAGGCCCTCGAAAACCAGATTCCGCTGCTGGACGAGGACGCACGGCCCCGCGCCGGCGACTGAGATGGCATTCACGCCCGCCGATGCCGAATTCATGGCCCGCGCCCTGCAGCTCGCGCGGCGCGGTCTGTACACCACTCACCCCAATCCGCGCGTCGGTTGCGTGCTGGTGCGCGACGGCAAGATCGTGGGCGAGGGTTTCCATGCCCGTGCGGGCGAGGCGCATGCCGAAATCCGCGCGCTACAGGCCGCCGGCAAGCAGGCGCGTGGGGTCACGGCCTATGTGACCCTGGAGCCCTGCAACCATCATGGACGCACCCCGCCGTGTACCGAGGCGTTGATCGATGCGGGCGTGGCGCGCGTGGTCGCGGCCATGCGCGATCCCAACCCGCTGGTGGCGGGCGGGGGGCTCGCGGCGCTGTCGGCAGCCGGCATCGAGGTCGCCAGCGGTCTGCTGGAGGGATCGGCGCAGGCACTCAACCCCGGCTTCATCAGCCGCATGACCTACGGCGTGCCGTGGGTGCGGGTGAAGAGCGCGATGAGTCTGGACGCCTGCACCGCACTCGCCTCGGGCGAAAGCCGCTGGGTCACCGGCGCCGCCGCGCGCCGTGACGTGCAGCGCTGGCGCGCGCGGGCGGATGCGATTCTCACCGGCATCGACACGGTGATTGCCGACGACCCGAGCCTCAACGTGCGTCTCGACGCCGCCGATCTGGGCATCGAAGGTGCGGTGGCCCAGCCGTTGCGCGTGGTGCTCGACAGTCGCCTGCGTATCTCGCCGGAGGCGCGGCTGTTCCGCCTGCCGGGCAAGGTGCTGGTGATTGCCGCCGAGGGGCGGGTCGGCGCCGCTGCGCGGGCCGCGCTCGAGGCGCGCGGGGCCGAGATCGCCACCGTGCCGGCGGCCAAGTCGGGACGCGGACTGAATCTCGCCGAGGTGCTGCGCCTGCTCGGACGGCGCGGCATCAACGAGGTGCACGTGGAGACCGGAGCCACGCTGGCCGGCGCGCTGATCCGCGAAGGGCTGGTCGACGAACTGGTTATCTTCGTCGCCTCGCACCTGCTTGGCGGCGGCGCGCGCGGGGTGTTCCTGCTGCCCGCGATCGAAACCATGGGCGAGCGCACGCATCTGGAGATCACCCAGACGCGACGCGTCGGCGACGACTGGCGTCTGATCGCCCAGCTGCGGAGGGACGACTGAGATGTTCACCGGAATCATCCAGGCTGTGGGGTCGCTGCGGCGCGTGGAGCCGCGCGGCGGCGATGCGCGCATGCTGATCGACGCGGCGGGGCTGGATCTTGCGGGCGCCGCGCTGGGCGACAGCATCGCGGTCAACGGTGTGTGCCTGACCGCGGTGGCCTTCGAGGGCGGGGCCTTCGCCGCCGACGTGTCCGCCGAATCCCTGTCGCGGACCACGCTGGGCGGGCTCGCCGCAGGCTCGCCGGTAAACCTGGAGCTGGCGATGACGCCGACCACGCGGCTCGGCGGACATCTCGTCAGCGGCCACGTCGACGGCGTCGGAGAAATCGTCGCGCGTCGTGCGGACGGTCGTTCCGTGCGCTTCGAAATTCGTGCGCCGGATCGCCTGGCGCGCTACATCGCGGAAAAGGGCTCGATCTGCCTTGACGGCATCAGCCTCACGGTGAACGGCGTCGACGGTGCCCTGTTCGATATCAATATCGTGCCCCATACCCTGGACATGACCACCCTGGGCCAGGCCCGCGTCGGCCAGGCGGTGAACCTGGAAGTGGATGTCATCGCACGCTATCTGGAGCGGCTGCTGCTCGGCGACGACGCGGCTCGCCCCGAAAGCGGGGGGATCACCCGGGACCTGTTGGCCAGACACGGCTATCTGACGGATTAAGGACTGAACGCAGCATTATGAGCCTGAACAGCATCGAGGAAATCCTGGACGATCTGCGCCAGGGCAAGATGGTCGTCATCGTCGACGACGAGGACCGCGAAAACGAGGGCGACCTGCTGATGGTGGCCTCGCTGGTGCGTCCGGAGGACATCAACTTCATGGCGCGCTACGGGCGCGGCCTGATCTGCCTGCCGATGACGCGCGAGCGTTGTCGTCAGCTCAACCTGCCGCTCATGGTGGCGAGTACCGACGACCGTCACGGCACCAATTTCACGCTCTCGATCGAGGCCGCGGAAGGGGTGACCACCGGCATTTCGGCCTACGACCGCGCACATACGGTGCGCACCGCGGTGGCGCCCAACGCGCAGCCGTCGGACATCGTCCAGCCCGGGCACATCTTCCCGCTAATGGCGCAGCCCGGCGGAGTGCTGACCCGCGCCGGCCACACCGAGGCCGGCGTCGATCTGGCGCGGCTCGCGGGCTTCGAGCCGGCGGCGGTGATCGTCGAGGTGCTCAACGAGGACGGCAGCATGGCGCGTCGTCCGGATCTCGAAATCCTCGCCGCAGAACACGGCCTCAAGATGGGCACCATCGAGGACTTGATCCGCTATCGCCTGGCCAACGAACACTCGGTCGAGCGCGTCGCGGAAACCGCGGTGGAAACCGAATTCGGCGAATTCTTGCTGACCGCCTACCAGGAAACCGGCACCCGCGCGGTGCACATGGCGCTGCGCCGGGGCTCGGTGCATCCGGAGGAGCCGACGCTGGTGCGCGTGCACGTGACCGATGCGATCAATGATCGCATCCCCTTCGTCACTTCGCCGCTCGGCTGGCCGCTGCGCGATGCCCTGCGCCGCGTGGGCGAGGAGGGCGGCGTGGTGGTCGTGCTGTGCCATCCCGAGGATCCGCGCGAAATGGTCAGGCGCATCCGCAGTCTCGGTTTGATGGACGCCGACGCAGCGCATGAAGACAAGCCGGCGACGCCGCAGGAATTGCGTACCTATGGGATCGGCGCGCAGATCCTGCGCGATCTCGGGGTGCGGCGCATGCGTCTGCTGAGCGCGCCCAAGCGCATGCACGGCCTGGGCGGCTTCGGTCTGGAAGTGACGGAATACGTCAGCGCCTGAGGGCTGCGCCGCGCGGATTCAGACGAAATCGGCGAAGGGTTCGACCGTCACCCATTCGCCGGCTTCGACCGGTCCCCGGGCCTCATCGAGCACCACGAAACAGTCCGCGCGGCTCATCGAATGCAGCAGCCCCGAGCCCTGCGCCCCGGTCAGGGCGACGCAGAGGCTGCCGTCGTCGGCGGTGGACAGCACGCCGCGCTGGAACTCGGTGCGTCCAGGGCTTTTACGCATCGCCGCCAGCGCCCGCGCGCGTTGCCGGCGGCGCACCCGCGGTTCGGTGCCGCTCAGGCGTTCCAGGGTGGGCAGCACAAGTTGGTAAAAAATCACCAGCGCCGCCACCGGGTTGCCCGGCAGCCCGAAGAACAACGCCCCGCCCAGCCGCCCGAAGGCCAGCGGCCGCCCGGGGCGAATCGCGACGCGCCAGAAATCCACTTCGCCCAGTTCCGCGAGCACGCCGCGGGTATGGTCGGCGTCGCCGGCGGATACGCCGCCGCTGCTGACGACGGCATCGTAGCCGGCGGCGGCTTCAGCCAGCACTGCACGTAGTGCCTCCGGGCGGTCCTCCACCGTGCCGAGATCGTGCGCATCCACGCCCAGGCGCCCTAGGGCCGCGAGCAGCGCGTAGCGGTTGCTGTCGTGAATCTCGCCCGCGCGCAGTCGTTCGCCGAGTCCGCGCAGTTCGTCGCCGGTGGACAGCAGCGCCACACGCGGGCGTCTCACGACATCCGTTTCAGTCAGGCCTATGGCGGCTAGCAGGCCGATGTCCGCGGGCAGCAGGCGGCGACCGCGTGCGAGCACGACGGCGCCGCGCGCCAGATCCTCGCCGGCGCGGCGGATGTTTTCCCCGACGACATGCCCGCCGCTGACGACGATCCGACCGTCTCCCACCTCGACTTCCTCCTGCATCACCACGGTGTCGGCGCCTGGCGGCATCGCCGCGCCGGTGGTGATGCGTATGCACTCACCCGGGGCGACGGTAGCGCCGCCCACGGGGCCGGCGAGGACCTGGCCGGTCAGGTGCAAGGCGATGCGACGTTCGGTTTCGGCGGGCAGGTCGGCGGCTCGCAGAGCGTAGCCGTCCATCGCCGCGTTGTCGTGCGGCGGGACGTCGTACGGGCTGGCCGCATCGGCTGCGAGGATGCGCCCCGAGGCGGCGCGCAGCGATACCCGTTCGACGGCGTCGAGCGGTCGTACGGCATCGAGCATGCGCTGCAGGGCCTGAGCGAAGGGCAGGTCGCCGGTCGGGGCGTTGCGCCCGGAGGGGCGGGCGGGCAGGGCATTCATGATCCGGTTCTCCGTGGTGCCGCGTTCAGCTCGGCGGCGAGGGCAGCGAGTTCGTCGGCGTCGTTGACGTTGCGGAAGGCCGAGGGGCAGTCGCTGAAGTCGACGTCAACGCACTGTATGCGGTTCAGCCATTCTCCGACCTTACGCCCGCCGCTCGCCAGATACGCTTCGAGGTCGGCGTGGCGTTCGCGGCGCAACAGGGCGCAGACCGGATGTCGGCGCGTGCCGTCATGGGCGGCGGCGGCGCCGGCGGCAGTGTCGGCCTGCAGCGTCCGGTACAGCCGCTCGGCAAGGTCGCCGGGCAGCAACGGTGCGTCGCAGGGAGCGGTCAGCAGCAGCGGCGCGCCGGCACAGGCGAGGGCGGCCGAGACGCCCGCGAGCGGCCCCTGGAAATCCGCCAGGGCGTCGGATACGACGTCGGCGCCGAGCGCGGCGTAGTCGTCGCGATGGCGATTCGCGCTGATTAGTACCCGACCGACCTGCGGCGAGAGTCGCTGCAATACGTGCGCCGCCATGGGCCGTCCGGCCAGGGGCAGCAGCCCCTTGTCGCGACCGCCCATGCGCCGCCCGCGCCCTCCGGCGAGGATCACGGCGGCGATCTGTTTGCGTTGTTCTGACGTAAGCGGTGGCAAGGGCGGCGACCGTTGGGTTGGAAAAGCGCCAACGGTATGCCCGAGCAGTCGATGAATCAAGCATGTGCAGACGCGCAAATCCCGTTCCTCTGGCGTCGTGAGTGCGGGTTCGGATTGCGTGCTGTGCTATGATTCGCGCCCATTGCATCGCGATCAGGCGGGAACGGGATCATGTCACAACTTAAGGTTTTCGAAGGCGATTTCCACGCCGGGCATGCGCTTTTCGGGATCGCCGTCACGCGCTTCAACGGCTTCATCGTGGAGCGCCTGCTGGAAGGTGCGCTGGATGCGCTCAAGCGTCACGGGGTGGCCGAGGCCAATATCGAGGTCGTGCGCGTGCCGGGCGCCTTCGAGCTGCCGCTGGTGGTGCAGTCGATGGCACGTCGCGAGCGCTATCACGCGATCATCGCCCTGGGGGCGGTGATTCGCGGCGCCACGCCGCACTTCGACTATGTCGCCAGTGAAAGCGCCAAGGGCCTGGCCGGCGTGTCGCTGCAGGTCGGCTTGCCGGTGATCAACGGCGTGCTGACCACGGACTCGATCGAGCAAGCCATCGAACGCGCCGGCACCAAGGCCGGCAACAAGGGCTGGGACGCCGGTATGGCGGCATTGGAAATGGTCAGCCTGCTGCGGCAGTTGAATGACTGAGCCTGAAGCCCCCCGTAAGACCGCCCGCCAGATCAACCGCGCACGCCATGCCGCGCGCCGGCTGGCGGTGCAGGCACTGTACCAGTGGCAGCTCACCGGCGATCACCCCAAGGACATCCTCGCCCAATTCCGCGAGGAGCGCCCGTTGGGAGACGCTGACATGGACTATTTCCGCGAACTGCTGCTGGGCGTGCCGGAACACGTCGAAGCGATCGACACGGCAGTCGAGCCGTATCTGGACCGCCCGCTGGACCGGGTAGACCCGGTCGAGCGCGCGATCCTCAGGCTCGCTGTCTACGAGATGATGCAGCGTCTGGACGTGCCCTACCGCGTGGTGATCAACGAGGCGGTGGACCTGGCCAAGGTCTTCGGCGCCGAGCAGGGGCACCGTTTCGTCAACGGTGTGCTCGACAAGGCCGTGCGCCAGCTGCGCTCGGTCGAGCTGGGCAGTCGCTGAGGCGGTCCGCCGCGCCGCCGCCATGTCCGGCGAATTCGAACTCATCAATCGCCACTTCAGGCGTCGCTCACCGCGTGACGACGTCGTGCTTGGCGTGGGCGATGATGCCGCACTGTTGCGACCGCCGGCCGGTCAGGTACTGGCGGCGACGGTTGATACCCTGATCGCCGGGGTGCATTTCCCCGAGCAGACGGACCCGGCCGACATCGGCTACAAGGCGCTGGCGGTCAACCTCAGCGACCTGGCCGCCATGGGCGCGGAGCCGACCTGGGTTACGCTTGCGCTTTCGCTGCCGCACGCCGACGAACACTGGCTGCACGCCTTCGCCGAAGGATTCCATGCACTGGCCGCCCGCCATCGGGTGGCTCTGGTCGGTGGCGATACCACGCGCGGCCCGCTCAGCATCACGGTGCAGGCGCTCGGCTGGGTGCCGGAGGGGCAGGCGCTGCGCCGCGACGGCGCGCGCCCGGGCGACGATCTCTACGTCACCGGCACGCTGGGCGACGCCGGACTGGGGCTGGCCGTGCTGCAGGGCCGGGCCCAAGTGGCAGCGCAATACCGTGCCGCGCTGCTCGAACGTCTCAACCGCCCAGAACCCCGCGTCGAGGCGGGTCTCGCCCTGCGCCGCCTGGCCAGTGCTGCGATCGATATCTCCGACGGGTTGGCCGCCGATCTCGGTCATCTGCTGGCGGCAAGCGGCGTCGGTGCGCTGGTGGAGCTGCCCAGTCTTCCGCGCGGCGATGCCGTGCTCGTAGCCGATCCTCACGGACAGCTGGCGATGACCGCCGGCGACGATTATGAACTCGCCTTCACCCTCCCGCCGGGGCGCGAGGGGGAACTGGCCGCACTGGCCGGGCGATTGCCGCCGGTGACCCGGATCGGTCGCATCGAGGCCTCGCCGGGTCTGCGCCTCGTCGACGCCGTGGGCGATCCCGTCGCCTTCAGCCTGCAAGGTTACGACCACTTTCGGGAATTCTGACCCATGCGACCCTTCGAACAGCCGCCCGCCCGTACCGTATTCGGCCACCCGGCCCATTTCCTTGCCTTCGGTTTCGGTTCCGGCCTGTCGCCGGTGGCACCCGGCACTGCCGGGACGCTCGTGGCGATTCCGCTCTATCTGCTGCTCGAGCAGCTGCCGCTTGTCGGCTATATCGCGGTGACGCTGTTCGCCATGGTGGCCGGTTTCTGGATCTGCGGGCGCTCCTCGGCGCTGCTCGGCGTGCACGATCACCGCGGCATCGTCTGGGACGAGATTGTCGGTTACTTCATTACCATGGCGGCGGCGCCGCGCGGCTGGGCCTGGGTGCTGGCAGGCTTCGTGCTGTTCCGCATTTTCGATGTGCTCAAGCCCTGGCCGGCCAACTGGGCCGACCGGCAGCTGCACGGCGGCGTCGGCATCGTCATGGACGACGTGTTTGCCGGGATCTACGCCCTGATCGTGATGCAGGTCGCGGCGCACTCGGGCTGGTTCTAGGCTCCAGGCATGGCCGCCCCGCTGCGCGCCGGGCCGCGGGTTTGCTACTATCCCGGCCTTTCCCGAACCGAACCGAACTGCCATGACCGTCCGCACCCGCTTCGCCCCCAGTCCGACCGGCTACCTGCATATCGGCGGCGCGCGCACCGCGCTGTTTTCCTGGCTGCATGCCCGCAAGCACGGTGGCGTCTTCGTGCTGCGTATCGAGGACACCGACCTGGAGCGCTCCACGCCCGAATCCGTGAACGCGATTCTCGAGGGCATGGCCTGGCTGGGGCTGGAGTACGACGAAGGGCCGTTCTACCAGACCCAGCGCTTCGACCGCTACAAGGAAGTGGTGCAGCAGCTGCTCGACGCAGGGCATGCGTATCACTGCTATTGCAGCCGCGAGGAGCTGGACGAGATGCGCGAGGCGCAGCGCGCGCGCGGCGAGAAGCCGCGCTACGACGGCCGCTGCCGCAACCGTACGGCGCCGCGCGAGGGCGTCGATCCGGTCGTGCGTTTCCGCAATCCGACCGAGGGCAAGGTGGTGGTCGACGACCTCATCCACGGCCCCATCGTGTTCGACAACGCCGAGCTGGACGATCTCATCATCGCCCGCTCGGACGGCACGCCGACCTACAACCTCACCGTGGTGGTCGACGACATGGACATGGCCATCACCCACGTCGTGCGCGGCGATGACCACATCAACAACACCCCGCGGCAGATCAACATCCTGCGCGCACTGGGAGCCGAGACCCCGCACTATGCCCACGTCGCCATGATCCTCGGCGAGGACGGCAAGAAGCTGTCCAAGCGGACCGGCGCGGCCAGCGTGATGGAATACCGCGACATGGGGCTGCTGCCCGAGGCGGTGCTCAACTACCTCGTCCGCCTGGGCTGGTCGCACGGCGACCAGGAGGTCTTCAGCCTCGACGAGATGATCGAGCTGTTCGATCTCAACGCGGTGAACAAGGCCGCTTCGGCGCTGAATCACCAGAAGCTCCTGTGGCTGAACCAGCACTACTTCAAGACCAGCCCGCCGGAGCATGTGGCGCGTCACCTGAGCTGGCACCTGGGGCAGCTGGGCGTCGACCCGAGCGCGGGTCCGGCGCTGGAAAGCGTGGTCGAGGCCCTGCGCGAACGCGCCAAGACTCTGGTCGAGATGGCTGAGTCCAGCGTGATCTTCTACCGCGATTTCGAGACCTACGAGGAAAAGGCCGCCGCCAAGCACCTGACCGTGGCGGCAGAGCCCGTACTCAGGGCGCTGCACGAGGCCCTAGCGGTGTTGCCCGAGTGGGTCGCGTCGGAGATCCACGGTGTCGTCGAGCGGGTGGCGGGCCATCTGGAGCTGGGCATAGGCAAGGTCGCCCAGCCGTTGCGTGTGGCCTGTACCGGCGCCGGCGTATCGCCGCCCATCGACCAGACGCTGGTGCTGCTGGGCCGCGAGCGCAGTCTCGCGGGCATCGCGCGTGCGCTGGAATATATTGCAGATCATCGGGGTTGACGGTTTCGGGGGCAGCATTTAAAGTACGCGCCTCCGTTCGCACGGGGCTATAGCTCAGCTGGGAGAGCGCCTGCATGGCATGCAGGAGGTCGGCGGTTCGATCCCGCCTAGCTCCACCAAATTTTGAGGGCGGAGAGCCGGAATGCGCCGTTTGGGTAGAGTCCTGGCATACCTGGGCGTGGCATTGACGGCGATCGGTATCATTGCCGGTTTTTACTACATGGTGCGCGGAGACGAACGGCCCGCGGAGTTTTTCTTCACCATTGTGCCGGTCGGGTTTCTGACCCTGTTTACCGGCGTGATGACCGCCCTGCTTTTCGGTCCGCGTCGCTGACGAAAAGAAGAAGACGTCAAGGCGAGCGTGACCAGTATCATTGTCCCCATCGTCTAGAGGCCCAGGACACCGCCCTTTCACGGCGGTAACAGGGGTTCGAATCCCCTTGGGGACGCCATACATGATCATCACGGGCCGGGCTGCGACTGCAGCCCGGCCCGTTTTTTTATGTGATTGAGTATTGGCTTATGAAATCAACGGCGAAGCGATTCAGTACATTCTTGGTAAATCTCAGAGCCCAGCGTTGATCTAAAACGGCAGGACTCGACCCCATGCGGCCACTCAGAATGAGCCCGGCTTTGTGGCAGAAAACTGGGGACAGCAGACGTTCGATCAATCAACATTCACACAGCGGCTTCACCTCAACAGCACCAACTCTGGCAAAGCATCCGCACCACAAAAGATGATTACGTTCTGCGCATAACGCCTTCCCAGTGACTTGGCCGCTTCAAGCGCCAGATTCAGCTGCGGATTTAATGCACACGCTGGGGTAAAGGATCGACTTGTAACTGTTATTCAGTTACCATCCGGCAAACCTACAGGTTCTCTAGATGTCCAAGCACAAGAAAACTCTTGAAAAGCTAAAGTCTCCACAGACACCGTCTGACCTGAAGTGGAGCGAGTTATCCGGACTTCTAAGGCACCTCGGCTATGAAGTTCTGAAGAACAGCGGTTCAAGGAGGAAGTTTATTAATAGGGAAACAAATGCATTGATCATCTGTCACGAACCACATCAACCAGAGTGCGTAGACAAGGGCTGCGTTGCTGATGTGGTTGAACACCTGAAAGCCAACAACATTATAAAGTCCGGAGACTGAGCATGGACTATATGACCTACAAGGGATACCACGGCTCCTGTGATACCGATATGGCTCAGGAAGTCTGCCGCGGGAAAATTCTTTTTATCGACGACCTGGTTACATATAAAGCTGATTCGGCCAAGGAGTTGCGGACTGCTTTTCATGAGGCAGTCGATGACTATATTGAAACGTGCAAACTTGTAGGCAAAGAGCCTCAAAAGCCTCTAAAAGGGCAATTCAATGTCCGAATCCCGAAAGAGTTGCACAGGGAAGCTTATCTTAGATCGATTCAAGATGATGTCTCACTGAATGAGGTGGTCGCACGATCAATGCGAGCATACCTGCACGGTAACCTAGAGGTTGTACATAATCACAAACATAATGTTTCCGTGACAATGGGTTCTCGAGAAGATTCACAGTGGCAAACAGGCCAGACCACCACAGCCAAAGATCTTGATTGGACCGGAGAGCATCATGCCAAGCACTAAACAGCCATCCCCCATTGTTTCTGAGACACCCTCACCAGTCGAACCACCTCTTATGCTGGCAGACTTAGCCAAGGTTTTGGTCCAACACTACCAATTGCATGAAGGGAAATATGATCTGTGGTTTGAATTCCAAATTGGGCTGGGAAATGTAGGACCAAATAAAGAACAGGCTTTCCCTGGAGCTGCTTTTGGTCTCAAGCGTGTGGGGCTTTCACCATCAAAAACTGATAATCCTTTCACGGTAGATGCTGCACTAGTCAACCCAAAGAAAGAGAAAAGACACCGCGGCCCTACCCCCAAGAAAGTCGGGGAATAGCCTTGTAGCATGGCAAGAGGCTATTCCCCGACTTACGGCAGTAAAATCTCATCCCGATCCCCGCCCTTAGTCTTCATCCCCTGAATCGCCACCAGTTCTCTAGGCATTTTTCGAGGCGTACTTTGTTTCTGCCGGATTATGACTGTTCTGCAATCAGAAGCAGGCGATCCAGAGACGTGATTGGAAAAAGGTGCGACGCCCGCTTTTGGCCGAGAGTCGCCGCATCACGCTACTCCTGCCGTTCACTTCTGGCGCTTCAGCATGTCGATCTGTTTGAGCAAAGCGTTCAGCTTGGCGTCGGAGGGGCGCGCGTAGGCAATATCTTCGGCGTAGATGGTGGCAAGCTGAGATTGCGCTTGGCGCAAGGCACTCAACTCAACTTGCGCTTCGGTTAAGAATCCTTTGTACACTGAGCCAGTCGGCTCGTATTGTGCGCAGGTAGTTTTTTTCTCGTATTGGCAGACCTGATAGATGGCCCGCAACACCCCGGGAGTCTGCTCCTGGATTGCGCGCAGTTTCTTGATCAGCCTGTCGCCCCTGTCTTGAATCATCTGGTTAGTGTGGACGAGCACCTTGAGTGCGCCCGCGGACCCGTAGTTGACGCCGAACTTGGTCCCATCCGCGTTGATGCAAGCGCGTGGTAAATACCATCCGTGATCTGGTATATGTGCCTCAGCATTCATCCGCTCCAATGCTCGCACGCACACTTGATCGTTCCTAATGCCGCGATCATAGAAGGCACGCACGTCAGCCTGGCGCGCTCGGTGCACGGAGACGCTATCGTGGTATTGTTTGGCCGCCTTCATAAAGCGTTTCAGCTTAGAGTAATAAGCCTTGGCTTCGCGCATCTGTAGGATGAGCCAGTCATACCGCATTCGCGTGGCTTGATACTGCGACTGCGTGGCCTGGCGAAAGGTGAGCACGTGGGCGCCAATGCCTAGCTGGAGATCCAGTCCCAGCGTTCCGGTCCAGGTGGCGGCGGCAACATGCAGGGCCACCGTCGAGCCATCGACCTGCCCATGCACGTTCGCCATCTGTTCGTGCGTCGTGAGTGAAGGATCGGCGCTCGTGTCGATCATGGTGCCGAGCACCTTTCCCCCTGAGACTTCGGCCAGGCGTAGAGCGATGATGCCGGTGGTGTCATGGTAAACCCATAGCCCGGTGATCGAGCTGGCCGCGGCCACCTGGCCTGCCAGCATCAGGCTGGTGAGATATACCCACAGCAGGGCCATGACCATCCTAATCGTCATAGTTGCCTTCATTTGCATCAAGCGAAGGAAAGAGCCCTGATGATAGCCCGGGCAAGGACATTCGCGTTCGGCCTATTATGTATCTGACACTTTGCCTGAATACCCGCGACAGCCATTCCCTAATTTAGCCTATTTATTCCTTGGTGTTCGCCAATATCCATCCAGCATGACGGCGGCCTTATCCCATGGATAGACTAATGACTGGTTCCCGTTGCAATGCAGCCGTCCAACGGCTTGATCTGGAAGGAATATGGACGGCCGGATATGGCCGATAGCAGTCTCGCAGGATACCCAATCAATTCCGATCCAATTCAAGGATGGAGCGCTGTGATGTCAGCGTCTGGTTTCCGAACTGGATTCCGGATACCCGCTCTCTATCGCTCATTCTTGTGGTGTCCCGACATGTTTGCTTTTTCACCCACTGATGCTTGTGCGTCAGGCCGATCGGTCAGCGTGCCGAGGAAGGCGACGATGTCCTGCATGTCGCGGCGGGTGAGGGCGGGGTGTTCGCCGGCGTGGCGGTTGAGGGGCGGGTCGACGGTATCGACGTTGCCGCGGTCGGCGGCCGGGAGGTCGTTGAATTTCTCGACGCGGCCCTGTGCGTCGCGCGGATAGATCCGTTCTGGGTCGGTATCGCGGAAGTTGTAGAACGCCAGCACTTGCATCAGGGTGTGGTAGACCCCGTTGTGGAAGAACGTGTGGCGCGTGGCAACGTTGCGCAGCGTGGGCGTGAGGAACAGGCCGCAATATCGGTGCTGCCGGGCAAGATCCTTGCGGAAGGGCCCGCATAGACCGAGGTCGTAGTAGTGCGGATTCCGGTTGGCCGGGATGGCGGGGTTGCGCGGCACGCCGAGCGCCTCGTACTGATGGTCGGTGAAGAGCGGCGGCAGGCCGTCGGGTGTCGGTCGGTCCACATGACAGGCCGCGCAGTCGCCCTTGGCGGGATCGTTGAACAGGAGATAGCCGCGCAGTTCGGCATCGTCCAGTCGGGCCTTGCCGGCCAGCCAGGCGTCGTAGCGGCTGCGGTAGGGGTGGAAGCTCGGGTCCTCGATCTGGTAGCGGGCGAGCGCCAAAAGCGCCTCGGACACCAGGAAATTCGGATTGTCGAAGATGCCGGGGCCGAACAGGCGACGGAAATCACCGGCATAGGGCGAGACGGCGAGCCGTGCGGCGACCTGCTGCGGCGAACCCGCGTCCATCTCGAAGGTGTTGAACAGCGGTCCGTCGGCCTGCTGCTGCAGGGTATTGACGCGTCCGTCCCAGAACAGACCGCCCTGTGGCACGAGGTTGTGCGCGGTGCCGGCGGTGTCTCCGGCGGTCTTGGTCAGACGTGGGGCGCCGACGCTGCGCACGATCTTCTGGCGCAGGGTGAGGGTCTCGTTGACCGCGTTGTCAGGCCCGACGCTGAACGGTGGTTGTCGTTCCAGGTACATCAGGCTGGGTACGGCACGGTAACCGGGGGACTGACCGTCCGGGCCGCCGAGCATGACCGCAGCGTTGCCCGGCGGGCCAAAGGCATGCTGCGGGCTGTGGCAGCTGGCGCAGGACATGCGTCCGGAGCCGGACAGGGTGCGGTCGTAGAAGAGGTCCCGGCCTAGCCGGGCCATGGCCGACAGCGGCGCGACGGGTGGGCGCATCAGGCGGATCGGGTGCGGGTTCTCGCCGTGGGCAAGGCGCCAGGTGTCGGCGGGGTGGTGCAGCCAGGCGGCGAGCGGAATCAGCGGGTAGAAGGCGACGACGGGTTCGATCAACGCATAGGCGCCGGCGAGCAGCGCGAATACGGCCGCGACACCCAGCGTGCGGCGCAGCCGGCGGCTCGGTCGGTCGTGACGAAACATGTCGCGCGAAGCCGTGGCCCGGCACCGCGTCGCTGCGGTGCCGGGCCGGTCGGGATCAGCTGTGGACGACCGGCGTGCCGGTCTTTTCGTTCAGGAACAGCTTGGGCGCGTCGCCTTTGCCGGTGAAGTCGAACATGTCCATGATGCTGCCCGCGCTGGCGTCGAACGAGCCGCCGCCGAGGCGCGTGCCGCCGAGCCAGTTGTCCTCGATGAAGCGCACCACCGAGGCCTGCGAGATACGCGTGTGGGCCACGTAGTTCTGCTTGGCCCAGGGCGAGATCACCAGGAAGGGGATGCGCGTGCCGGGGCCGCAACGGCCGTTGACCGGCTTGCCGCGCAGGCCCGCCATCGGCGTGCCGCGTCCGCAATGGCCGGCGCCGTCGAGCTGGTCGGCCTGCGGGTCGAAGGACGGGTTGGTGGTGTAGGCGAAGGCATGGTCGTACCAGCCGTCGGAGTCGTCCCAGGTCACGATCACGGCGGTGTCCTTCCAGCCGGGCTGGTGCTCGAGGAAGTTAACCACGCGGGTGACGAAGGCCTGTTCGTCCAGCGGATCGGAATACCCGGCGTGGCCGTCCTCGTAGGCCGGCGCCTTGAGGTAGCTCACCGCCGGGTAGTTGCCCGCCTTGACCGCGGCGAAGAAGTCGCGCAGCGCGTACTCGTGGTTGGCCGGATCGCGCTTGTGCGTGCCGGGTTCGTAGGTGCGGCCGATGGCGGCGATCGAGCTGGGTCGCGCGTGGGTCGGATTGGCGGTCGACTTGAAGTACTGGAACCAGTCGTGGTGCGGGATGTAGTCCTTCACAGTGCGGTGTACGGTGGCCGAATAGGTGCTGCGCCCGCAGCCGGTGGTGCCGTTGGCGTTCTTGGCCTTGAGGTCGAAGCCGCCCATGAAGCCGCCCCAGGTGACGTCCTTGGCGTTGAGCAGGTCGCCGATGTTGCGGCCTTCAAGCATCACTTGGTTCTTGGCGTTGGAACACACGTCGTAGGCCGGATCGACGTCGTTGATCAGGGTGTAGCCGCCCTGGCCGTCCTTGATGTAATAGGAGTGGGCGTCCATGCGGAACGGCTTGTGCGTGGTGTGCACGAGCCTGAGTCCGTCGGTCTGCCCCGAGACCACTTCCAGTGCGCCCGGCGTCGACGGGCCGTAGGTGTCGGTATAGGCGTTGTCGCTCATGGCGAAGTGCTGGGCGTACTGCCACATGGCCATCACCGTGTTGCCGTCGAAATAACCCATGACCTGGCCCTTGGTGCCGAAGGCGCCGGCGCCGCCGGACGTAGCCTTGCCGGTGTATTTCGGGAACAGGTCGGCCTTGCCGCCGTCGTAGGCCATCTGCTCGGCGGTGTAGGCGTGATTCTGGTCGGCGGTCGCCGCCTGCGTGCGGTCGAGACGGAAGGGCTCGGCGGCGTCCGCGCCGTTGACCGGGTTGAGTGCGTTGGGGTTGTGTGTCAGCAGTCCCGTACGGGCGAGGTTGTTCACCTCGGGCGTGCCCGGCAGCGCATGGAAGGCCGGCTCGCCCGGTGGGTTGGTGGCCTTGGGGTAGGTCGCGAAGTAGTGATCGAAGGAGACGTTCTCCTGGTAGATCACCACGAGATGTTTGATCGGGGTTAGGGTGTCGGCGTGCGCCGTTCCGGATGCGAGCAGTAGCATGGGGACGAGGGCGTGGGCGAAGCGCATGTTTATTCTCCTGTTTTGTCCATGGCGCGATAGCATCCCTTCATGGAGGTGACATGGACTTGCGGTGTCCGGGGCGGGGTGCAGTGGCGCCGCACAGCATGAGGCCAGTGTGTGATGTTTTTATTTCGCGCCCAACGTAACGAGGTCCGTCCGGCCGGGGGAGCGTCGGCACTGCAGTACATTACCGTCGGGACTAGCGATAGGAACGAAGGCCGTGGACAGGCATTCGGGATGCTGGATTCTCAGGAATGCGCTTGGGAAATCCCTGCGTGCTTAATTACGCGCAGGGGCACGGCCGGCTACACCCTGAATTTCGATACGAGCTGCTGCAATTCCGCCGCCAGGGTTGACATTTTCCTGCCAGCTTCGGCGATCTGATGAGCGGATTCCTCGGTCTGCTCTGTCGCGAGACTGATATTGGAAATGTTTTTATTCATTTCCTGAGAGACAGAGCTCTGTTCCTCGGCCGCGGTGGCAATTTGCGAGGTCATGTTGGATATGGTGCCCACCGAGTTGGAAATGGCGGTCAGCCGGTCGCCCGAGGTGGCGGCGAGATCGACGCTTTGCCCAACGGTTTTCTGACTGGCGGTCATGGCCTGTACGGCATTTTGTGCGGCGGTTTGCAGCGTGGATATCATGTTCTGAATTTCCTGGGTCGACTGCTGCGTCCGCGTCGCCAGGGTTCTGACTTCATCTGCCACCACGGCAAAACCCCTGCCGGCCTCCCCGGCGCGAGCGGCCTCAATGGCCGCATTCAATGCCAGGAGGTTGGTTTGATCGGTAATTTCACGTATCACGTCGAGGATGCTGCCGATATTGACGCTGCTTTCGTCGACCTGATGGATGACGTTGGAAACGTGTTCGATATCTCGCGCCACGGCGCGGATCGCCTGGACGGCTTCGCTCACGGCCTGATTGCCTTCGACAACGTCCTGATTGGCCTTATGGGCTGCGGATGCCGAGTCGTTGGCATTCTTGGCCACTTCATGCGAGGTGGCACTCATTTCATGCATCGCTGCCGCGATCTGGGATACCTCGGAGACCTGGTTTGATATCGCTGTTTCGGTATTTCCGATCGAGCCAGCCAGTTGTTCGGAGAATTCGGCAATACGCTCGGCCGACTGCGTCACGTTGTGCATGATTTCCTTGAGCTGGGCGCGCATGGCGTTCAGGCCGACGCACAATTGCCCGATCTCGTCGTTGCTGGTGTGGGTCAGATCCTTGCCACCGAGGTCGCCGGCAGCAATGCGCTTGAGTTCGGAGGATACGACCGGGATTTTCCTGATCGTGCGGGTGAGCAGGACGGCGACGACGGCGAGCAGTGCGATCATGGCCACGAAGGTGATCAGCAGCGTCCATTGCGTTCCGACGACGGCGTGTCGTTGCTGCAGCAGCAGATGGTGCGCCTTGTTCTGGGCGTCCCTGACGAAGGGGTCGACGACGTTGAACAGGGCGCTGGCAGCCTGATCGAAGCTGTCCATCATTCGATTGCCGGCATCGGTTCCCTGATTGACGTAGGCGTCGGCCATTTTTTCGCCGACCTGATAGTAACGATTGAATTTCTCGAGCATCTCGGCGTACTGCGCCTTGTTTTCGGGCGATAGCGCGCTCAGCTTGGCGATCAAATCTCGAAAGCGACCGGCATACTGATTCGCCGATTTGATATCGTCACGCAGACTGTCTGCCTGACGAGTCGCGCCGGCATCGGAGAAAAACTGCTGCACCTGGATTACGGAGATCTGCATTTCGTATGCATACTCCATCGTGGGGATATCCAGGTCACGCAATTTGGCGCTGTCCGTGCGTATGCCGTTGGTGTTGTACAGGATGAACGTCGCGGCAATCAGCATGGTCACGGCCACTGCAAGGCCCATGATGGCGAATTTGAACACAAGCGATGCGTTTTTCATGGATCGCCCCGTTCGTATAGTTATGGTTTGAATCGCCCGGCTGTTCTGGGACGTGGAGTTCATTTCTAAAAAGGTTGTACGGTGCGCCTGCGGCCCTGCCGAGAACCTTTTGTCTTGGTTATAGCGTATCGGCCGCGACGTGCTTTTATTGAGTAGGGAGTTCGGCGTTGATGTGAACGTCCCGGTGGGAGCGCAACGCATTTTCTGGGAGAGCGGAACGGAGAGGAAGGCAGGTGCCTAAGGTGCTACAGGGGAGATGAGAAGGTTGGAATGGGTTTGCGGCGTGGTGCCGAGGAGAGGACTTGAACCTCCACGGGGTTTCCCCCACTAGCACCTGAAGCTAGCGCGTCTACCAATTTCGCCACCTCGGCATGGCAGCGTTGCCGCAAACGAGCGCGCAATCTACAGCGCCCCTTTCTTATTGTCAATCCATTATGATGCGGACATCGTATGCCCGCCCGCTGGGCGAAAGTCGGGCGCGGGCGATCGCTATTTAACATTGGAAGGTTATGAGTAAACGTAAAAAAACGACTTTGAAGGACCCCTATCAGGATCGCGAGGCGTCGAAATACGAACGCCCGATTCCCAGCCGCGAACTGATCCTGCAGGTGTTGGCCGAGGGCGAGGGGCCGATGCGATTCGACGATCTGTGCGCTGTTCTGCAGCTCAGCGAACCGGTCGACCTGGAAGCGTTGGATCGACGCCTGCGCGCGATGCAGCGTGACGGCCAGTTGGTGCGTAACCGGGTCGGGGCCTTTCTGCCGGTGACGGAAAAGGGGCTGATCCGCGGTCGTGTCATCGCGCATCCTGACGGTTTCGGATTCCTGGTGCCGGACGAGGGTGGTGACGATGTGTTCCTGTCGCCGCGGCAGATGAGTGGCTTGTTCCATGGCGACCGTGCCGTGGCCCGCGTGATGGGGCTGGATCACCGTGGCCGGCCCGAGGGTGCGGTGGTCGAGGTGCTCGAACGCAATACCCGCCAGGTCGTCGGACGTTTCAGCGAGGAGCGCGGCATGGGCTTCGTGGTGCCCGACAACAAGCGAATCCCGCTCAACGTGATGATCCCCCCGGACGACCGCGCCGGGGCGCGTCAGGGCCAGATCGTGCTGGCCGCGATCGTCGAACAGCCGACCAAGCATGCGCCGCCGATCGGGCGGGTGGTTGAGGTCCTGGGCGAGCACATGGACCCCGGCATGGAGATCGACATCGCGATCCGCAGCCACGAATTGCCGCATGAGTGGCCGGAGGCGGTGCTGGACGAAGCGCAGCGATTCGGTGACCGGGTGGCGTCGGGCGCCAAGCGCTACCGCGAGGATTTACGCGAAACGCCGCTGGTCACCATAGACGGCGAGGATGCCAAGGACTTCGACGACGCGGTCTACTGCGAACCGGACGGCGAGGACGGTTGGCGACTCGTCGTGGCGATTGCCGACGTGAGCCACTACGTCGCGCCGGACAGCGCTCTGGACAAGGAAGGCCGTTGCCGCGGTACCTCGGTCTATTTCCCCGGGCAGGTGATACCGATGCTGCCCGAGATGCTCTCCAACGGGCTTTGTTCGCTGAATCCCAAGGTCGACCGTCTTGCCATGGTGGCCGACATGCGTGTTTCGAAAGGAGGCGCGCTCAAGGACTTCCGGTTTTATGAGGCGGTGATTCGTTCTGCCGCGCGGCTGACCTATACCCAGGTGGCTGCGATGGTCGTGGCGCGCGACACCAAGGTTCGCGCGGCGCATGCCGGGCTGGTCGAGCATCTGGACAATCTGCATGCCCTGTTCCGCGCACTTGAAAAGGCGCGGCGCAGGCGCGGGGCGATCGATTTCGATACCCAGGAAACGCGCATCGTGTTCGGCGAGGGCCGCAAGATCGAGCGTATCGTGCCGGTACAGCGCAACGACGCCCATCGCCTGATCGAGGAGTGCATGATCCTGGCCAACGTGGCGGCTGCGCGTTTTCTGGCCAAGCACAAGATGCCGGCGCTGTATCGCATACACGGCGGCCCCAAGGCGGACCGGATCGACGAGCTGCGCGCCTTCCTGGCGGGGCTGGGGTTGAACCTCGGTGGCGGTGAGACACCCAAGCCCAAGGATTTCTCCGCGGTGCTCAAACTCGCCACAGCCCGGCCGGAGGCGGAACTGATCCAGACCATGCTGCTGCGCAGCCTGCAGCAGGCGGTCTACAGCCCGGACAACGAAGGGCATTTCGGATTGGCGCTGCCGGCCTATGCCCATTTTACTTCGCCGATCAGACGTTACCCGGATCTTCTGGTGCATCGCGCCATCCGCCACGTCCTGCAGGGCGGCAAGCCTGGTGATTTCGCCTATAACCGCAACGATATGGTCGGCCTGGGCGAGCACTGCTCGATGGCCGAGCGCCGCGCCGACGATGCGGTGCGCGATGCCGTCGACTGGCTCAAGTGCGAATTCATGCTCGACAAGGTCGGTCAGGTCTTCGAGGGCATGGTCAGCACGGTCACCGGTTTCGGTGTGTTCGTGCAGTTGCGCGACGTTTATGTCGAAGGGCTGGTCCACGTCACCGCGCTGAGCAACGACTACTACCGCTTCGATCCGGTGGGGCAATGCCTACGCGGTGAGCGCAGCGGGCGTGTCTACCGCATCGGCGACCGGCTGGACGTGCGGGTCGCCCGGGTGGATCTCGACGAGCGCAAGATTGATTTCGTGCCCGAGGAGGAAGTGCAACGAAAGACCAACGAGGAACCGGATAAATCGCCGCGACCCAAGCGTCGGCGCAAGTCGCGCAGGAGTCGTCGATGAGCGAGTTGCTCCACGGCATCAATGCCGTCGAGTCCGCTCTGCGCAACGATCCCGAGCGGGTCAAGACCCTGTGGCTGGACGATGCGCGCGACGATCGGCGTCTGCGTGCTTTGATCGAGCTGGCCGAGCAGGTAGGAGTTTCGGTCCAGTGCGCCTCGAAAAAGGCCTTGGATCGCCGTGTTCCAGACGGCCGACACCAGGGCGTAGTGGCCGATTACAATCCGCCGCCGCCGTTGGCAGAGAGCGAATTGCTGGCGCGCGTGGAGGCTGCGACGGAGCCCATGCTGCTGGTGCTCGACGGAGTGACGGACCCGCATAACCTGGGGGCCTGTCTGCGCACTGCCGCTGCGGCTGGTGCGCTGGCCGTGATCGCACCCCGCGACCGCGCGGCGTCGCTGACGCCGGCCGCGCGTAAGGCGGCCTCGGGCGCGGCCGATGTCGTGCCCTTCGTCCCGGTCGCGAATCTGGCACGCACCCTGTCCGCCTTGAAGTCGCTCGGTGTATGGGTCGTCGGGACGGCTGCCGATGCGCCGACCAGTCTGTATGCGCAGGACCTGACGGGAGCGCACGCCTTCGTACTGGGTGCAGAGGGAGATGGGCTGCGACGGCTTACCCGGGAGGCGTGCGATGCCGTGGTGAGCATCCCCCTCGCACTGGCGATGGAAAGTCTCAACGTGTCGGTGGCGGCCGGGGTCTGCCTGTTCGAGGCGGTGCGGCAGGCACGCTTTGCAGAGGCGTTTGAGTCAAATCGGTAATACCGCAGTATGTAAAGTCTATAGTTGCGCGATATTCTATGACCATGAACGGGCTAAGGTATGGCTAACGGGGATGGTAATGGCGGACTGTCCGGCGAAGTCGTGAATGACGACGGGTATCGCGAGCGCTATCGACAGTTGGTCCAGGAGTTCGATGCTGCTGAGGCTGAATGGAAGCGCGACCGCGCTGTCGGTATGCAGCTGTTGGCCAATATGATTTTGCGCCTGTCGGGCGCGCACCCGGATCTCGCTGGGGTGCTGAAATCCTTCGGCGATGCCTTGCAGGCGGGGCGTTTCGAGGCCGATGCCGCATCCCTGAGTTCCATGATCGAAACCTTGCCCATAGTACCTGGCCCGGCTGCCGCCGAAACCGGGGATATTGGAAGTCTCGTGCGCGCTGTCGTCAGTCTGGAAGCCTTGACCGACAGTCATTCCACGTTGCCTGGCGAACTGCATGATCTGCAGGATATTGAGCGTGCGCTGAAGCAGATGGAGCTCGAGGTCGGCGAGCGTCTGCGCCAGTTGCGTACTAGCCTGGAAACGCTGGCTGTGTCGATCTACGAAGCCAAGGGTTGGCCGCGACAGCTCGATACGGAGCGCGAAGAGCAGCGCAGCCAGTTTGCCGCCGGTGATCGCACGGTGGATGCGGATAAATTGGCGGGACTGCTAGGACGCGGGTTTCAATGCGTTGAGCAGGAACGTAACGAAATCCGGTGTTTTCTCGCCGATCTGATCGATCGCCTGGATGTGTTGGAGCGCACATTCGGGGAAGGAAACGATCGGCGGCGCGATTTACTGCGACAAGCTGGGGAGGTCAATCGCCAGATCGAATCCTCGGTGCGTGATCTGATGACGGAAAGCCAGGTGGCTACCGATTTCGATAGCCTGCGTGCGGCGATCGATGCGCGATTGCACAATCTGACCGACGACCTGTTGACCCTGCGTGGATTGGGGGACGACATGCTGCATCAGTCAGATGTGGATGCGGCGAAGTTGACTGAGCGGCTTAAGGTGTTGGAGGTCGAGCGTGACCAGTTGAGCCGCAGACTCGAACAGACATATTCGGAAGCCCGTGTCGACAGCCTGACGGCACTGCCCAATCGCCGCGCAATCGACGAGCGCTTGGAGGAGGAGGTCGCGCGCGTAAGACGATCGGGCGGGGATTTCTCGATCGCCTTGGTGGATGTCGATCATTTCAAGCAGATCAACGATCGCTACGGTCATGCCAGCGGCGACCGTGCGTTGCAGATTATCGCCCGGTTGCTGAGTGTGCAGCTGCGCCGATCAGACGTGGTGGGGCGCTGGGGTGGGGAGGAATTCTTGTTCCTGTTTCCCGGGGCTTCTGCGGAGACTGCGCGCGAGGTGGTGGATCGTGTGCGACGAGGATTGTGTGAGGCGCCGACTCATTTCAAGGGTGAGCGGGTTTCGTTAAGTGCTTCTTTTGGCATCGCTACCTGGGAGGGTGAAGCGGATACATCAGCTGCACTGATGCAGAGAGCCGACGAAGCCCTTTATGCGGCCAAGCAGGCTGGGCGTAACGCCTTGCGGGGTTGATCGACTCTGAGGTCGTGTTTTTTGCGCAGAAGCCTTGCGGTTGGGGGCTAGTCCTCGTAGAATTACCGCCTTTTTATGCGCCGATATTCCCAGCGCCTCCTTGCCTCACCGCCGCACTGTTGCGGGAGGCTGCCAATCCATAAGGGGTTAGTATGTCCATGCGTCACTATGAAGTGGTTTTTCTGGTCCATCCCGACCAGAGCGAGCAGGTACCTGCCATGATCGAGCGCTACCGCGGGATGATCGAGGGCGACGGTGGTACGATCCATCGCCTCGAAGATTGGGGGCGCCGTCAGCTAGCGTACCCGATCAACAAGGTGCACAAGGCGCACTACGTGCTCATGAATATCGAATGCACGGATGCCGCGCTGGCCGAAATCGAGACCGCCTTCCGCTTCAACGATGCGGTGCTGCGCAAGCTGGTGATCCGCGAAAATCAGGCGATCACCGAGGCGTCGCCGCTTGCCAAGTCCAAGGACGAAGGTGATTCCGGCGACACCCGTGCGTCGCGGGAAAGTGATTCCGATAGTGACGATTCACGCGACGGCGACGATTCCGCCGCCTGATTCCAGTCACACCGCACTCCATTCGATCGAGGTACAGCATCATGTCGCGTTTTTTCCGTCGTCGCCGTTACTGCCGTTTCACCGCCGAGGGTATTGCACGGATCGATTACAAAGATCTGAACATGCTCAAGGGCTATATCACCGAGACCGGTAAGATTGTACCTAGCCGCGTGACCGGCACCAGCGCGCGCTACCAGCGCCAGTTGGCACAGGCCGTGAAGCGCGCACGCTATCTGGCGCTGCTGCCGTATTCGGATCAGCACTGATCCGATAGGCCGTCTGCCGAAGTTCGTGCGGAGCTGATGCGCCGTCTTGCCGCCTTTGTGATGTCGGGACCGGCGCAGGCCGTCGCGGTGGTCGTGCTAACCGCGGTAGGCGGTGTGTTGTTCCCGCCGATAGCCCTGTTGAGCGCGGCCGCTGTGGCCTTGGTGGTACTACGCCATGGCCTGAATCAAGGGCTGATCGTCGCAGGTTGGAGTGCCTTGGTCCTGGCAGTCTTGGCCGGTCTGGCCACAGGCACTCCCTCCGCGGCAGTAGCTGGGTTGCTGTATGCGGCCATCCAGTGGTTGCCGACAATCGTGGTTGCCTTGGTATTACGGCAAACCGCTTCGTGGCGCAATGTGATGACCGGGCTCACGCTGTTTGCGGTAGCCGGGGTGATCGGTGTCCACCTTTGGGTGCCCGATATCACCGAGAAGTGGCTGGATGTGTTGCAGCGTTCCGTGAGCGGGCTGCTGCAACGTGCAGGAATGTCGCCGATGGAGGTTTCCGCGGCGATTGAGCGTGCGGCGCATTACGCTACTGGCGTTTTCGCCATGTCGTTCGTGCTGAGTGTTGCGCTGAGTCTGATGCTGGCGCGTGCTTGGCAGGCGCAGTTATACAACCCGGGCGGTTTTCGGGACGAGTATACGAGCTGGCGACTGAGTTATTGGCTGGCTGGCGTTGCTGTATTGCTGGTGGCGTTGGTGCTGCTGATGCAAAATGACATGCTGATCGAACTGGCCATGGTGGTACTGACCCCGTTCCTGCTTCAGGCCATCGGCCTGATACATGGTGTGGTCAGGCAGACGGGGATCAGTGTGGGCTGGCTCGTGGGGATGTATGTGTTATTGGTTTTGGCGCCGCCGCAGATGGGCAGCTTGCTGGCTGCAGTCGGCGTCGCCGACAGTTTCACGGACTTGCGCGGGCGGTTTGGCCGCGGCGCATGATTTGGTGAAGCTTTTTTGTTGAATCATTAGGGTAGCTATCATGGAAATCATTCTGCTGGACAAGGTGGAGAACCTGGGTGGTCTCGGCGAGAAGGTCAAGGTCAGGCCGGGGTATGCCCGTAACTACCTGATTCCGACGGGCAAGGCCAAGTATGCGACGCCGGCGAATATCGCCGAATTCGAGGCGCGTCGTGCCGAATTGGAAAAGGTTGCTGCCGAAGCACTGGCCGCAGCCGAAGCTCGCAGCGCCAAACTGGACGGCATGGTCGTTACGTTGACCGCATTGGCCGGCGCCGAGGGCAAGTTGTTCGGCTCGATCGGTACCCAGGACATCGCTGATGCGGTGACTGCGGCGGGTGTCGAGGTCGAGCGCAAGGAAGTGCGGCTCCCCGAAGGCGCGCTGCGCCATGTCGGAGAGTACGATGTGGAAGTGCATCTGCATTCCGACGTCGACGCGACCATCAAGGTCGTCGTCAACGGCGAAACCGCCGCCTGATTACCTGATTCGGTCGAAGGCGGAGGACGCTCATGGCGTCTTCCGTACTTCGGTTATCTTCGCGAGTTCAGGTTTCGCGGTACGATGGCGCGTACACCTCATTACGCCCTGCCGGTCAGGATAACCGTCGTATGAAAACATGGCCGAAGTGATCCCGAAGCCTCTAGGTGAACGTAACGCCACCGATGCGTTGCGCATACCACCGCATTCCATCGAAGCCGAACAGGCTGTCATCGGTGGACTCATGCTCGACAATGCGACCTGGGATCAGGTAGCAGATCGCATCAACGAAGCGGATTTTTATCGCTTCGACCATCGCCTGATCTTCCGCGCCGTCGAGAAGCTGGCCGCACAAAACCACCCGATAGACGTCGTCACGCTTTCCGAGGCGCTCGAACGTACCGGCGAACTGGAACAGGCTGGCGGGCTGGCCTATCTGGGCGTTCTGGCCCGCGATACGCCGAGTGCGGCCAATATCCGCACGTATGCCGACATCGTGCGCGAGCGCTCAATTCTGCGCCAGCTGATCAGTGTCGGAACGCGAGTGGCAGACAGTGCCTTCAATCCCGAGGGACGAGATTCCAAGGCGCTGCTGGACGAAGCGGAAAAGGCGGTTTTCGAAATCGCCGAGAAAGGCGTGCGCGGTCGGGAGGGGTTCTCCAGCGTCAAGCAACTGTTGCGACCGGCCTTGGAACGCATCGAGATGCTGCATGAGCGCCAGGATGCAGTTACCGGCGTCGCCACAGGCTACGACGAGATCGACGAGCGTACCTCAGGTCTGCAGGCCGGCGATCTTGTGATCGTCGCCGGTCGTCCCTCGATGGGCAAGACGAGCTTCGCCATGAACATAGCGGAGTATGCTGCCGTCAAACACAGCACCCCGGTCGCCATCTTCAGCATGGAAATGCCCGGCGAGCAGCTGACCATGCGTATGCTGTCTTCGCTCGGGCGCATCGATCAGCATCGACTGCGTACCGGTCGGCTGGACGAGCAGGATTGGCCGCGTCTCACCAGTGCCGTGCAGATGCTGACGGACGTGCCTATGTACATCGACGATACCCCGGCGCTGACCCCGACCGAGCTGCGCGCACGTGCGCGCCGGCTCAAGCGCGAACATGGGCTGGGTCTGATCGTGATCGATTACCTCCAGCTGATGCAGGTGCCGGGCACGCGCGAGAACAGGGCGACCGAGATATCGGAAATTTCACGCTCCCTAAAGGCCTTGGCAAAAGAGCTGGGGGTACCCGTGATTGCATTGTCGCAGCTCAATCGCAGTCTTGAGCAGCGCCCCAACAAACGTCCGGTGATGTCCGATCTGCGCGAATCCGGGGCTATCGAGCAGGACGCCGATCTCATCGCCTTCATCTACCGCGACGAGGTGTACAACGAGGATAGTCCCGACAAGGGTACGGCCGAGATCATCATCGCCAAGCAGCGTAATGGCCCCATCGGCATGGTACGTCTGACCTTCCTCGGTCAGTACACCCGGTTTGAAAACCATATATCCGACGTCTACGGAGGCGACGGAGGCTTCGGATGAGCTTTTTACCGCGCGCTGCCGAGGCCATGATTGACCTCGATGCCCTGCGGCACAATGTCGGCCGCGTGCGCACGCTGGCACCGCGGAGTCGCATTCTCGCCATGGTCAAGGCCGATGCCTACGGTCACGGCCTGATCGCCGTGTCGCGCGTTCTGTCGAATGAGGCCGACGGTCTGGGAGTGGCTTGCGTCCCGGAAGGACTGGCGCTGCGCGAGGCCGGTCTGGGTGGGCGCGTCGTGGTGATGCAGGGCTGTAAGAACGACGATGAACTGGCGGCTGCGCATGCCGCAGGACTGGATCTTGTCGTACACGAACCCGGGCAGGTAGAGCGTCTTGAGCGATACGCTGCTGGCGCCGCACCACTGACGATCTGGCTCAAGGTCGACACGGGTATGCATCGTATCGGTTTCGAGCCCGAGGAAATCCCCGCCCTCAGCGCACGGCTGCAAGGTATGCCCGCCGTCGCTCCTGGGCTGCGCTATGTGACCCATTTTGCCTGCGCAGACGATCCGGCGGCACAGGCGGTTACGGATCGCCAGGTCGCTCGATTTCGCGCGGCCACGGACGGACTGCAAGGCGAGCGCAGCCTGTGCAACTCGGCTGGTATCCTCACCAGAGCCGACGCGCATGCCGATTGGGTTCGCCCCGGCATCATGTTGTACGGCGCTTCTCCGTTATTGGGGACGACGGCTATGGAGCTGGACTTGAAACCGGTGATGACGCTGCAGGCACCGCTGATCGCGATTCGCATTTGTCGTGCCGGCGAGCCGATCGGTTATGGCGGCGTCTACACCTGCGACCACGATACACGTGTTGGTATTTTGGCTATTGGGTATGGCGATGGGTATCCGCGGCATGCCCCCAGTGGTACACCGGTTTCCGTTGCTGGTCAGGTTTGCACCGTAATTGGGCGTGTGTCTATGGACATGCTGGCGGTCGACCTTGGCGCGGTGGATTGCAAACCAGGTGATAAGGCTGTTTTCTGGGGCGGTAATCCAGCGGTTGAGGTTGTCGCGCAAGGCGCCCAGACCATCAGCTATGAACTGCTTTGTGCGGCGGGTTCGAAGGCGCGCAGAGTTTACATTTAATTCCCGCGATAATTATCTTAGAAATCCCCCTCCTGGCTGTTTATTTCCAGAATATTCAAGGCTACGTTCTGTGGAGAAGGGGCGTTCGACCTCTAAAAACAGCGACATCTATAAACACTTCGAAGGGAAGTATTAATTACATAAATGCAGGTGGTTTTACAAACGCCAGAATATTAGAGGATGCTGTTTGACATTTTTGCGACAAGGTTTAGTCTTGTCTCGCAAACAAATGCAGGGCTAATCAGAATATTAGACAAAACTAATAATTATGGTTTTGAGTATACACAGAACCCGGAGGATTCGATGAAACTCAATTTGAAGCATTCTTTGATTGCCAGTTCGATTGCTGCCGCGCTGGGATTTGCCGGCGCCGCACATGCTACCAATGGTTACAATTTGATCGGTATTGGCGCTTATCAGATGGGTATGGCCGGAGCCGTCGTATCCGATCCGGGTTCTGCCATGACTGCAATTTCCAACCCGGCCGGCATGACGGAAGTTCGTCCGCAGACCGATTTCAGCATGGAAGCCTTCCTGCCCAAGCGTGACGTGAACTTCACCGCGACCGGCGGGCAGAAAATTTCCAGCGACAGCAACATGTACGGCGTGCCTGCACTGGGCTGGTCCGCCCCGACCTCCAGCGGTTCCAATGTCTATTTCGGTGGCGGCATGTACGGCACCTCCGGCATGGGCGTTGACTATCCCTACACGGCCAATGGCGTGATGCCTCAGAGTCAGGTACCGCCCGGGCAAGATGCGTCATTTAATGGTTTCAGCAATATTGCGTTGTGGCAGATGGCTCCGGCGCTGGCCTGGAAGGTCAACGATCAGTTGAGCCTGGGTGTGGCGCTCGATATCGGCTACATGTCGGCCTCGTTCCTGCAGTCCTATGGTTTTGCGGCCGCACCTTCTCCTGCTGGTGGAACGGCCTACGGCCCGTACAGCATCAACATGACCCGATCGGCCAGTGCCTTCGGCCTAGGTGCAACTGTTGGCCTACTGTACAAGATCAATCCGATGTGGACGGTGGGTGCTGAATATACGAGCTCCCAGACTTACAAGCTCAATTACAACTTGGCTCCCGGAGATATCACAGTACCTGGTGGTGCCAGCCCGTTCGCACCTGCCGGTTACGCGTTCCCTGGCGGCAAATACACGCTGACGATGAAGACGCCGCAGACAGCCTCCCTCGGTGTCACGATGAACCCCACGAGTACGTTGGCGGTGAGCGCGCAGGTGAAATGGATCGACTGGAAGGATGTGATGAACAATCTAAGCATCACCGGTCCGATGGATTTCACAGGCTTCACACCGAAATGGAAGAGTCAAACGGTAGTGGCTGTGGCTGCTAATTATTACGTCACCCCGAAATTCCAGGTGCGTGCAGGTTACAACTACGCCAAATCGCCGATCGACAGCAACGCGGTAGCCTACAACCTCATTCTGCCAGCGGTCGTAGAAACCCATTACACGGCGGGTTTCACCTATGATCTGAACAAGCGCTGGACGATTGGCGGTGCATACATGATTGCGCCGCAGAAATCCTATACCGCACCGATGACTGCCAGCATGACCGATCCGAGCAAGGGTCAGAAAGTTTCCCTTTCCGAGCAGGCGGTATCGTTCAATATCGGCTACAAGTTCTGAGGTTTCCTGTTTCTCTGAGCTGTATTTTCAAGGGCCATGGAAACGTGGCCCTTTTTTATACCAGAGCAAAGTACCGGCTTTGCCAATAACTAAAATATAGATGGAGGATAAAATGTCCTTTATGGGAAATCTGTTGCGGAGTTTATTTGCAGTGGCATTTTTATCTGCAGTTACATTCAGTGCGAATGCTGCGGAAAATTACAAGCCGTTTATTCTTGCCACGGCAGGTAACGGCGATTTTCACACACAGGTGGAAAAGGTTCAGGCGGCATTGACCCAAGCGGGTTTCAAGATCGTGGGCACATACAATCCGGACTTAAGCACTTTCCATCCCTATCAGGCCGCGACGATTTTTATCGTGACCAACCCGACGCTACTGGCCGACGCGGCGAAAACTCCGCGTGGCGGATACGGCGCCGTGATGCGGGTTGCCGTGACCCAGACGAATGATCAGGTTCAGGTGGCCTACGTCAATCCGGTGTACGTGCAATACGCTTACCGCATGAAGGCTGATCTGGCACCGGTGAAGGCCGAACTTGCCAAGGCGCTGGGTGATCAACAGTCCTTCGGCGCAAAAGGCCTGACTGCAGATGCACTTGAGCATTATCACTACACCTTCGGCATGGAATATTTCAACGAACCCTACCAACTCAACAGCTTTGGCTCGCATGCGCAGGCAGTTGCCAAGGTCAAATCCCTGCTGACCAAGGGTGTCAATGGTCTGCATTACTTGTATGAGTTGAATATTCCCGGGACCGATCAGACGGTTATCGGCGTCGCTATGGACGACAAGGACAATAAAAACGTCAACGATGCCTATCAGATGTCGGTCGTCGATTTCCATAAGCTCAAGGGAACGGCTTATTTGCCTTATCAGATTCTGGTGAAAGGATCGAATGTCGAGGCATTAAATATGCGCTTCAGGATGGCGGTGTTCTTCCCTGATCTGTCGATGATGGGCGATCACTCGTTTATGACCTTGATGTCGGCGCCGGCCGCGCTCCATCGTGCATTAGCCAAGGCGACTGGGACCACTTACAGTGAGCCGTTATTCTAGAGTCATGCCTTCGCATTAAGCTTTCAAACCCCGGCAAGTCCGGGGTTTTCTTTGTCTGGTCTATCGTCCAGAATGATCCTCCGAACAATTTCGGAGCTCGCTATGAAGTCGATCAAGATCAGCAATCTGGGCGAAATTCGCAACGAGTTGAACAAATACAAAAAGGGCAAGAAATTCGACATCCATCAGTTCAATCAGATGGCGCGGCTCGCTTGGCTTGGCAAGATCGTGATGCAGCCGCTCGATCCGCTCGATGAGAAATGCGAGTCTTTTTTGCTCTATTGCGACTACCCGGACGAATTCCAGTCTCATTTTCTCGATCCAGATCAAGATCTGGTGGGGCAGATGCATATCGTGGATGGCGAGCAGGCGCTGGCACTGTCGCGCATCATGCAGCGCGGCGTCGAGGAGCGTGCATTGCTCTATCAGGATCTGCGTCAGCGCGATTTCTATTTCGATGAATTCTATCGCCCGAAGAAACAGGGTGGCGAGCAGTCTCCCGATGAAGCCGCGGATCCTGCCGGCGACACCTGATTCCAGGCCCCGGGATTGCTTCGGCTCAATTACCACGATGCGGGCTGGCTGACGCCTTATGCCTTGCATGCCTGTTACGCGGGTCTGGCGGCGTCGCTGAGCGCCGATGATCCTCTCTGGCTAGTCATAGCGCGCGCTGATCGCGGCCATATCGCACTCGGTGCCAGCCAGTATGCCGACGCCGAACTGGACCTGGGCTACTGCCGCATGCGGGGTATCCCGGTCGTTCAGCGTGCTCTGGGCGGCGGTACGGTCTGGGTGGATCGTGACCAGTTGTGTGTGTTTTTCCTCTGGCCGCGGCATGCTGCGCCACGCACCCATGCGGATCTGTTCGACGAATGCCTGGCGTTGCTGGCCGCGGCATTCGCGCAGATAGGTCTACAGACGATGCGCATAGGTGGGCAGGATCTCTGGTGTGGCGGACGCAAGTTGTTGGGTAGCGGCGCTGCAACGATCGGCCACACGATGGTGTTCGGTGCGAGCCTCTTGGAACGTTTCGCAGCCGACAGCTTTGCCGCCTGCGTGCATAGCCCGAGCCAGGGCTTCAGCGAGTGGCTGCGCGATGCATTGGCCGCCGGCATGACCGATCTGTCCTCCCTGGGGCAGGCCGAGAGTACTCCTGCCCTGGTCGATGCGTTGCGTGCAAGCTGTGCGGCACGCTGGGATGTCGATGCGTCTTCACCCGACAAACTACAGCGTGCAGCGATGTTCGAAGCGGAATGCGAATTGCGCGAGCCGCTGGAATTGGGCGGTCGGCGTCTGGTGCGTGGTGGCATCAAGATCAACCGCGAGACCTATCTGCTGGAAGATGCCGCTGCGCCTTGGCTGCGCCTGCTGTGGCAGTCAGGGCGTCTGCGTCGTGCCGCCTGCGCCGATCCCGAGGCTGACCTGCTGCTGCAGGATTGCCTGGATATGCCATGGGATGGCAGTCTGCTGTTCGACCGCGCGGCGTCGCACGATCTGGCTGAGTCCGCCGTGCGGACGCTTGCGCAGCGTATCGATGCCCTGTGTGCGACGTTGCCGAGTGCGGCATAACACTACATAAACGGAACTGTCCATGAGCCAACCGACCATAGCTGCTCGTCTTGAGCGCAAATACATCGCGATGACTGCGGATGAGGAGACCAAGCGTCGCCTGGATGCCGTTACCCCGGAGACCTGGACCTGTGTGGCGGTGGCCGATCTCGAACAGCTCGGCGAGTGGCACGAGATCCTGCTGCACCGTTTCCTGCTGTTGGATCTGGACGAATTCGAGGCCTTTGATCCGCTCGACGTGATTCGCATCCTGCGTCAGCAGTACCAGATCAATATCCCGGTTTTCTGCTTCGGCGGCGAAGAGGATATTCGGGACGAAATGCGCCTGGCCCGTGCGGACCGGTTCTTCGACAAGGATGAAATGATCGAGCGGCTACCGGAGTTCTTCCGGCAGTACGATTGGGGCGGGTAAGTCGGTGCGCGGCCGCCGGTGCGGCAGCCGCGCACGCGCGTGTCAGCCGATCCAGGCGTGCTCGACCACGTCGACGCGGATGTCCTGGGAATAGGTCTCGCCGTTGCCTTCGATGGACAGCTTGCCCACGTAGGAGCCGGGGGTCTTGTAGCTGAATTTGCACTCGAAGGTGCCCGGCAGATTCACCGTGGCGTCGCACTTGCTCTCGCCGTCGACCGTGAAACTGCACTTCGCGCTGCCCTGGCCGCCGAGCAATGCCTGCAGGCGGAACTCCTGATTGACGGGGCGGCGATAAACATTCGGGTCGCGGTTCGCGTTGTACTGCAGATTGTTGAGCTTGACGAGTTTGACCAGTTTCATGGTGACTCCCGTTGTTAGGGTATTGCCTAGCATATTAGTAGGTTATGATATAAACGTGAAATAATACCACGTGCGGTGAAATATTCACCCCTGTCCGCCAACACGATTAAACCTCGCATGGATAGAAACGCACAACTCGCCGAACGCCTGTCAGCGATAGACGTCAGGATACGCGCACTGGAAAGCGACATTGCCCGGGAAGGCGCCGAGAGCAATTTGGAGGCGGTGCTGATTCAGGCGACACATTGCATCAAGGATCTGCTGACGGCCTATGCCCATCACGCTGGCAAGCCCGTGCCGGAGACAGACGATCCGCTCGAGGTCTTTCGCGCCTTCGTCAAGGGCGACCCGAGCCTGAATGCGGTCCGCGACAATGTTCGGGAACTCGTGTACTACCGCAATTGCCTAGACATGGACAGGGCCGATGCCTTGCCGGCTAGGCCGGAGCGCATGGCCGTGCGTACCGCGAGGCACGTTTACCTGTACCTGTACACCCGCTGCACCCAGGAGGGACGCCTCTCCTGATCGAGTGCATCATCAGCCAGGTCGGGGCGTCGAACTCCGACCGCATCCATTCGAGCGTGCGCCGACAGGCGCAGGCCAGCGCATGAGGAAAGATCATGGATAACAGGGTCAAGCACGAGCGCGGTGTCGAACGCGACGTGATTCAGCAGCCGGTGGCCACCCGGGCGCCGTTTTATCTGCCGCAGGCCGACGAGGTCGAGATCTTCCGCGCGGCGTACTCACGTCGTCTGCCGGTCATGCTCAAGGGCCCCACCGGCTGCGGCAAGACACGCTTTCTGGAGCACATGGCGCACAGCCTGCGACGGCCGTTGGTCACGGTGGCCTGCCACGAGGATCTGACCAGCTCCGATCTCGTCGGACGTTTCCTGCTGCAGGGCGATGAAACCGTCTGGCAGGACGGGCCGCTGACGCGCGCGGTGAAGGAAGGCGCCATCGCCTACCTCGACGAAATCGTCGAGGCGCGTACCGATACCACCGTGGTCATCCATCCCCTGACCGACCACCGCCGCCAGCTTCCGCTCGACAAGAAGAGCCGCTTCATCGAGGCGCACGACGATTTCATGCTGGTGATCTCCTACAACCCGGGCTATCAGACCGCGCTGAAGGATCTCAAGCCCTCGACCAAGCAGCGCTTCGTCGGCATCGGCTTCGATTATCCGGGCGAGGAGCTCGAGCGTCGCATCGTCGCCGGCGAATCGGGCTGCCAGGATACCGCGCTGATCGAGCGTCTGGTCGCTGCCGGCCGTCGTGCGCGGGCGCTTAAGGAGCACGGCCTGGAGGAGGCGACCTCCACCCGCGCCCTCTGCTACGTCGCCGAACTGATCGCTGGCGGACTGTCGCCGCGCGTCGCGGCCCGGGCCGCCATGATCGCGCCGATCACCGACGATCCCGCGCTGATCGAGGCGCTGGAGGAAATCTTCGAGGCGCATCTCGGCGCCGAAGCCTGAGATGAGTTCGGCATCCGACGAAGCGGAAACGCTGGTCCGCTGCGAGGAGGTCCTGCAGCACCTGGAGGACATCAGCTTCGTGGCCCAGCGCGATGCGCGGGCGGCACTGCCGACGCTGGAAGGCGTCGATGCGCCGACCCGGCTGTACTGGCTCGAGGCCGCGCGCGATCTGTTCTTCCACGACCGCGAGGCGGGCAAGGCCTTCATGCGCAGGACGCCCGATCTGGTCGCGCTGTGGTCGGACGTGCGGCGCTGGACCGATCAGGCGCAGTCCTTCCGCCAGTGGGTGAATTCCTGGGCGGCGCTGGACGGATTCCTGGCCCAGGCGGGGCAGGTCTATGCGGCCTGGGGCGAGGCCGGCGAGCGCGGCTGGTACGACATCGGCATGCGTTGGTGCACGCGCAGCGTGGAGGACGGGCGCACCTATTTCGAGGCCGACTACGAAAACCTCGCGGATGGCGAGGGTCTGGCCGGGATCGAGGCGTTGATGGCGCCGGCCGATGCCCTGTACGAAGCGCGCCGGTTGACCCTGGAGACCTATCTGCCGGGCGCGCTGATCGCGCGCAAGGTCGTCGGCACGCCGGGGCTCGAGCCCTGGGCGCGCCGTGGCGCCGATCTGATGCAGTCCGGCCGTGCGCGCGGCGAGGCCTATTTCCAGCTGGCCACCGAAGAGGGCGTGCGCTACCTGCTTGACGAGCTGCCCGGCTACCGCCCGCGTCAGCATGCCAAGTTCCTGCAGCTCCTCCTGCTCGCCTGGTTCGACGAACTGATTCCGCTGGCGGACAGCGACTGGCGCCCGGGCAAGGGGCAGCCGATGATGCTCTGCGACGGGCGCTCGCTGCTGATGCCCGCGGTGATGGAAGACCGCGACGAGGTCATCGTCGCCGCTCTGCACACGGCGGCGCACCTGCGTTTCGACACCTACGCCCAGGCCGAGATAGAGACCTTGTTCGAGGTGGCCGGTTCCCAGCCCCCGCCGCTGGACGACGACCAGCGCATGACCTGGCGTCCCCTATTCGCCGCGTACGGCGAGCGCATGTTCCGTTTTCAGGCTCTGTTCGACCTGTGCGAGGACATTCGGGTGGACAGCCGCCTGGGTGCCCTGGTGCCCGGTTTCCTCAGTCGACTCGGCCGCCTGCTCGATCGGGCCGAGACACCCGAAGGTGCCCCCGGGCATTTCCACGCCTTCGCCTGCGCCCAGTTGCGGGCCCTGATCGCCGGGCAGGGGCTGGATGCGCGCCTCGCCTCGCTCACCTTGCCGCAGGCGCGTCTCAGCGACGCCTTTGCCGTAGCCCGGGAGCTGTTCGCCGATGCGGACTTCCCCGAACTGGCGGCCGGCGAGCGCGACCGGTCCTACCCGCCGGCGCACGGCCTGAATACCGGGCCGGCTGTCTATCCGCGCCCACGCTACGACGAGCTGCACGATGCACCGCATGCCGACGCCTATGCCGAAAACAAGGCCACGCGCGAGCGTCAGCGCGAGGATCAGCCGCAACAGGCGCCGGGGCAGCGTCAGGACGACCCCGACGCGGACATCAACCTGCCGCGCGAGAACACCTCCGGCAGCGGCGGGCGCATCGGTTCGGGCATTCCCATGCCGGCCAAGAACATCCGTGGCCGCGGCGCGACGCTGGAGACGCCGCCGGGCGGCATTCCCTACCATGAATGGGACTACCGCGAGCAGCGTTATCTCAACGAGTGGGCCAAGGTCCACGAGGCGCGCCTGACCGAGACCGAGTCGAACCGCGCGGCACGCATCCTGGAGGACCACGCGGGGGTGCTCAAGCGAATGCGCGCCGCCCTGGAAATGCAGCGGCCCAGCCGGCCCGCGCCACTGCGGCGGCAGCCGGAGGGCGACGAACTCGACATGGAGGCAACGGTGGCCTACGTGGTCGAGAAGCGGGCCGGCCTGTCGCCGGAAGGCCTGATCTACCGCCGGCGTGCGGTACAGCACCGCGACACGGCCGTGCTGTTGCTCGCCGACCTGTCCACCTCGATCATGGCACGCCATCCCGGCGGGCACGGCAAGGTCGTGGACCGCATCCGTTCCGGGTTGATCCTGTTTTCCGAGGCGATCACCAGCCTCGGCGATCCGTACGCGATCTGCGGCTTCGCCTCCAAACATCACGACAACGTCAACTACTACGTGATCAAGGACTTCGCGGAGCCGCGCGACCATGAGCTGAATGCGCGCCTGGCCGCGCTGTCCGGACGCCTCGCCAGCCGCATGGGGGCGGCTATCCGACACTCGATCAAGCGTTTCGCCGAGGTCGATGCCCATCACCGCCTGCTGCTGCTGCTCACCGACGGTCGCCCGGCGGATTACGACGATGGCGGCGATGCGCGCTATCTGCAGGACGACACGCGCATGGCGATGAAGGAGGCGCGCGATGCCGGCGTACACCCCTTCTGCATCACCCTCGACCCGAGCGGCGGGGAATATCTGCCGGCCATCTTCGGGCCCGGGCACTTCACGCTGGTCGACAGCGTCGACGACCTGCCCGCACGGCTGCCCGAGATCTACCTGAGGCTGCGCCGGTGACCGCCGGAGCCGATGCCGGTTCGCCGCGCGCGGTACTCATCGCCGCCGCGCGCTACCGCCGCCACAGCTACGGCAACAACCATCCGCTGGACATCCCGCGCGTGTCGCTGACCCTCGATCTCATCCGCAGCTACGGTGCGCTGAACGAGGCCGAGTACCTGGAATCGCGCCGCGCACTGCCGGCCGAGCTGGAATGGTTCCACACCCGCGACTACGTGAGCGCCATGCAGCGCTGCGAGGCGCTGGGCAAGGTCACCGACCGTTACCGGCAGCGACACAACATCGGCAATCTCGAGAATCCGTACTTCCAGGACTTCTTCGCCACCCCGGCGACCGCCACCGGCGGCAGCATCCAGGGCGCCGAGCAGCTGCTGGCCGGGCGGGTGGCCTTCAGTCCCGCGGGCGGCATGCACCATGCGATGCCCGACCGTGCGCAGGGATTCTGTTTCTTCAACGATGCGGCGCTCGCGGTCATGCGGCTGCGCCGCGCCGGCCTGCGCGTGCTCTACGTGGACATCGACGCGCACCACGGCGACGGCGTGGAGCATGCCCTGCGCGACGATCCCGAGGCTTTCACCCTGTCGCTGCACATGGACACCGAGAAGGCCTATCCCTTCGCCGGCGGGGGTATAGAGGACGTCAGTGGGGGCAACGCCGTCAACCTGCCGCTGCCCCCGGGTACTCACGACGACGAATACCGCCATGCCTTCGCCCGCGTGTGGCCCGCGGTGATGGACGCGGTGCGTCCGGATGCGGTGGTGCTGCAGGCGGGCACCGACCCGATCATGCCCGACCCACTGGGCAAGTTCCGGCTCTCGACCCAGGCCTTTGTCGATGTCGTCGCGCAGATCCGGGACGACGCGCCAAGACACGCGAACGGCACGCCGCGTCTGCTGGTGATCGGCGGAGGCGGCTATCATCCCCTGGTGCTGGCGCGCTGCTGGACCGGCCTCTGGGCGCTGCTCAGCGGGCGTACGCTGCCGGCCGAGATCCCGCCGGACGGGCAGGCCCTGCTGGCGGAGGTGCGCTGGGGCGCCGAGGATCCGGACGACGACGACGACGACGAGGAAGAACAGGTCGAACGTTTCGGCACGCCCTATCATGAACTGCTGAGCCGCCGTTTCGACCGCCCGCAGCACGGGCCGCTGCGCGCGGAGGTGGTACAACGGGTCGACCGGCTGCTGGACAGCCACCCCCTGTTTCGCCAGGCCGCGTCGCGCCCCGCCGCGGCGGCCTCAACCATTACGCCGAGGAGCCCTGAACTGCCGTGACCGACGAATCGACCACCGCCGCCACCCTCATGCCGGGCTATGCCAACGCCAAGGCGACCCAGGCCTACGCGCGTGCACACATCGAGGCCGGAGAGACCGCCGAGGGCCACTACAGCGACTTTCTGCGCGCCCGCATCCAGCTTTCCAGCCTGGGCGTGGGCAGTTTCGGCGGTGCGGCCGACCCGGTGGTCGATGCGCAGATCTCGGCGATCGTCGCCGAGGCGCTGATCAAGGGCGTCAACGTGATCGACACCGCCGCGCACTACCGCTACGGCCGCTCCCTGGCCGCGGTCGGCGCCGGGGTGCGCGCCGCGGCGGCCCAGGGCGTACCGCGCGAGGCCATGTTCCTGATGTCCAAGGGCGGTTTCCTGACCCTGCGCGGCGGACCGCCGGCCGACATGGCCGGTTGGTTCGAGCGCGAGATCGTCGCCGCCGGCCTGGGCACGCGCGAGGACCTGGCCAAGGGCGTGCACCTGCTGACGCCCGAGTACATCAATTACCAGCTCGAGCTTTCGCGTCATCTGATGGGCGTCGAAACGCTCGACGCCTTCCTGGTCGACCAGCCCGAGGTGCATATCCCGGAGATCGGCAAGGAGGCGGCGCACGAGAGGCTCGCGGCCGTGTTCCAGACCCTGGAGCGCGCGGTGCAGGAGAAGCGTCTGCGGGTTTACGGCATCAGCACCTTCGAGGGCTTGCGCGTGGAAACCGACAGCCCGATGTTCGAATCGCTCACCGCGATGGTCGGCCTCGCCGAACGCGCCGCCCAGCTGGCGACCGGCGACGAGCACGCCCGCCATCACTTCAAGATAGCGATGATGCCCTTCAATCAGGTGATGAGCGAGGGCTTCACGCGCTTCAACACGGCCACCGGCCAGGGCAACGTCGCCTCGCCGATCCAGGCGGCGTACCAGCTCGAGGTCTACGTCATGGCCAGCCATACCCTGTTCAAGGGGCATCTCGCCGCGCAGTCGGTGGGTCCGGTGGACGAACACCTGCCCGATCTCGCCAATCCCGCGCAACGGGCGATGCAGTTCAACCGTTCCACGCCGGGCCTCGGCACTTCGCTGGTCGGCATGAGCACGCCGGATCATCTGGCCGACCTGCTGGCCACCGCCCAGGTGCCGCCGATGCCGCGCAAGGACTACCTGGCGATGTACCAGAAGGCCTGAGCCCCGGGTCTACGCAGGAGGACACTCGTGCAAGCCGATCTCAAACCGCTGGAATTCCATGCCATCCGCCGCCTGCTGGAACGCCTGACCGCGACGCCCTATGGCGCCGACGCCGCCCGCGGCCTGGAGCCCGCGCCCGACGCCGAGGTGGCGCGTCGCATGCAGGGCGCCGTGGACGCCGCACGCCGACTGCTCGACGCCGGCCGCCGTCCGCCGCTGGGCGCGTTGCCGGACGTGCGCGCGGCGCTGCGGCAGGCCTCGACCGTTGGCGCCTCGCTGTCGGGGCAGGCGTTGTTCAATCTGCAGGAGGTGATGGCGGCCTGCGCCAGGCTGGCCGAGGCCCTGCGCGAGGATGCGGGCATCTATCCCGGCCGCCTCGACGACCTGAGGCCGCCAGCCCCGCTGGTGGAGCGTCTCGAGCGCACTCTGGTGGGCGCCGGCACGCTGCGCGATGACGCTAACGAGGCGCTTGCCGCGCTGTTCGCCGAGCGTCGGCAGCTGCGCGACGAAGCCGAGTCGGTGGTACGCCAGCGCATGCAGCGCGCCGACATCGCCGCGCTGTTCGCCGACGGCGGCAAGGTGGGCTGGCACAACGAGCGCGCGGTGCTGAGCGTGCGTGCGGCCGAAGCGGAGCGGATCAAGGGCGTGCGTCGCGGCAGTGCGCTCGGCGGTCGCGACGTGGTGGTGGAGCCGATGGAGGCGGTGCCCGCGAATAACCGTCTGGAAACCGTGATGGGACGCATCGGCACCGAGCAGCAGCGCTTGTTCCGCGACGTGACCGCCCAGGTGCGCGAACACGTCGAGGCCCTGCAGGCGATGCTTTCGGCGCTGACCTGGATCGACCTGGCGCTGGCCGCCGGGCGCATGAGCCAGGCGATGAACGCGCACGCACCGCGCCTGAGCGATGCCGCCGAGGTCGAGCTCAACGATGCCTATCACCCGCTGCTGCTGGTGCAGTTCGCCGATGGCAGCGGGGTACAGCCCGTACCGCTGACGATCCGTCTCGATCCGCAGGACCGCCTGTTGGTGATCACCGGGCCGAACACCGGCGGCAAGACGGTGGCGCTCAAGACCCTGGGGCTGCTGGTGGCGATGGCGCATTGCGGTCTGCACATCCCGGCGGAGCGGGACTGCGTCGTGGGATGCTATACGCGCCTGATCGTGGACGTGGGCGATCATCAGAGCCTGTACCACCACCTCTCGACCTTCGCCGGACATGTCGAGGTGCTCAAGCGGGTGCTCGACGAGGCGGACGGCAGCACGCTGGTGCTGCTCGACGAACTGGGTACCGGCACGGACCCGGAGGAGGGCGCCGCGCTGGCGATGGCGGTGCTCGACGAACTCGGTGCGCGTGGCGTGCAGGGCGTGGTCAACACCCATCTGTCGCCGCTCAAGGAATATGCCGCCGACCGGCCTGGCGTGCGCAATGCCTCGATGCATTTCGACACCGAGACCCTGCGCCCGACCTACCGGTTGCGCATTGGCGTGCCGGGCAAATCCCTCGGCTTGCTCATCGCCGAGCAGAACGGTCTGCCCGCCGCGCTGGTGGCCGGCGCGCGCGAGCATCTGCAGCGCCTGGCCGACGGACACGGCTGAGAGGCGGGGCACCCTGAAGCGCCCTGCGCGCTCCCTTCAGGATATCGGGGTCTGTCTGCCCATGTGGATGCTGCGCCCACTCAACCGGCGGTAGAACAATTCCGTTGCGACCGAGAATGCGATCAAGGCGACCAGGCCAGCGATCTGCCAGCGCGTATGCGGATCTTCGATGACCTGGGCGCACAGGGCGGCAAGGGCAGTCAGGCACGCTGCGACGCCGATGGCGGCCAGCCTGGGGTTCGCCTGGGTTTCGCGTGCAAGGCGCAGGTTAGCCAGATTGACCGCGGCGAATACCAGCAAGAACCCGGCACTGCCCAGCGTTGCGATGGCCGACAGCGGCACGCCGTTGACTAGGAGCAAGGCAAGTGTGGCGAACAACGCGAGCCCCTCGACCGGCTGGTTGCGGATGTCGTGCTCGAAGGCGGACGGGAGTTCGCCGTACTTGGCGATGAGATAGGTGAGCCGCCCCGAGCCGTAGAAGGTGGCGTTGATTGCCGAGGCGGTCGCGGCCAGCGCGGCGACGATGATGGCTAGGGAGCCGCCATGGCCCAGGATCTGCCCGGCGGCGACGGAGAGCACGTCATCGCGGTGCGCAGCGATCGCGCCGAATCCCAGGTGCAGCAGCACGGCGGCGGCGATGCACAGGTAGACCAGGATCACGATGGCGACGCCGCCGAGATAGGCAATGGGCAGGGAACGGCGGGGGTTGACCGCTTGCGGCGCAGCGTTGGCGATCAGCTCGAAGCCTTCGTAGTTGAGGAAGACGATCATTGCGCCGGCTATCAGCGGCAGTGGGCTGACCCACTGAGCGGGTGCTAGGCGTGCCGGGTCGCCGGGCAGGGCCAGGCCGGCGACGATGAACCCGGCGAGCAGGATCAGCTTGAGCAGGTTGAGGCTGTTTTCACTGCGGATCACGATGTGCGGCCCGAGGAAGTTGAGCAGTGCGAGCACGAGCAGCACCCCGCTCGCAAGCATGCTACGTGCTGCCGCTCCGCCATGGAACAGATCGACGGCATAGGTGCCGAAGGCATAGGCATAGATCGCAAGCAGGATGACGTAGCTTAGGCACAGCAGGATGTTGAGCGCCCCCGTGAACACGCCGGGCCCGTAGGCGCGGTTGAGGAATTCCACGGTGCCGCCTGAGCTGGGGTAGCGCAGCGTGAGCTTGAGGTATGACCAGGCGGTGAGCAGTGCGACCGCTCCGGCGAGGGCGAAGGCGAGCGGTGCGGCACCACGCGTGAGCTGAATCGTCAGACCGGTGACGGCAAAGATGCCGCCACCGATCATGCCGCCGATGCCGATAGACAGCAGCGCAGCGGTGCCCAGCGGCGTTTTCGCCGAGGCAGCCGTTTCAGCCATGATGAAAATGTCCGTCGGCCTGCCTGGGGCGGGCAGGTGGGGCAGCATCGAGATCGGCGACCACCTGGGCGAGATCGGTGAGCAGCAGGTCCGCCATGTCGCGCGAGAAACCCTCGCGCACCACCACGCGCAGCACGGCGACGCTTTCGGCGTCCGGCGGCATGGTGTAGGCAGGCACCTGCCAGCCGCGCACGCGCAGGCGTTCGGACACGTCGTACACGGAGTAGTGCGTGGTGTCCTTGAGGCGAAAGGCGAACACGGGGATGCTCGAGCCGTCGCTGAGCAGTTCGAAGGGGCCGAGGTCGGCGATCTTCGCCGATAGTTCGGTGGCGACCTCGCGCAGTGTGGTCATGATGCGCGTGTAGCCAGCGCGGCCGAGGCGCAGGAAGTTGTAGTACTGGCCGACGATCTGGTTGCCGGGGCGCGAGAAGTTGAGGGTGAAGGTCGGCATGTCGCCGCCGAGGTAGTTGACATGAAACACGAGGTCCTCGGGCAGGTGCTCCTGATTGCGCCACACGGCCCAGCCGACGCCGGGATAGACCAGCCCGTACTTGTGGCCCGAGGCATTGATCGAGACCACGTTGGGCAGACGGAAGTCCCAGCGCAGGTCGGGGTGGATGAAGGGCGCGACGAAGCCGCCGCTGGCGGCGTCGATGTGCAGCGGCACGGCGAGTCCGTGCGCCGCGTTGTGCGCGACCACGGCGTCGTGGATGGCCTCGATGGGCTCGAACTCGCCGGTGAAGGTGGTGCCGAGAATGGCGACCACGCCGATGGTGTTCTCGTCGATGCGCTCGACCACCTCCTCGGGCGTGATCACGTAGCGTCCCTCGCGCATGGGGATGTAGCGCGGCTCGACCTCCCAGTAGCGGCAGAACTTCTCCCACACCACCTGCACGTTGGCGCCGAGGATCAGGTTGGGTTTGGCGGCGGACTGGCCTGCGGCCTCGCGGCGCGCACGCCAGCGCCACTTGAGCGCCATGCCGGCGAGCATCACCGCCTCGCTGGAGCCGATCGCAGACACGCCTACCGCCGCGCCGTCGTCGGGCGCATTGAACAACCGCGCGATCATGTTGACGCAGCGCGTTTCGATCTCCGCGGTCTGCGGGTACTCGTCCTTGTCGATCATGTTCTTGTCAAAGGTCTCGGCCATCAGCCGTTCGGCCTCGGGTTCCATCCAGGTGGTGACGAAGGTGGCGAGGTTGAGGCGCGCGTTGCCGTCGAGCATGAGTTCGTCATGAATCAGTTGGTAGGCGGTCTGCGATGGCAGCTCCCCTTCCGGCAGGGTGTATTTGGGTACCGGCTCGGACATGGCGCGGGAGCCGTAGGTGGGCGCCAGGGCGGCGTCGGGCAGCAGTTTCTTGACCATGGTCGTGATCACTCCGTTGTGGCGGGTGAGGCGGGAATCAGTGCGGGCGGACGAGCAGTCTGCGCAGGCGTGGAAGATGGCGGGTCAGTCGAGCCAGTTCGTCGTCGACTTCGTGTTCGACCTGGACTTCCGTCCGTCGCAGTGCCGACAGAAAGGCGATGCGGCGTTCGATGAAGTAGAGGTAGAGCATGCCGCTGACCAGCGCGGCATACAGGCACCACAGGGCCGTGAAGGCGTACTGGGCGATCAAATAGACGACGACCAGGCCGATCAGATTCAGCCAGCCGAAGAGCTGGATAGTGACGCTCCGGCTGAGGATCAGAGAGCCGCAAGTGGTCAGGATGTACAGCAGCGCGATCCACAGGTGCGCTATGGACGCATTCGCATAGACCAGCGACACGTGATGCACGTAGACCTGCGTCGGATAGTGCGCGAGGCCCCAGCCGACGTAGACGGCCAGCAGCGCACCGATCAGGACCAGCGAAGCGAGCAGGTCGCGCTTCGGACCTCGGGCTTCCAGCAGCCAGACGGCAAGCGGCACCAGTACGGGCAACACGGCCTGGGCATAGAAGACGAACAGCTGGGCGGCGACATGTAGAACGTGCGTGTCGACGACGTGTAACAGTCCCAGCCAGACGATGCCTTGATCGAACTGATGCAGTCCGAACAGTAGGGGCAGGCTGGCGAAAACCCATTCGCCCGCATGGCTGACTTTCTTCAGCGTCAGGACGCCGATGGTCAGCAGCACGCCTGCTAGGGTGAAATTCAGAACGATGAAAATCATGCCGGTACTCGTCTGTCTTCGTGATGTACTTATTCTGTCGCGCCGACCATTCGTCGAAGTGGGAATGAGCCATTGCCACTATGGTTCATTCCGTCGCCATGCGCCATTGCGGTCGGCGCAGGCGGTTGAGCAGCAGGGGAACAGCGAGCATCAGCGCGAGGGTGGAGAGCATGGCAGGGGCGTAGACGCCTTCCGACACCCCGCCGCCGGGCGGCAGCAGACCGATAAGCAGGCAGGCGAGGGTGGTGACGAAGCCGGTGCCGGCCACCAGCCACAGGCCCCAGGTGCGCCCGCCGGGCACGCGGTAGGGGCGCGGGGTGTCGGGTTCGGCGTAGCGCAGGCGGATGGCGGCGGCGAACAGCATCAGGTACATGGCGGCATACAGCACTACTGCCGCCGAGGTGAGCAGCAGGAACGCGGTGTCGACCGAGGGCACCAGCAGGAACACCAGCGCCACCGCACTCATGGCCAGTGCCTGTACGAGGAGCAGGTTGCGCGGCACGCCCTGCGCGTTCACCTCCTGCAGCGCCGGCGGCAGGTTGCCCGCACAGCCGGCAGCCCACAGGCCCTTGACCGGGCCGACCACCCAGGTGCTGACCTGCCCGGCAGCGCCGAGCGCAACCAGCAGCGCGGCGACCGGCACCAGCGCGCCCAGCCTCCAGGTGTCGAACAAGGCCTGCAGGGCCTGTACGCTGCCGGACACGAGGTCGAGCTGTGCCTTGGGCACCACTGCGGCGACCGCCAGCCCGCCGGCGAGGGTGACGACGAAGCCGAGCACGGCGGCGGCGAACACCGCGATGGGATAGTTGCGGCGCACGTCGCGCACCTCGCGGGCATGGCTGGCCGAGACCTCGATGCCGACGACGCCGAAGATGAAGCTCAGGAACAGCACCAGCGACTGCTGAGGATGGGCAAGCGGCAGCCAGTTGCCGAGCGTAGGCGCGAGGTCGAGATGCACGGGGCGGCCCTGTCCGACGTAGACCACAGCAAGGGCGATCAGCACCGCACTCGGCAGCAGCACGCCGGCGCCGAGGCACACGCTGGAGATCAGCCCCGAGGCGCGCGTGCCGCGCAGGTTGGCCAGCGTCGCCGCCCAGTACACGGCGAGAATCACCGCAACGATGAAATAGCGATCGTGCGCGAGCCGCGGGTCGAAGGCGTAGGCCAGGCTGGCGGCGACGTAGGACAGGATCGAGGTGATGCCGAACAGGCTCTGCACCCACTGCAGCCAGACTGCGGTGAAGCCCCACTGCGTGCCGAAGGCCTCCTCGACCCAATGGAATACGCCGTTGCGCGGCCAGGCGGTGGCCAGTTCCGCCGAGACCAGGGCGATGGGGATCAGGAAGGCGAATACCGTGACGGCGTTGAAGAACACCATCTGCAGCCCGGTCGCGGCCATCATCGGCATGTTGCGCAGGGTCAGGAACAGCGCCGCGGTCATCAGCGTGAGCGTGACGATGCCGAGTTGGTTGGTCTTGCTGCCGGGTGTCGCTGAGCGGTCTGACATGTTCTTTCCGATACCCCTCGCCTGGGAAAGGTTCAATCCGATCGGGTCTTGCCGGAACCGCGCGGATGATCTTTAAATAGCCCTCCGCACGGCACCCTCGTACTCTTGGAGACGCATCGCATGCCAGTCCACCACCGCGAAATCCATCGCACCCATCGCATTGGCTGGCTCCGCGCTGCCGTGTTGGGCGCTAACGATGGCATCATATCCACCGCCAGTCTGATTCTTGGCGTTGCGGCTTCCTCGGCCTCGCATGGCGCGATCTTGGTTGCGGGTGGCGCTGGCCTGATGGCGGGTGCGATGTCGATGGCAGCGGGCGAATATGTTTCGGTGAGTTCGCAGTCGGATACCGAACGAGCAGACATCGAACGGGAGCGCCTGGAACTGGCCGCCGACGAGGCGCACGAGCATGCCGAGCTGGTTTCGATCTATATCTCGCGTGGACTTGACAGGCCGCTGGCGGAGCAGGTGGCCGATCAGCTCATGGCCCATGACGCGCTTGCCGCCCATGTGCGCGACGAGTTGGGCATCTCGGAGGTGCTCAACGCCCGGCCGGTGCAGGCTGCAGTGACCTCGGCGCTGACCTTCGCCGTCGGCGCGGCGCTGCCGCTCCTCACTGCCCTGTTCGCCCCTATATCCGGGCTCGGTTACTGGGTCGCGGGCGTGTCGCTGGTTTCGCTCGCCGGTCTGGGCGCGCTGGCGGCGCAGACCGGCGGCGCCCCGATGACGACCGGCGCCTGGCGCGTGGCGTTCTGGGGTGCGCTGGCCATGGCGGTCACGGCGGGCGTGGGCGCGCTGTTCCACGCCGGAGGCGTCTAGTCTCTCCTTATGGCGCGCCGCCTGCCGCGCCGATGTGAGGTGACATGCACCAGGCAATGACCCCGCTTGCCCGCCATGTGTGGGAGACCCGCTACCGCCAGGCGGACGAGCGGTTCGTGGAGGACTCCTGGCAGCGCGTCGCGCGTGCCGTGGCACAGGTCGAGCGCGATGTCGGCGATTGGACGGCGCGTTTCCGCGAGATTCTCGAGGATTTTCGCTGCCTGCCCGGCGGGCGCATTCTCGCCGGAGCAGGTGCCGCGTACGAGGCGTCGTTGTTCAATTGCTCCGTGATGGGCGATATCGAGGATTCCATGGACGGCATCTTCGATGCGCTGCGCGAAGGGGCGCTCACCCTGCAGTCGGGCGGGGGCATCGGCTACGACTTCTCGACCTTGCGGCCGGCCGGCTTCCCTGCCGAGCGCCGCGGCACGCTGGCCTCAGGCCCGGTTTCGTTCATGCGCGTGTGGGACAGCATGTGCGCCACCCTGGTTTCCACCGGTTCTCGCCGCGGCGCCATGATGGCCACGCTGCGCTGCGACCATCCCGATATCGAATCCTTCGTCGAGGCCAAGCGCGAACCCGGTCAGCTGCGCCACTTCAATCTATCCGTGCAGGTCGACGACTCATTCATGCGCGCGGTTGCGGCGGACGGGCCTTGGGCGCTGGTGTTCCCCGACCCGCAGCGGCGACGTGGCGCGGCCCAGTCTGTCGTGCGTGACTGGCCGGGCCATCGGGAGCCGGTCGCTTGTGCGGTGGTGCGCACGGTGTCGGCCCGCGCGCTGTGGGAGCGCATCACGCGCGCAGCCTATGACCCTATGACGCGGCCGAGCCGGGCGTGCTGTTCATCGACCGCATCAACCGCCTGAACAACCTCCACTACCGGGAGCGGATCGGCGCCACCAACCCCTGCGGGGAGGTGCCGCTGCCGCCCTACGGCGCCTGCGACCTGGGTTCGATCAATCTCGTGCGCTTCGTGCGCGCACCGTTCACCACGCAGGCTACGCTCGACCTGGAGGGCATCGAAGCGACCGCGCGCGTGGCGGTGCGTTTCCTGGACGACGTCATCGACGCGAGCCGCTTCCCCCTCCCGCGCCAGGCCGAGGCAGCCCGCGAGACGCGGCGCATCGGACTGGGCGTGACCGGACTGGCGGACGCGCTGGCCATGCTCGGTCTGCATTACGCATCACCGCAGGCCCGGCAAGCCGCTGCGGGCATCCTCGAACGTCTATGTCACGCGGCCTACCGCAGTTCCGTCGAGCTTGCGCGTGAGAAGGGCGCCTTTCCCGCGTTCGAGGCCGCTCCGTATCTTGCCGGCGAGTTCGTCAGTCGCCTGCCGCCGGACATCCGCGAGGCCATCGCGTGTCACGGCATCCGCAACAGCCATCTCCTCGCCATCGCGCCCACCGGCACCATCAGCCTCCTGGCCGGTAACGTCACCAGCGGCATCGAACCTGTGTTCGACCTCGCCTACGAGCGGCGGGTGCGGCAGGCGGACGGTCGGCGCGAAGCCTTTCGGGTCGCGGATTGCGCCTGGGCCCTCTGGCGCGGGCAGAGCGGTGCCGGCGACCCACCGCCGAACTGCCGCCGGAGGCGCATCTGGCCATGCAGGCGGCGCTGCAGCCTTACGTGGACAACGCGATCTCCAAGACCGTCAACGTCCCCCGCGATTATCCCTTCGAGGCCGTCCGCGGCATCTACCGACAGGCCTACGAGCTGGGGCTCAAGGGCGTCACCGTGTTCCGCCCCAATCCGGTCACCGGCGAGGTGCTCGTCGCCGACAGCAGCCAGCGCTGCTGCACCTTACCCGAGACGCCCGGGGTTCTAGCGGACCCCTCGCAGGCCTGACCGCGCCGCACCCGCGGCGGTGATACACTCCGCGTATTCAAAAGATGCTCAATGCACGGAGTCGAGACATGCCGAAGTATCGTTCCCATACCACCACCCACGGTCGCAACATGGCCGGCGCCCGCGCCCTGTGGCGCGCCACAGGGATGAAGGACGCCGACTTCGACAAGCCAATCATCGCCGTCGCCAATTCCTTCACCCAGTTCGTACCGGGACACGTGCATCTCAAGGACCTCGGCCAGCTGGTCGCGCGCGAGATCGAGAAGGCCGGCGGGGTGGCCAAAGAATTCAACACCATCGCCGTGGACGACGGCATCGCCATGGGCCACGGCGGCATGCTGTACTCGCTGCCCAGCCGCGAGCTGATCGCCGATGCGGTCGAGTACATGGTCAACGCGCATTGCGCGGATGCGCTGGTGTGCATCTCCAACTGCGACAAGATCACCCCCGGCATGCTGCTGGCGGCGATGCGCCTCAATATTCCGGCCGTGTTCGTGTCCGGCGGGCCGATGGAGGCCGGCAAGGTCATCGCCAAAACGCCGGGCGCGGAAAAGATCATCCACCTCGATCTGGTCGACGCCATGGTAGCCGCCGCGGACGACAGCAACAGCGACGAGAAGGTCGAGGAATACGAACGCTCGGCCTGCCCGACCTGCGGTTCGTGCTCCGGCATGTTCACCGCCAATTCGATGAACTGCCTGACCGAGGCGCTCGGCCTGTCGCTGCCGGGCAACGGCTCGCTGCTCGCCACCCACGCCGAGCGCGAGAAGCTGTTCCTGGAGGCCGGGCGACTGGTCGTGGACATCGCCAGACGCTACTACGAGCAGGACGACGCCAGCGTGCTGCCGCGCAGCATCGCCAGCTTCGACGCCTTCGAGAACGCCATGAGCCTCGACATCGCCATGGGCGGCTCGACCAATACCGTGCTGCACCTGCTCGCCGCCGCACAGGAGGCGGGCGTTGACTTCGACATGAAGGACATCGACCGCCTGTCGCGCCGCGTGCCCAACCTGTCCAAGGTCGCGCCGTCCAGCCAGTACCACATGGAGGACGTGCACCGTGCCGGCGGCATCATGGCCATCCTCGGCGAGCTGGATCGCGGCGGCCTGCTGCACCGCGACGTGCCCACCGTGCACAGCCGCACCCTGGGCGAGGCCATCGAACGCTGGGATGTGCGCCGCGCCGCCGAGGCCGAGCAGGCGCTGTTCTACGCCGCGCCGGGCGGCGTGCCGACCCAGGTCGCGTTCAGCCAGTCCGCGCGCTGGGATGCGCTCGATCTCGACCGTGAGAACGGCTGTATCCGCGACATCGAACACGCCTACTCCAAGGACGGCGGGCTGGCCGTGCTCTACGGCAATCTGGCCGAGGACGGCTGCATCGTGAAAACGGCCGGCGTCGACCAGAGCATCCTGGTGTTCGAGGGGCCGGCGCGCATCTTCGAGTCCCAGGACGCCGCCGTCGAGGCCATCCTCGCCGATCGCATCCAGGCCGGCGACGTGGTGCTGATCCGCTACGAAGGCCCCAAGGGCGGGCCGGGCATGCAGGAAATGCTCTATCCGACCTCGTACCTGAAGTCCAAGGGCCTGGGCAAGGCCTGCGCCCTGGTCACCGACGGCCGCTTCTCCGGCGGTACCTCGGGGCTGTCCACCGGTCACGTCTCGCCCGAGGCGGCCGAGGGCGGCAACATCGGCCTGGTCGAGGAAGGCGACATCATCGCCATCGACATCCCGCATCGCAGCATCCGCATCGCGATTAGCGACGGGGAACTGGCCGCGCGCCGCGCGCGCATGGAGGCCCGCGGCAGCGATGCCTGGAAGCCGGTCGGCCGCAATCGTCCGGTCAGCGCCGCGCTGCGCGCCTACGCCGCCATGACCACCTCCGCCGCCAAGGGCGCGGTGCGCGACGTGAGTCAGGTCGAGCGCTGAGCGCTCGACGGGATCTATCGCTGATACGGCCGGGACAGCGGCGTCATGGATTCGACCTCGAACTGGCTGTTGTTTCTGTCCGCCGCGCTGGCGATCAACATCTCGCCGGGACCGGATCTGATCTACGTCCTGTCGCGGACGGTGGCGGAAGGCCGCAAGGTCGGTTTCGCGTCACTGCTGGGTATCTGGACCGGCGCCCTGGTGCACGTGTCGGCCGCCGCGTTGGGTCTGGCGGCCCTGCTGGCCGCCTCGGGCGTCGCCTTTGCGGTGGTGAAGTACGTCGGCGCGGCCTATCTGGTATACCTCGGACTGCGCGCGTGGCGTGCGCAGGCGCCGGTGCTGGACAAGGAGCAGAAACCTGATAGGCGCGTCACGCCATGGATGGCGTACCACCAAGGTGTGGCGGTGGACCTGCTGAATCCCAAGGCGGCGATCTTTTTTCTGGCGTTCCTGCCACAGTTCGTGCGTCCGGAAGCCGGGCACGCGCCGGCCCAGATCATGCTGCTCGGCGTGCTGGTGATCGCGGTTGCCGTGGTGGTGGAATCCGCCGCCATACTGCTCGCGTCGCGACTGACCCGAACGCTGCGCGGCAACGCACGCGTTGCGCGCTGGCTGCAGCGCCTGCTCGGCTCGGTCCTGGTCGGGCTGGGCGTCCGGCTGGCCTTGATCGGTCACCGCTCAGCCTGAAGCGATGCGGTCATCAAGCATCTTCGCTACCGGGGTAAGGCCATGACCCAGCGTGCTCCCAGCCTGTTCGTCTCGCACGGATCGCCGCTGCTGGTGCTCGAGGCTGGTCCGGCGCACGATGCCGTGTGTGCGCTGGGTGCGGAATACCGCTCGCAGGCCGTCGTTTGCGCCTCGGCACACTGGGAGACCGCTTCGCCTCGGGTGGGTGCGTCGATGCAGCCGCAGACGATCCACGATTTCTACGGTTTCCCGGCGGAGCTTTATCGCCAGAGGTACACGACGACCGGCGATGTCGCCCTGGCCGGTCGGGTGGCATCGTTGTTGCGCGAGGCCGGATTCCCGGCGGAAATCGATCCTGACCGGGGACTGGATCACGGGGCCTGGGTGCCGCTGAAGCTGATGTATCCGCAGGCGGGCATTCCGGTCGTGCCGATCTCGGTGCAGCCCGGACGGGACGCGGCGTGGCATCTGCGCCTGGGCGCCGCATTACGTGGGCTGCGCGACGAGGGCGTGATGATCCTCGGCAGCGGCAGCGCGACGCACAACCTGCGCGATCTGCGCATGCCGCCGGACGACGACCCGCCGGCCGCCTATGCCGCGGGTTTCGACGACTGGCTGAACGCTGCCGTCGAGGCGGGGGATAGGGAGGCGCTGACCGGCTATCTGACGCAGGCGCCGGAGGCAAGGCGGAATCATCCGACGCCCGAGCATTTCCTGCCGCTGCTCGTCGCCCTGGGTGCAGCGTACGATCCGCGGGGTCGCGCGGTGCATCGTTCCTTTGCCTTCGGCACCCTGTCGATGAGCAGCTTTGTCTGGGATTGAGCGCTCGGGTCTTCAGTGATTGATCACGTGCTCGAGCTCGGCCACGCTGTGCGCGACGCCGGGAAGTTCCAGCGCTTTGCCGAGCTGACGCGCGATCTGGCTGAGCGAGAACACGCCACGGATTGCTTCGCCGTCAGCGCGTTCCTCCGCTACCAGCGCATGCTGGCGACCGGTCTCGCGCAGCAGGGCCACTACATCGCTGACGCTGGCATGTGCGACTTCGTTCAGCGGGACAACCTGGATTTCCTCGGTGGGCGTCATCACGTGCTCGACGCGCAACTGATCGTGCGAGACCTGCTCGCGGGTGGCGACCGCCATGGGCTTTTCGCCCAGCAGGTCGGTGGCGGTGAGCAGGCCGGTGACGCTGCTTTCTCGGTCGAGTACCAGCAGCATGCGTACACCGGTATGGATCATGCGCTGATGCGCGCTCTCCAGCGTGGCTCCGCCGACCGTGGTCACGGCGCGGCTGCGGCGCAGGTCGGTCATGACGTCCAGCGCAGGGCTGTCCGGGCGGACGAGTTCCGGCAGGCCGTGGTCGTGAGCGACGATCATAGTTCCCCGGCGTAACGGACGGGGATGTAGCTTGGGTATGGACATGACGAGTACCTCGCACGGTACGGCAGGCCCGTTCGGCGGCATATCGGCGTCTGCTAAGATAGCCCTCCGCCCCCGGGTCTCCGGAATTATCCCCTATGTCTTTGCTGTCGCTGCGCGCCCTCACCTACACCCTCGGCGGTGCCCCTCTGCTCGATCGTGCTGACCTCAGTGTCGAGGCGCAGGAGCGACTGTGTCTGGTCGGGCGCAACGGCGCGGGCAAGTCGACGCTGATGCGCCTGATCGCCGGCGAACTGCAGGCCGACGACGGTGAGATCGTGCGTCAAGGCAGTCTGCGCGTCGCCTATCTTGGACAGGAAATCCCGCGCGACGTTCGCGGCAGTGTATATGAGGTGATCGCCGACGGTCTGGGCGAACTGGGCGCACTGCTGGCCGAATACCATCGCCTGAGCGAGTCCCTGGGCAACGGCGCAGGGGAAGACGATCTGACTCGCCTGGAACGCGTGCAGCACGCCCTGGAGGCGCAGGACGGCTGGAACCTCGGGGCACGCGTGGATGCGGTCGTGTCGCGCCTGGATCTGCCCGGCGAGGCAGCCTTCGACGCCCTCTCCGGCGGCCTCAAGCGGCGCGTCCTGCTCGGTCGCGCACTGGTGACCGATCCCGAGTTGCTGCTGCTCGACGAGCCGACCAACCACCTCGATATCGAAGCCATCGAGTGGCTGGAGGATTTCCTGCGCAATTTCCCCGGTGCGGTCATGTTGGTCACGCATGACCGCGCCTTCGCCGACGCCCTGGCGACCGCGGTGCTCGATCTCGACCGCGGCAAGCTGACCCGCTACGCCTGCGGCTATCGGGAATACGTGCGGCGCAAGGCCGAGGACCTCGAGGTCGAGGCCGCCCAGGCCGCCGAATTCGACCGCCGCCTCGGTATCGAGGAGACCTGGATACGCCAGGGCATCAAGGCCCGGCGCACCCGCAACGAAGGCCGGGTGCGTGCGCTCAAGGCGATGCGCGAGGAGCACCGGGAGCGCCGGGTGCGTACCGGGCAGGCTCGCCTGGCGGTGGATGTAGGCGGCACCTCCGGCAAACTGGTGGCCGAGGCGGAAGGCGCGAGCATCGCGCTGGGCGGACGCACCATCGTGCGCGATCTGAACCTGACGCTGCTGCGCGGCGACAAGCTCGGCATCATCGGCCCCAACGGCGCCGGCAAGACCACGTTGCTGCGGCTGCTCACCGGTGCCCTGCAGCCGGATACCGGCCATGTGCGTCTCGGCACGCAGCTGTCCGTGGCCTATTTCGACCAACAGCGCGAACAGCTCGATCCGGAAAGCACGGTGGTGGACGCGGTGGGCGAGGGCAGCACCCAGGTCACCGTGAACGGGCAGTCCAAGCACATCATGGGCTATCTGCAGGATTTCCTGTTCAGTCCGGCGCGTGCGCGCACGCCGATCCGCGCGCTTTCGGGCGGCGAGCGTAACCGCCTGCTGCTGGCCAAGCTGTTCACCCGCCCGGCCAACCTGCTGATCATGGACGAACCGACCAACGATCTCGATGTCGAAACTCTGGAACTGCTGGAAGGATTGCTCGTCGAATACACAGGCACACTGATTCTGGTTAGCCACGACCGCGTGTTTCTCGACAACGTGGTGACCAGCACCCTGGCCTTCGAGGGCGACGGGTATTTTGCGGAGTACGTGGGCGGTTACCAGGACTGGCTGCGTCAGCGTCCGGGGCAGGCAGCCGCCAAGGCGACAACCGCTGCGGCCAAGCCGGTTCAGACGCGTGATGCGCCCGCTGCGGCGGCGAAGCCGGCGCGCAAGCTCAGTTACAAGGACCAGCGCGAACTGGATGCGCTGCCCGGGAAGATCGCGGCGCTGGAGTCCGAGCAGGAGACCCTTGAAAACGCTCTTGCGAGTCCCGATCTGTACCGCGATGCAGAGGAAGTACGCAAAACCCGGCTGCGCCACGAGGCGGTGGTCGCTGAACTTGAGGCTGCGTTTGCACGTTGGGAAAAATTGGAGTCCACTGCGGGGTAAGCGATTCAGGTTGAGCGCAAAACTTCGCCAGTCAGCGACTTTCTTTCCCTCGAAGCTGGTGATTGGCGTAATGTGCGCGTATAGTTCGCGGCGCAACAGTGCGTATTGCACAAAGTTGCGCTCGTTCGCCAGAACTGTTCCGACACCAGCGCCGATGGGTTTCCGTACAAACTCCGTATGCTGGATCGTCGCCGAGGTTGCAACCTGGGCCGTTAGCAACCCGACCACGCCCGGGACCAGAAGCCTCTTTGAATTTTAAGGCAAATGGAAGACTTCGATACCCTTTTGGGCCAGCCATCCTCTGGATGGCTTCAGTCGTCGACTCGATGAACGTACGCGCATGCTGCGCCATGCGGTATATGCGCGTCGGCGCATGCCCGACCGGTGCTTTGGAAGGCTGTTATTCGCCCGGCAATGGTGGGTGACCGCTTGGAATGAGGAAGGCTACCTTGGCAGAATCATTTGCAGACCTAACGCTGGCTGACCCGCTGTTGGCTGCGGTCGAGGAGATTGGACTGCGCGCGCCGAGTGCAATCCAGTCACGTCTCGTGGCCGCCGTGCTTGCAGGTAGCGACGTCGTCGCTATTACGCCAACTGGGCAGGGAGGTACCACCGGATATCTGCTCGGACTCATGCAGCGCCTGCTGGCCGAGCCGGCTCCCGAGGGTCGCGGACCACGTGCGCTGGTGCTAGCGCCGACGCGCGATCAGGCGATGCAGATTGGGCGCATGATCAAACAATTCGGCCACGACACGCGACTGCGTTTCGGTACGGTGGTCGGCGGCAGGCCGTATCCGACTCAGCACCAGCTGCTGCGGCGTCCGTTGGATATCCTGGTAGCGACCCCGGGTCGTCTCATGGATCACATCCGGCGGGGGCGCGTGCCATTCGAGCGACTCAGGCTGCTGGTGCTCGACAAGACCGATCAGATGCTCGACATGGGCCTGGGCAGCGAGATCTACAGCATCGTTGACGCGAGCGCCGAAACGCTGCAGCAGAAGGTGGTGCTTTCCGACGCGCCGAACGATGCCGTGGGGCTGCTTGTGGCCCGATTGACACGTTATCCGGTACGCATTGATGAGGGTGCTGGCGAAGCGGTATCCGAGAAGCTGCTAGCCGAGACTGCGACCGTACATGAGGAAGTGGCTGAAATCATGGATGAGGACGAGGACGAAAGACAGCCGGCCGAATTGCAGACGGGGACGATGTCTGAATCTAGCCGTAGCGGCGCCAGGCGTTCCAAGCCACGTGGTCCGCGCCGGGCGGGTGCCGGCAACGCCGGTGGTACGCAGGGCGGTAAACCTGCCGGCAAGTCTGTACGCGGCCCGCGTACTGCGCGCCAGGGGAACGGCAACAAGCCAGCCCATGCCAACGGGGGCAATGGTGGCGGCAACGGCAAGACGGGCAAGGGTGGGCTGCGTGGTCCGGGGCGTCGTCTTGCCGGTGCGCAGGGACAGGGCGGACGCGGCAGGCGGTCGCCGGACGTGCGTTTCCCCAGCGACTACGCCTCCGGCCCTGGCGGGGCATCCAAGGCGCCGCCTGCGGAACCCCGCGGACCGCAACCCAACGAGCCGGTCCAGTATTCCGCGGATTACGGTTTTTCCGTGGCACCCGGTGCCCGCAAACCGGTCAACGTGGTGTATCGCACCAAGGGGCGCCGTCGACGCGAAGACGGCGGCGAGGACGAGAAGGGCTAATCCGTCTGTGCCGTTCGGGGTTTATTTCCCCTGCGGCTCGCGATGGACTGCAAACGGTCCCCAGGCCTGATCGGTCGGCATGATTTCCAGGTTGTTGATGTTCACATGTGCCGGCAGCCCCGTGACCCAGATCACACTTTCGGCGATATCCTCCGCCGTCAGCGGCCGGGTTCCTGAATAGACCGCGGCAGCCTGATCGGCATTACCCTTGAAGCGCACCAGCGAGAATTCGGTCTCGGCCATGCCGGGTTCGATGTTGGTCACCCGAACCCCGGTACCCAGCAGGTCCGAGCGCAGGTTGCGCGAAAACTGTTGTACGAAGGCCTTGGTGGCGCCGTAGCAGTTGCCGCCGGGATAGGGCCAGCTCGCGGCGACCGACCCCAGGTTGATCACATGCCCCCGGCCTCGCGCGACCATGCCCGGCAGCAGCGCCCGGGTAACGCCCATCAGGCCCTTGATGTTGGTGTCGACCATTTCCTCCCACTCGTCGAGATCGGCACGCTGCGCGGGTTCGAGGCCGAGTGCGAGGCCTGCGTTGTTGATCAGCACATCGACCTCGGAGAAATCCTCCGGCAGGCCGGTCACGGCTGTCTCCACCGCGTCGCGGTCGCGCACGTCGAGCACCAGCGGCAGAACGAGCCCCGCGGGCATGGCGGCGGCCAATGTCTCCAGACGGTTGCGTCTGCGACCGCTGGCGACGACGCGATGGCCGGCTAGCGCAAAACGGCGAGCGATGGCTTCGCCGAACCCTGATGTGGCGCCGGTAACGAAAACGGTATGACTCATGCTTGAGCTCCTAGGTTGAATTTCCGCTTCCGGGGCGTGCGTCCAGCCATGCGGGCATCAGCGCAGAGGCTTCGCGTAACGTACGCCGGTGACTGTGCCATTCGGGGTCGGCGTCGGCGACGACCGTCCAGAAAGCGGGGGAGTGATTCAGATGGCGGATGTGCGCCAGTTCATGGATCAGGACATGGCGTACCAACGGCTGCGGCAGGAGCAGCAGTTTCGCGTTCAGGCTGATGTCGCCGTGGCGGTTGCAGCTGCCCCATCGGGTACGTTGCAGGCGAACGCTCAGACGACCATGGCGCAGGCCCATGCGCGCGGCCTCGGCGGACAATGCCGTCTGCAGCACCGGTTTGGCACGCCGGCGCAGCCAGGCGGCGAACAGGTCGCACCACGCTGTGTTCGTGCGCCAATCGCCTCCCAGCTGCAGCATGCCGTCAGTTTCTTGGAGGAAGGGGGTGCCACGGGTTTCCGGCGCCTGGCGTACCGTCAGTTCAAGGTCGAGGATCGGCAATGTCACCCGTTCTGGCGGCCCTGCGGCTGGGACAGGCAATCGGGCCAGCTGGTGTTCGATCCAGGTACGCTGTCGTTCCACAAAATCCAGTGCATGCGCGCGACCGAGGCCGTGCGGCAGCGTGACCACGACTCCCGAATGGGAGGACACGGTGATGCGCAGGCGGCGGGCCCGTGCCGAGTAGCGCAGTTCGCAGTGCTCGAGCCAGGGTAGGGTAAGGGTCGGCGGCATGGTTGCAGGTGGGGGTGACTGCTTGCGGATGGCCGCGAGTGTAGACTGTCTGACGCATGGCCGGCCACCCCGACGGGCTGGCAACATCGTACGGAATCGGGTACAAGATAACTCCGCTGGAATCCCAACTGATCGGCGAATGAACGATTTTCTTATCGTGGGCGCGGGTATTTCCGGTCTGACTCTGGCCTGGTCCCTGCGTCGGCGCGGTGCAAGCGTCAAGCTGCTGGAAGCAGGCCCGCATGCAGGCGGCAAAATCCGCTCGTATCGGCAGGACGGCTATCTGCTCGATGCCGGCCCCAATTCCCTGCTCGACCGAGGCGAGGGGCTGCGCGACCTCATCGACGGCCTGGGACTTGGCGCGCGCGTGGTGGAGGCGAATCCCCACGCACAGCGCCGCTACGTATGCCGTGGCGGGCGCGTGCTTGCACTGCCTGCCAGTCCGATGGCCTTTCTGCGTACGCCCTTGTTCAGCCTGCCGGCCAAACTGCGTCTGCTGACCGAACCGTGGCGCAGCAGCGCGACGCAGGACGAGAGCGTGGCGAGCTTCGTGCGCCGTCGCCTCGGTCGAGAGTTTCTTGACTGGGCCGTCGATCCCTTCGTTTCAGGCGTGTATGCCGGCGATCCGGAACGCCTTTCGGTGCGTGCGGCGACGGGACGCATCCATGCGCTGGAAGCGGAGGCCGGATCGCTGTTCCTGGGTGCACTGCGCCGGGCGCGGCAGGGCCGGGCGAGTGGACCGGTGCCACGTGGACGGCTGATCTCCTTCCACGAGGGCATCGGCGAATTGACCGCGGCGCTAGCCGCCGCCCTGGGCGACGCGATCGCCACCGGGAGACCGGTCACGGCGCTGCGGCGCACGGATCGGCATTGGGTGGCGGAAACCGCGGCCGGAACGGAATGCGGCAGCACACTGATCCTGGCGACGCCCGCCGCCATGTCCGCCGAGTTGCTGGAGCCCTTCGATCACGGCCTCGCCGAGCACCTGCGTGCGATCGAGTATCCCGGGGTAGTCAGCCTGGGGCTGGGCTTCGCACGCGAACAGGTTCAGCACCCCCTGGATGGTTTCGGTCTGCTGATTCCGAGCCGCGAGGGCAGGCGAACTCTGGGCGCCCTGTTTTCTTCCTCACTGTTCCCCGGTCGTGCTCCGGACGGTCGAGTGCTGCTCACGGCCTTCATCGGCGGGGCGCGCAATCCTGCGGCGCCGTCGCTGGATGACAGCGACCTGATCGAGACCGTGGTCGAGGATTTGCGTCCATTGCTGGGCTTGACCGGCAGTCCCGTGTTCAGTGCGCTCAACCGCTGGGCATCCGCGATTCCGCAATACACCATCGGTCATCTGGAACGGGTGGCGGAGATAGACCGTGGATTTGCAGCCTTGCCGGACATCCACGCGGCAGCCAACTGGCGCGGCGGTATCGCCGTGGGCGACTGTGTCAACAACGCGCTGGCCTTGGGTGAACGTCTGCTGCCGGAAGCTACCGGGGAGGCGGCGTGAGCGCATGCCGGAGTCTTGTGGGAATAAGAACTTGCGAATGTCCGCAGACTGCATGGCGGACTCAGGGACAATGAAGAGGATTTGCGCATGAACAACGCGTTGCGTGATCAGTTGCTGAAGGCCGGGCTGGTCACCGAGGATCAGGTCAAGGCAGCTGACGATGGGGGGCGCAAAGCTCCTGCTGCACGTGGCAACGACGCGCAACCGCGCGGACGCCAGCAGGGTAAACGCGGTGCTCAGGCCGGCCAACGGCGCCAGCCGGCGCAGTCGAGGGATGTGGAGAAACCGGCCGTAAAACCAGCACCGGCCCGGCGCAAGCCAGCCAAGAGCGGCAAGGCCGCGAAGGCGAATCCGGCCCAGACACCGAGCCCCTATGCTCACCTCGACAAGGCGACCCGCGAGGCGGTGCGCCGCTTCCTGCGCGAAAACCGGGTGAATGGCGGAGAGGGCGAGACGCCCTATCACTTCCAGGAGGGCGCCGCGGTGCGCAAGATCTGGATCACCTCGGAGCAACGTCAGGCCCTGACCGAAGGTACGCTGGTGATTGTGCCGCGCAACGAACGCTATTACGTCATCGATGCTGCGTTGACGGAGGGGCTGTTAGGGCTCGACCCCAAGGCAGAGGTTATCCGTGCCGATGCCCAGACGGGCGGCGACGAGGAGGAGGATCCGGCCTACAAGGATCACCCGATCCCGGACGATCTCGTCTGGTAGGACCCAGAGGGGCAGGTGTGCGCCGGCCACGGGCCTTTACGGCGTGTTCAGCCGGTATTGCGCTGCCCGGTTGCGATCGCATTGATCGTGCGCAGCAGAGGGCTGAGCCAGAGGCGGTGCGGCTGGGTGCCGAGTTCCTCGTCGCGTACGCGCTTGAGCAGCGTGATCTGGATGTGATTCAACGGGTCGAGATAAGGTGCACGTCGACTGAGCGACAGGGCCAGGGTGGGGTTCTCGCTCAGCAGGGAATCGCTGCCGATCACCTCCAGGATTTCCCGCACGGCGAGCCGGTGCTCCTCGCGGATGCGCTCGAAGATGCCGCGTGCCTGCTCGGGGTGGTGGCTCAGAGCGATGTATTCCTCGGCGATGCGCATGTCGGCCTTGTACAACGACATTTGCGTATTCGACAGCAGGGAGCGGAAGAAAGGCCATTCCGCATACATCCGGCGTAGGCAGCTCAGGCGTTCGGCGTCGTCACCGCGCCAGCGGGCCAGGGCCGAGCCAATGCCGTACCATGCCGGGAGGGTATGGCGTGATTGGGCCCAACCGAAGACCCAGGGGATGGCCCGGATCGAACGCTTGCTGCGGTCGCTCTTGCTGCGGTGCGAAGGGCGCGAGCCGATGTTGAGCAGCCCGATCTCGCTGACCGGGGTGACCTCGTAGAAGTAGTCGAGCAGCCCGGGCGTGCGGTCGATCAGGTCGCGGTAGGCCTCCTCGCCGAACTCACTCAGGTTCTCCGCCACTTCGAGATACTGCGGTCGGTCCTGCGCGACCTCCTGGATCAGGCTGAGACTGGCCTTCATCAGGCCGGTGCAGCCCATGGTCAGCTCGTAGATCGCCGTTTCGGGATTGCCATAGCGGTAGTACAGGACCTCGCCCTGTTCGGTGAACTTGATCTGTCCCTGCACCGTGCCCGGAGGCTGCGCCATGATGGATTCGTGGGTCGGACCGCCGCCGCGACCGACGGTGCCGCCGCGACCGTGGAACAGTCGGCAGCGGACCTGATGGCGCTGGGTGATCGCCAGGATCTTCTTCTGTGCCGCGTACAGCCCCCAGGTGGAGGCGAGGATGCCGCCGTCCTTGCAGGAGTCGGAATAGCCGAGCATGACCTCCTGGATGTTCCCCGAGGCCTGCAGCATCTGACGGTAGATCGGTACCTCGAACAGCTGGCTCAGCACCGACTCGGTCTGCTCCAGATCCTCGATGGTCTCGAACAGCGGGGCGACGCGCAGATGGCAGAAGCTGTCCGCGCCCTGCAGTCCGCACAGCCCGGCGAGGCGGGCGAGGAACAGCACCTCGAGCACATGGCTCGCGGTGTGCGTCATGGAAATCACGTAACTGCCGAAGGCCTGGTGGCCGGCTTCCTGGCGCAGCCGCGCCACGGTCTGCATGGTGTCCAGGGTTTCGCGGGCACTGTCGTCCAGGGTATCGGGGTCGACGGGCGGGATCTCCGCGGCCGCGAGCCAGGCGGAGATCTGCTCCAGGCGACCGGGTTCGTCGAGCGACGCATAGTCGACATCGCCCGGGAACTGCTGCGTGATGGCATGCACGGCGTGGCTATGCACGCTCGATTCCTGGCGGACATCGAGGGCCAGCAGGTGGAAGCCGAAGGTTTCGACCAGACGGATGAGATCCTGGAGTTCCGCGCTGGCGATCAGGTGGTCCCCATGGCTGATCAGCGATTCGCGGATCAGCTGTAGGTCCGCCAGCAGGTCCCCGGCACCGTCATAGGCGCCTGCGCCGTGCGGTGGTTCAGCGCCGTTGAGTCGTGCTCGTACTGCCTCGAGGTTGAGTCGGAGGCGGTAGCGCATGGTATACAGCTTGCGCCGGTAGGGTTCGTGACCGAATCGGCGGCGGGTCTCGGCATCGTAGGTTTCGCCGACGATCGCACGATCTCGCTCCAGGCTCTCCAGGAAGGCGGCGGAGGGCTGGCACAGGCTGCTCGAGTGGGTCAGACGCTTGCTCAGATCGACCAGATGGCGGTGGTATTCCTCGAGTATCTCGCGCATCTGCAGGCGCACGGCGAGGGCGGTAGTCTCCGGCTTGACGTTGGGATTGCCGTCGCGGTCGCCACCGATCCAGGAACCGAAGCTGATGAAGCTCGGCACGCGCACCGCGCCGGGACCGTAACAGCGGTTGACCGCTTGTTCCAGATAGCGGTAGGTGGTCGGCAGCGCCTCGAACAGACTTTCGTGGAAGTAGTAGAGACCGTTGCCAATCTCGTCGCGTACCTCGGGGCGGTGGGTGCGGACCTCGTCGGTACGCCAGAGCGTCAGAATCTCCGTGCGCAGCCGGGCCATGATGCGGTCGCGTTCGGTTTTGCCCCAACGCCGCAGGCTCAGGCGGTCGTTGGCCAGGAAGACGCGACGCAGTGCCTCCATGATGGTGCGTCGGCGTGCTTCTGTGGGATGTGCAGTGATGACCGGGTTGTAGCACAGGCGGTCGAGCAGGGCCTGCATCTGCGCCGGCGTCACGCCGCGGTCACGCATCTCCTCGACCGTTTGCGCGAACGAGCCCTGCCATAGTCGCAGTCCGCGGTCGATCTGTTGGCGTCGCCAGCGGTGGGCGAAGTCCTCTTCCGCGATGTTGACCAGGCTGAAGTAGGTGCTGAACGCCCGGATCACTTCTTCCAGGGTATCGTTGTCGAGACGCGCGATGAAGGCCATCAGACGTGCGCGGCGCAGCGGGTCTTCTTCCTTGCGCAGGCTGATGTAGCCCTTGCGCAGGGTCTCCACGGCGGCATAGACGCGGTGGCCAGCATGCGTGCGCAGGATGTCGCCGAGCAGGGCGCCCAGCAGTTTCACGCGGGCACGCAGGATCTTGTCGTAGGACCCCGAGGGGCTGACTGCTGTGTCGCTCATGATGGATGACTCTTGGCGTCGCCAGCCGCTGCGGTGCGTGTCTGCCGCCTTGCGCAGAATTGGCTGGAATGGGGCGCGGAGGCGTGAATTATACGGAATTCCTGACTCTTGTTAAGCGGTCTCGGTGCAGGTGATTGATTTGTATAGATTTGAATAGGCCAGTGCGCTGCGCGACCAGCTGAAGTCGGTGAGTGACCCGACTTCGATCAGCTTTTCCCACGCCGGTGTTGTGCGTAGCGCGAGCAGACGTTCGAGGCCTTCGCTCAAGGCCTCGGCAGTGGTGTCGTCGAACAGGAAGCCGTTGGCTGTACCGGCATCGAGGTTGTCCTGCGTCGCATCGACTATCGTGTCGGCCAGACCGCCGGTGCGGTGCGCGAGCGGTGGGGTACCGTAGCGCAGGCTGTACATCTGATTAAGTCCGCAGGGCTCGAAACGCGAGGGCATCAGGAAGGCGTCGGCGCCAGCCTCAATGGCATGTGCCAGGGCTTCGTCGTAGCCAATACGCACTGCTACTCGCCCAGGAAAGCGATGGGCGAGTGCCTGCATGGCTAGTTCGAAGCGTCGTTCCCCGCTGCCCAGGGCAACCAGACGCAGCCGACCTTCGGCGAGCGGACGTTCCAGGGCGTCGAGCGCGAGGTCGATGCCTTTTTGTTCTACCAGTCGGCCGATGAAGCCGAGCAGAGGGGGAGCGTCGCTGCTGTCTTCCAGCCCGGTTTCGGCGCACAGTGCGGCCCGGCAGCGACGTTTTGCACTCGGGTCGCGCGGGTCGAGAGGCGTGTCCAGATAGCGATCCGAGCCCGGGTCCCAGGCCTTGTCGTCGATGCCGTTGAGAATGCCGCTGAGGCTGTCTGCGCGGTAGCTCAGGAGTCCGTCGAGACCATATCCGAAGCGCGGGGTGCGAATCTCTTCGGCATAGGTGGGGCTGACCGTGGTGATGCGGTCGGCAAAGACCAGACCGCCCTTGATGAACGAGAGCTGGCCATAGAACTCGAGCGCATGAGGGTGCCACAAGGTGTCCGGCAGACCGATCGCCTGCAGCGCCGAGTAGGGAAACAGGCCCTGATAGGCGAGGTTGTGGATGGTGAAGACGCTTGCCGGACGTACCGGGCGGTCGTGCAGCAGGGCTGCTACCAGTCCGGTCTGCCAGTCGTTGCAGTGAACCAGATCGGGTTTCCAGTCCAGGCCGGCCTTGCCCTCGGCGAGCGCAGCGATGGCGCGACTGAACAGGCCGAAACGCAAGTGATTGTCCGGCCAGTCACTGCCGTCGGGTGCCCGATAGGGGTCGCCGGCACGATCGAAATATTCCGGTGCGTCGATGAGATAGAGTGGTAGCCCGGAGTCGGGCATCCGGCCTTCCAGCAGGTGGACTTCTTGGCGCACTCCGTCGAGTCGTAGCGGGCCGTGCGAGTGCCAGCCGCCTTGTTCACGTAGCGACGCGTAGGCGGGCAGGATCAGGCGGACGTCGTGTCCGCATGCGGCAATGGCAGGTGGCAGGCTGCCGCTGACATCGGCCAGCCCGCCGGTCTTGATCAGGGGGTGGGCCTCGCTGCTGGCAAAAAGTACTCGCATGTCTGGCTTGTTCTGGTGGATGTCGAGGGTCTCGGCCTGGATCGTCGCCCGATTTTTAAATGAATTGTGCCGAGATCGATAATAAATACAATTATCCGGGATAGTCTGGCCGTTTATCTGGTCTGATTCGCTGTGGTGCCCGGCATGGACGCGCACGTCACTGGTTGTGTTCCAGCGGTGGGGCTGCGACCATGCGTCACGGACTTGCGTGAAAGTGTGCCGGATCGTGGGAGCCGTGGCGAGTGCCAGGCTACCCGACCCGGCCTGGGCGAAACCATCTCCCCCAGCCCCTGGAGGTTTTTCCGATGGTCGATCCATGCACCTTCGTCATCTTCGGCGCGACGGGCAATCTCGCCGCAAACAAGCTGTTACCGGCCTTGTATCACCTCGATTGCGCGGAGCGCCTACCCGATGGCTTGAACGTCATTGGCGTGGGGCGCAGGGATTGGGATGACGCGCACTGGCGAGAGGAAGTACTCACCGGCCTGCGCGACAAGGTGCGTGGCGAGGGCAACGACGGTAAGGCCTTCGACCGGTTTGCGGCGCGGCTGCGGTTCGTGCGTGGCGATCTGTCCGAGCGCAGTTGCTACGACGCCCTGCAGAACCGCCTGACGTCGGAACCCGAGCTGTCACCGAACGTGATCTTCTACATGGCAATCCCGCCCGCCGACTTCAGCATCGTCAGTCAGCATCTGGCGGACAGCGGACTCAGTCAGGAGGGCGAGGGTTGGCGCCGTCTGGTGGTCGAAAAGCCCTTTGGTTACGACCTGGAAAGCGCGCAGCTCCTGGATAAGCGGCTGCACAGCTGTTTTGCGGAGGAACAGGTCTTCCGCATCGATCATTATCTCGGCAAGGGCACCATCCAGAATATCTTGGTGTTCCGCTTCGCCAATCTGCTGCTGGAGCCGCTGTGGAACCGCAACTACATCGACCACGTGCAGATCGTCCACGCTGAAGCACAGGGTACCGGCGGTCGTGCAGAGTATTACGATGATGCGGGTGCACTACGCGACATGATCCAGAGCCATCTGATGCAGATGCTCACCCTGGTGGCGATGGAGCCGCCGGCGGTGATGGAGGCGGAGGCGCTGCGCGACGAGAAGGTCAAGGTGCTGCGCTCGATCCGGCCGATACCGCAGGCGGCGGTGCATGCACATGCCTTCCGTGCCCAGTACGCCAGCGGCAACGTGGGCGGTGTGCGCGTGCCGGGTTATGTCGAGGAAGAAGGCGTGGCCACGGGCAGCACCACCGAGACCTTCGCCGCCCTCAAGCTTTACATCGACAACTGGCGCTGGCGCAACGTGCCGTTCTACCTGCGCACCGGCAAGCGCATGGCGGAGAACCGCTCGCTGGTCAGCGTGCGCTTCAAGCATCCTCCGCAGCAGCTGTTCCGCGAGACCGCGATCGAACAGCTTACGCCCAACTGGGTGCTGCTCGGCATTCAGCCGGAGGAATGTCTGCGCATGGAGATCCAGGTCAAGGAGACGGGCCTGGAAATGCGCACGCGCACCGTCCAGCTCGACGCGAGCTACGATCCGGACGGGGTGCCTATGGACGCCTACGAGGCCCTGTTGCTCGACGTGATCGACGGCGACCACTCCCTGTTCCTGCGTTACGACGAGGTGGCCTGGGCTTGGCGCGTGGTCGATCCGGTCCTCAGGGTCTGGGCGACCGAGCGCGATTTCATCCACACGTATCCGGCGGGCACTTGGGGCCCCCGCGAGGCGAACCGGCTGTTCGACCGCGAGGACCAGCGCTGGCGCAACCGGGTTTCACTGCAGAACGATGAATAAGGCGGACGGCGATGAGCGGAGCGATGCAACTGACCGAACTGCCCACGTGGCAGGCCCTGAAACAGCACTTCGAGGAGATCAGCGGTCTGCACATGCGCGACCTGTTCGCCGCCGATTCCGAGCGATTCGCGCGCTTCTCCCTGCAGCTCGACGACCTGCTGCTTGACTACTCCAAGAACCGGATCACCGACGAGACGCTGGCGCTGCTGCAGGATCTGGCCCGCGAGCGCGACGTGACCGGCTGGCGCGACCGTATGTTCGCCGGCGAAACGATCAACGTCAGCGAGCAGCGCGCGGTGTTGCATATCGCCCTGCGCAACCGCAGCGGACAGCCGATCCGCGTCGGCGGCGAGGACGTGATGCCCGGGGTGCGCGAGGTACTCGCGCAGATGCGCGATTTCGTCGGCAGTGTACGCTCCGGCGAATGGCGCGGTTTTGCCGGCGACGAGATCACCGACGTGGTCAATATCGGCATCGGCGGCTCGCACCTGGGTCCGGAAATGGTCTGCGAGGCCTTGCGGCCGTACGGGCATGCGCGCATCGGGGTGCATTTCGTCTCCAATGTGGACGGCACCGATATCCGCGAGGTGTTGCGCAGGGTGCAGCCGGAAAGCGTGCTCTTCGTGGTCGCCTCCAAGACCTTCACCACCCAGGAAACCCTCACCAACGCACATACCGCGCGCGAATGGCTGCTCGATTACTACGGCGACGAAAAGGCGGTTGCGCGCCATTTCGTCGCCGTGTCGACCAACGCCGAGGCGGTGCATGACTTCGGCATCGACACCGCCAACATGTTCGCCTTCTGGGACTGGGTCGGCGGGCGCTATTCGCTGTGGTCTGCGATCGGCCTGCCGATCGCGTTGTACATCGGCATGGACGCCTTCGAGGACCTGCTGGCCGGCGCGCATCAGATGGACGAACATTTCCGCAGCGCGCCGCCTGAGCAGAACATGCCGATGATCCTGGCCCTGCTCGGCGTGTGGTACATCAACTTCTTCGGCGCCGAGACCCAGGCGATTCTCCCCTACGACCAGTATCTGCACCGCTTCCCCGCCTACTTCCAGCAGGGCGACATGGAGAGCAACGGCAAACATGTCGACCGCGAAGGACGCATCGTATCCTGGAAGACCGGGCCGGTGGTCTGGGGCGAGCCGGGCACCAACGGTCAGCATGCCTTCTACCAGCTGATCCATCAGGGAACGCGTCTGATCCCCTGCGATTTCATCGCGCCGGCCGTCTCGCACAACCCGGTGGGTACGCATCACGACATCCTGCTGTCCAATTTTCTCGCCCAGCCGGAGGCGCTGATGCGCGGCCGCACGCTGGACGAGGTGCGAGCCGAACTCCGCGGGCAGGGTCTGGATGAGGATGAGGTCGAGCGCTTGGCGCCGCACAAGGTGATGCAGGGCAACCGCCCGAGCAACGCCCTGCTGCTGCGCCAGATTACGCCGCATTCGTTGGGCCTGCTGATCGCCCTCTACGAGCACAAGATCTTCGTGCAGGGGGTGATCTGGGGCATCGATTCCTTCGACCAGTGGGGCGTCGAGCTGGGCAAGCAGCTGGCCAAGGTCATTCTGCCGGAACTTGAGGGCGACGCCCCTGTGGACAGCCACGATGCCTCGACCAATGGCCTGATCGCGTACTACAAGCGCTTGCGCGCAGGCTGAGCCCTCAACTCTGCCCGCGGCTGAGCACCAGCGAGGCCGCCGCGGTGCGCGTTTCCACGCCGAGCTTCTCGAACACGTGCTCAAGGTGCTTGTTCACGGTACGCGGGCTGATGGCCAGAATCTCGCCGATCTCGCGATTGGTCTTGCCCAGGGTCACCCAGTAGAGCACCTCCGCCTCCCGCGAGGTGAGCGGGAACCAGCGTGTAAGGGTTTCGGGCTCGGGTAGCGAGGCGTGGCGCTGGATGGACAGCAGCCCCGGTTCGAGCAGGCTGAACAGCAGGCGTTCGCCCTCGTGCCATAGGGCGTAAGGCGTCTCGCCAGCATCCGAACCGTGCAGCCAGTGGCGCAGCGGCAGCGGCAGGCGCTCGTCCTCGAGCAAGGGCTGCAGCCAGCGCTGTGCCAGCGGCGTGGCCCAGGTAACGTGCTGAAGGCCATCGAAGGCGACGATCGCACGCCCGGCGGAATCGATTGCCGCGCGCGTGTGCGTCATCAGTTGCGCGCGATGCACGTGGGTGGCGAGGCGTGCCAGCAGTTCCTCGATGACCACCGGTTTGGTGACATAGTCCACGCCCCCGGCCTGGAAGCCCTGCACGATGTGTTCGGTGTCGCTCAGGCCGGTCATGAAGATCACCGGGATTTCGCGTGTGTCCAGGCTTTGCTTGAGGCGGCGGCAGGTCTCGAAGCCGTCGATGCCGGGCATCATCGCGTCGAGCACGATGACGTCCGGCGGCATCCGGCGCACGCTCTCGATTGCGGCGAAGCCGTCGGTGGCCACGCGCACGGCATAGCCGGCCTCCTGCAGGCTATCGTGGATCACCCGCAGGTTGTCCAGCGCGTCGTCCACCAGCAACACGGTGCCGGACTGGGATGTCGGCTTATCCATCCTGTGAAACCTTTTCCAGCAATTCCAGGTACTCGTGCAGGCGAAAATGCTGCACCGGCTCGCGCAGGCGCTGTGTAAAGCCCGTCAACCCCGCATCCTGACGTTCCATTTCGTCCAAGCGGTCGAGTATGCCGCGGATGTACCCCAGGCTGCCAAGCTCGCGCAACTCATGCAGGGTCTTGGCGTCGGGACGCACCGTGGCGGTCGCGGTCGATAAGGGAGGCACGGCGGGTCGTTCCGGCTCCGTCGTGACGTTCGTGTCCGGCGCGTCGTGGCGTGTGATCCACTCCAGGCCAAGACGGACCTGCAGCCGCCCAAGCAGGGCGTCGATGTCGACCGGCTTGCTGATGAAGTCCTCGCGGGTGATACCGGCGGCATTCTTGCGGCCGAGGTCCTGCACGTTGGCGGAGATGACCAGGATCGGCGCGTTGGAAATGCCGTTCTGGCGCATCAGGCGGCCGGTCTCCCAGCCGTCGAGTCCCGGCATGGTCAGGTCCATCAGGATCATGTCGGGCTGGAACGCGGGCGCGGAACGCAGCGCCTCGATGCCGGATTCCGCCTCGGCGACCTCGAAGCCGAGCGGTTTGAGCACGCTGAGCAACAGGCCGCGGTCGACCATTTCGTCGTCCACCACCAGGATGCGCCGGCGTCGCCCACGGTAGCCGGTGATGTCGGGCGGCGGCAGACTGGCGATCTGCGTCGGGTTGCGCACCTCGGGCAGGAACAGGCGCAGGCGGAACAGGCTGCCGCCGGCCTTGGGCGCATGCACGGTCAGTTCGCCGCCCATCAGGGTGGTCAGCATGTTGGCGATGGTCAGGCCAAGGCCTGCGCTGCTGGCATAGCCGGCGGCATTGCCGCCGCGTTCGAAGGGCAGAAAGATGCGCTCGCGGTCGGCTTCGGAGATGCCGATGCCGGTGTCCTCGATCTCGAAGCGGATCATTTCCCCGCGATAGAACACGCGAAAGGCGACGTGACCGCGGTCGGTGAATTTGATCGCGTTGCCGAGGATGTTGATCAGGATCTGCCCGAGGCGTTTCTTGTCGATGCGCACCACACCGGGCAGGTCGCCCGTCACCTCGTAACGGAATTCAAGCCCCTTGTCGCTGGCTTGCAGACGGAACATGTCCGCAATCTGTTCGACGAACTGCGGAAAATGGATCTGTTCCTGCTCGAAGACCAGTTTTCCGGCCTCGATCTTGGAGATGTCGAGCAGGCCGTCGATCAGCGAGACGAGGTGCTCGCCACTGCGCCGGATCACGCGCATGGCGTCGCGTCGGTTGGCCGGCACGGCCGGGTCGTGTTCGACGATCTGCGCGTAGCCGAGGATGCTGTTGAGCGGCGTGCGCAGATCGTGGCTGATACCTGCGAGGTAACGGCTCTTGGCCTGGTTGGCGCGCTCGGCGACCTGGATCGCAGTCTGCAGCTGGGCATCTGTCTGGCGGTGCGCCTCGATCTCGTTCATCAGCAGATGGGTCTGACGGTTGGACTCGTCCTGGGCGACGTAGCGGCTTTCCACCGTCAGCACCAGCCACCAGCAGCCGGCAGCAGCGAACATCAACAACACGACGTAGAACTTGATCAGGATCGAGCGCAGTGCGACCAGGGTTTCTGGCGTGGCAGGCCCGGTTGCCTGTTGCAGATACAGCAGCGACAGCACCATGCCCAGCACGAGCGCCGTGGTCACCATGAGCATCAGGTAGTAGCCGAGACGGGTGTTGACGCGCGCGGAGACCGGGCGCGGTAACAGCCAGTGCAGAGCTCCGACGAACTGGTCGGCAATACCCGCGCCCGGACGGCACAGGTCATGGCAGCGAGCATCGAGCGTGCAGCACAGCGAGCAGATCGGGCCGCGATAGGCTGGGCAGGGTGCCATGTCCTCGCCTTCGTATTCCTTCTCGCAGATGACGCAGCGTTGTGCCTTTGCCGGCTTGCTCGACTCGGGTGGTCGTGCGAGGTAATAGCGACCTCCTGTCAGCCAGGCGATCACCGGCGCGGTGACGAAGGCGGTGCCCAGGGCGATGAACGCCGAGAAGGCCTGCGCCAAGGGGCCCAGCCAGCCGGTGAAGGCGATGATGGACAGCGTCGAGGCGATCAGCAGGGCGCCGAAGCCGACCGGATTGATGTCGTAGAGGTAGGCGCGCTTGAACTCGATCCCCGGCGGACTCAGGCCCAGCGGCTTGTTGATCACGAGGTCGGCGACCAGCGCGCCGACCCAGCTGATGGCGATGTTGGAATACAGCCCCAGCACGTGCTCCAGGGCGTCGAACACGCCCATTTCCATCAGCAGCAGGGCGATCAGCACGTTGAACACCAGCCACACGATGCGTCCGGGGTGGCTGTGGGTGATGCGCGCGAAGAAGTTGGACCAGGCGAGCGAGCCGGCGTAGGCGTTGGTCACGTTGATCTTGATCTGCGAGACCACGACGAACAGCGCGGCCACGCCCAGGGCCAGTGTCGGGGAATCGAACACGTAACCGAAGCCCTCGCGGTACATCACCGCAGGTTGCCGGGCCTCAGCCACGGAGGCGCCCGCGCGCAGCGCGAGGTAGGCGAGCAGGGTGCCGGCGAGCAGCTTGAGCACACCGAAGACGATCCAGCCAGGGCCGGCGAAGGCCACGCCGGCGAGCCAGCCGCTGCGGTTCTTCTGCGAGAGGGGCGGCATGAAGCGGAGGTAGTCGACCTGCTCGCCGATCTGGGCGATCAAGGCCAGGGTGACGCTGGTGGCGGCGCCGAAGGCGAGCAGGTTGAAGTGTGCGTGCCTGCCGTCCTCGCCGCCGAAGGCGATCAGCTGATGGACCACGCCGGGGTCCTTCCACAGCACGCAGGCGTAGGGCAGGGTCAATAGCACAAGCCACAGCGGTTGGGTCCAGATCTGCAGGCGGTTGATCGCGGTGATGCCGTAGCCGACCAGCGGCAGCACCACCAGCGCGCTGAACAGGTACGAAGGCGTGATGCCCACGCCGAGATACAGGTGCAGCGCCTGCGCCATGATTGCCGCCTCGATGGCGAAGAAGATGAAGGTGAACGAGGCGTAGATCAGCGAGGTGATGGTCGAGCCGATGTAGCCGAAGCCTGCGCCGCGGGTCAGCAGATCCATGTCGAGGTTATATCGGGCGGCGTAATAGGCGATGGGGAGGCTGGTCACGAAGATCACCAGCGCGACTGCCAGTGCCGCCCAGAAGGTGTTGATGAAACCGTACTGCACGGCGAGCGTGCCGCCGATGGCCTCCAGCGCCAGGAAGGAGACCGCGCCGAAGGCGGTGTTGGCGACGCGGAAGATCGACCACTTGCGGAAGGTTCGCGCCGTATAACGCAGCGCATAGTCTTCCAGCGTCTCGTCCGCGACCCAGGATTTGTAGTCGCGGCGGAACTTGATCACGCGCCGCGGCGGCGTCTGCCCTTGCGCCGTCGTGGCCCGCGTATTTTTGATGTTCATCTTGAGCATGACTGCCGCCGTATCCCGATGATGGCGTGCACGAGCCTCCCTTGACGTCTCCGTTGCCGGAGCGCCCGGCGCAGGATGCCGCTCCCCTTGCGTACGTCACTATACGTCGTATGACGTATCGAACGTCATGAATTGTTTTGTTTTTTATTTATTTTCAATGTGTTATTGATCTCATGCGCCGTTTTGGAGCACCGGAGATTGACGTATTCCTGGGATGACGGGGGCTTTGTAAGCTCGTTGACGTCGATAGGAGCGCTCCCGCGTCGACATCCCGGACGGAACGCCTGCGACCGGGGCGGGGCAACGGGGGGCCTGCGACGCTAGGGGAAATTTCGGCATCAGCCGGCGGGCCGAGTTTGCGCGACAAAGCCACAGGCGAGGAAGCAAAATCATGAGTACACCATCATCGTCAGTATCCGGCGGGCGCGGAGCCCGTTCGTTTAACAAGCTCGTCAGCAACCCGGTCCTCGAGGACTATTCGCTGCGCTATGCACCGTCCTCGTTCCGTAAATGGTCCGAGTTTGCGGTGGCCTCCACGGCGCTGGGCGGCATCGCCTATCTCGCGGACCAGGCCATCGGCGGTTCGCTGGCCATCCAGTTCGGTTTCACCAATGCACTCTGGGGGATCCTCGCCGCGGCGTTGATCATCTTCCTGACCGGTATTCCGATCGCTTACTACTCGGCCAAGTACAACGTCGACGTCGACCTCCTGACCCGCGGCGCTGGCTTCGGTTATCTGGGATCGACCATCACCTCGATCATCTACGCCTCGTTCACCTTCATATTCTTCGCGCTCGAAGGCTCGATCATGGCGCAGGCCTTCAACATCTACTTCCACATACCCTTGCCCTGGGGCTACGCACTCGCCTCGCTGATCATCATCCCGCTGGTGGTGTTCGGCATGACACTGCTGTCCAAGCTGCAGGTATGGACCCAGCCGATTTGGCTGACCCTGCTGTTCGCGCCGTTGATCGCGGTGCTCATAGGTGACCACCAGGCGCTGTCCGACTGGACCTCCTTCAAGGGCCACGCCACTTCGTCCGGCTTCAATCCGCTGTTGTTCGGCGGCGCCGCGGGCATCGCCCTGTCGCTGATCGCACAGATCGGCGAGCAGGCCGACTACCTCCGCTTCATGCCGACGAAGACCAAGAGCAATGGCTTCAAGTGGTGGCTGGCGGTGATGTTGGCCGGTCCGGGCTGGGTCATCCTCGGCGCGAGCAAGCAGCTGATGGGTTCGCTGTTCGCCTCGGTGGCGGCTTCCAATGGCACCCCACTCGATCAGGCCAACGAGCCGATCCAGATGTACATCCACGGCTTCAACTACATCTTCCCGGGCGCCTTCGCCGCGCTGACCATCGCGACCTTCTTCGTCATCCTGTCGCAGATCAAGATCAACGTGACGAACGCCTACTCGGGTTCGTTGTCCTGGTCCAACTTCTTCTCGCGTACCCTGCACACCCATCCCGGCCGCGTGGTCTGGATCTTCTTCAACGTCGGCATCTCACTGACGCTGATGGAGGCCAACATGTTCAGCGTCCTCGGCCACATCCTCGGCTTCTACTCGAATGTCGCGGTGGCCTGGATCGGCGCGGTGGTGGCGGATCTCGTGATCAACAAGCCGCTGCTCAAGCTGAGCCCGTCGTACCTCGAGTTCAAGCGTGCGCACCTGTACAACTTCAACCCGGTCGGCTTCGGCGCCATGGTGATCGCCTCGATCATCTCGATCCTGGCCTTCTTCAACTTCTTCGGCGCCTATGCACAGGCCTTCTCGACCTTCATCGCCCTGGGCGTCGCCTTCGTGCTCTCGCCGATCATCGCGCTGGTCACCAAGGGCAAGTACTACATCGCCCGCGACCCGCACTACCACGCGGGCACGCACCATGACTTGCTCAACTGCACCGCGTGCGGCTTCGAGTACGAGAAGGAAGACATGGCCTGCTGCCCGCACCACGACGGTCCGATCTGCTCGCTGTGCTGCTCGCTGGAATCCGCCTGCCACGACATGTGCAAGACGGAAACCTCGATCAACGGCGTCAAGGTCGTGACCGCACCCGAGCGCTGCGGCTAGCGCCCGCTCTGCGACGAGAACGCGCGCCGTCCCGGGCAGGGGCGGCGCGCGCGGCCGGAGCGCCGCGCCTTCTGCAACCCGCTTTATCTAGGGAGTATCTGAGATGGAAACCCTGATCAAGGTAGATATAAACAAATCCCCCGAGGAGCAGGCCGACGTCCTGCACAACCGCTGGCACCCGGACATCCCGATGGTGGCCATGGTCAAGCCCGGCGCCGAATTCCGCATCGAATGCATCGACTGGACCGGCGGCCAGATCGGCAACAACGACAGCGCCAACGACGTGCGCGACGTCGATCTCACCAAGGTTCACTACCTCAGCGGCCCGGTCGGGGTCGAGGGCGCCGAGCCCGGCGACCTGCTGGTGGTCGACATTCTCGACGTCGGCGTGCTGCCCGACTCGGCCTGGGGCTTCAACGGCCTGTTCGCCTTCGAGAACGGCGGCGGCTTCTTGACCGACCACTTCCCCGAGGCGAAGAAGTCCTGCTGGGACTTCCACGGCATCTACACCTCCTCGCGCCACATCCCGAACGTGCAGTTCGCCGGCGTGATGCACCCCGGCCTGATCGGCTGCCTGCCCTCGCACGAGCTGCTTGCCGAGTGGAACAAGCGCGAGGCCGAGCTGGTCGCCACCGACCCCGAGCGCGTGCCGCCGCTGGCCGCGTTGCCCTACGAGGACACCGCGCTGATGGGACGCCTGACCGGCGACGCGGCGGCCAAGGCGGCCAAGGAGGGCGCGCGCACCGTGCCGCCCCGCGAGCACGGCGGCAACTGCGACATCAAGGACCTGACCAAGGGCTCCAAGGTCTATTTCCCCGTCTACGTGGACGGGGCCGGGCTGTCCATGGGCGACATCCATTTCTCCCAGGGCGACGGCGAGATCTCCTTCTGCGGCGCCATCGAGATGGCCGGCTACCTCGATCTGCGCGTCAGTCTGATCAAGGGCGGCGTGGCCAAGTACGGCATCAAGAACCCGGTGTTCAAGCCGAGCCCGCTGTCGCCCAAGTACGAGGACTACCTGATCTTCGAGGGCATTTCCGTCGACGAGAAGGGCAAGCAGTACTACCTCGACGCGCACGTGTCCTACAAGCAGGCCTGCCTCAACGCCATCGAGTACCTCAAGAAGTTCGGCTACTCCGGCGAGCAGGCCTACGCGATCCTGGGCACCGCGCCGGTGCAGGGCCACATCAGCGGCATCGTCGACATTCCCAACGCCTGCGCCACGCTGTGGCTGCCGACCGGGATCTTCGACTTCGACATCAACCCCGACGCCGAAGGACCGAAGCTGCTGGTCGATCCGGGCGTCAGCCTGGCCTCCACCAGCTGAGGGAGGTCGCGACGATGCCTCTGTACGACTACGCGTGCCCCGACTGCGGGGATTTCTCGGCGTTCGCGCCCATCGCGCGCGCGTCGGCGCCCGCGGCCTGTCCGGCGTGCGGCGAGGATGCCCCGCGGGTGATTACCGCGCCCGCGCTGGCGCTGATGCCGTCCGCGCTGCGTCAGGCCCATGCGCGCAGCGAGAAGAGCGCGCATGAGCCGCGGCGGGCATCGAAGCGCAGCTGCGGCTGCCATGGCTCGCATACCTGCGGTACCGGTGCGGCCAAGCCCGCGCTCAAGACCGCAGCCGCCTCCGCCGCCCGCCCGTGGATGCTCGGGCACTAGCGTCGGCATTGCTGACCCGGCTGCCGCCTCCCGCGGTCGCCGGCCAGTCCCCCGAACGGGGATTCAACACTGATCCGGAGAGTTTTCACCCATGAGACATGGAGACATTTCGTCCAGCGCGGATACCGTCGGCGTCGCCGTCGTGAACTACAAGATGCCGCGCCTGCACACCAAGGCCGAGGTGCTGGAGAACGCCCGCAAGATCGCCGACATGGTGGTGGGCATGAAGCAGGGCCTGCCCGGCATGGACCTCGTCATCTTCCCCGAATACAGCACCCACGGGATCATGTACGACGCCAAGGAGATGTACGAGACCGCCTCCGAAGTGCCGGGCGCAGAGACGGAGATCTTCTCCGCGGCCTGCCGCAAGGCCAAGACCTGGGGCGTGTTCTCGCTCACCGGCGAGCGCCACGAGGAGCATCCCAACAAGGCCCCGTACAACACCCTGATCCTGATCAACGATCAGGGCGAGATCGTGCAGAAGTACCGCAAGATCATGCCCTGGTGTCCGATCGAGGGCTGGTATCCGGGCGGCAAGACCTACGTCACCGCGGGCCCCAAGGGGCTGATGGTCAGCCTGATCATCTGCGACGACGGCAACTACCCCGAGATCTGGCGCGACTGCGCGATGAAGGGCGCCGAGCTGATCGTGCGCTGCCAGGGCTACATGTATCCGTCCAAGGACCAGCAGGTGGTGGTCGCCAAGGCGATGGCCTGGATGAACAACAGCTACGTCGCCGTGGCCAATGCCACCGGCTTCGACGGCGTGTACTCCTACTTCGGCCACTCGGCCATCGTCGGCTTCGACGGCCGCACCCTCGGCGAATGCGGCGAAGAGGAATACGGCATCCAGTACGCCGAGCTGTCCGTCTCGCAGATCCGCGATGCTCGCAAGCACGGCCAGTCCGAGAACCACCTGTACAAGCTGCTGCACCGCGGCTACACCGGCATGATCAACTCCGGCGACGACGTCAACGGCGCCCTGGAATGCCCCTACGAGTTCTACAAGACCTGGATCACCGATCCGGCCCAGGCACGCGAGAACGTGGAGAAGATCACCCGCGCGACCCCCGGCACCGCCGAGTGCCCGATTCCGGGCATTCCCAACGAGGCCACCCCGGGCGGTCACAAGTAGGCGTGCCATGAGCGGCCTGCGGGCCGTTCCGCTTGGACTCCGGCGGCGGGGTGCGCGAACGCGCCCCGCCGCACGGGCAGGGAGTGCGCATGTTGGCCCGTAGACATGACGAGGTGCCCGCCGTGGCGGCGGGAGAAAACGGGGACGCCGTCGCCCTCGTCGACGTGCGTCGCCGACTGACGCTTTATCTCATCGCATTGTGGGGGCAGGGTTTCGAGGTCGAGGCCTTGCCCGACGACCAGGACGCGACGCGGCCGATCCTGCGCGAGCGGACCATCCTGCTGCCGGCGCGCATGCGTCCGGCCGGCGAGTTGCCGGCCATCACCCACTATCGCGCTGCGGCGGTGCATGCCGCCGCCCATGCGCTCTATTCGACCCCTTTCGATCCCGAAGCGCTCAAGCCGCGCCAACGTCTGCTGGTCGATCTGATCGAGGATGCGCGGGTGGAGTGGCTGGCTGCGGCGCGCTTTCCGCGCCTGCGTGCCTATTGGCTGGCGTTGCATCCGCCGTTCACCGACGACGGCATGCCCTTCGCGCGCCTGATCGGTCAGCTGGCGCGGGCGCTGGCGGCGCCGCACGCGGCCTACCGCGACGATTACTGGGTGGACAAGGGAGTGTCCCTGTTCCTGGAACGTCTGCCCCGCCTGCACGAACCGGCGGTCTCGCGCGAGATCGGGCTTCGGCTCGCGCACGATCTCGGCCAGATGCGTCTGTCCATGGACGAGGGCGGTGCACCGCCGCCGCTGGCGAGCTACCGTGACGACAATCGCCATCTCTGGCGCGAGGTGCGCGAGATGCTGTCCGGCGAGACCGAGGAGGCGGCGCCGCAGGAGCCGCAGGCGACGCACCCCGAGGCGTTTCTGGAAGAGTCCGAACAGGGCAGGCGCTTCGCCTTTGCCGAGAACGGTGAGACGGGCGGCGACACGGGCGCTGGCTACCGCGTCGAGGTCGATCCGGAACGGGCCCGGCTGTCCTTCAACGTCAGCGCGGAGGCGGAATCCGAATCCGAGGCCGTGCGCTATCCCGAGTGGTTCGAACATCTGGGCCTTGCGCGCCCGGACTGGTGCACCCTGCGCGAGCGTGCGGCCGCGGTGGGGGACGCCGAGGCGGCCGAACGGCTGCTCGCGGCGCGCGCACCGCTGCTGCGTCGCCTGCACGGCGTGGTCGGTGCGCTGCGCGCGCGCCGGGTGGTACGCCTGCGCGCGCAGGAAAGCGGCGACGATCTCGATCTCGATGCCGCCATCCGCATTCTTGCCGATATCCGCAACGGCCAGGTGCCGGACGCCTTCGTGTACGAGCGCCGGCAGACGCTACACGATCCGGTCTTCACCGCGACTTTGTTGCTGGATCTGTCGGAATCGGTCAATGCCGCGGACCCGGCGAGCGGCCGCAGCGTGCTCGAACTCGCACGCGAGGCGGCGCTGCTGCTGGGTCAGGTGATGAGCGGTCTGGGCCACGCGCTGGCGATCGCCGGCTTCCGTTCCAACGGGCGTCACGAGATCGACTACGTGCGGGTCAAGGATTTCGCCGAAGGCTTCGGCGAGCCTGTGCGCGGACGGCTGTGCGCGCTGGAAGGCGGTGGCTCGACACGCATGGGCACCGCAATCCGCCATGCCGCGGAGGAGTTGGTGCGGGAGGCGGCGCACCGCCGGGTGCTAATGGTGGTGACCGACGGCGAACCCTCGGACATCGATGTGTTCGACGAGGCGCATCTGGTGCATGACGCGCGCCGGGCCGTGCTGGAGGCGCGCGCGCGAGGGGTGCAGACCTTCTGCGTGAGCCTCGATCCGCGCGCGGACGCCTACGTCGAGCGCATCTTCGGATCTGCCCATTTTCTGGTGCTGGACCGGATGGAAGCCTTGCCGGAGCGCCTGACGCAACTGTTTCTGAGGTTCGCGCGTGCGGCGCGCTGAGCTGCCGCAGCCGTGCGGGGGTGTGCGATGATGCGCCGCGAGCGCCTGATCGCGTACCCGCCCGGGCGGCACCGACCTCGCCGATTCCATCGTCGAGCGTAGGGACACGCCGATTAAATGAGCGGGCGGGATGAGATGCAAGGCGCATGCAGCCCAGCGATCGAGACATATCGAATGGATAGGCGAGGGAGCGAGCAGCGCGCAACGCAGCAGATCGCGCGCGCAGCCATTTAATCGGCGTGTCCTTGGGGAGCAGAAGGATGTCAGGCTATCAGGAGGCTGCAGACTACATCGCCGCACAGATCAGCGACGGGCAGCTCAAACCCGGCGAGCAACTCGTTTCCGAACGCCAGCTGAGCGAAACGGTGAAGGTTTCGCGCCAGACCCTGCGCGCGGCGCTGCTCAAGCTGGAGGCCGACGGCCTGATCTACGGGGTCAGCCGGCGCGGCTGGTTCGTCAGCCCGCCGCGCTTCGTCTACGACCTCGAACGCCGCGCCAACTACAAGGCGATGGCCGAGGCCCAGGGCCGGCGGCCAGAAATCCGTCTGCTCGAAAGCGGCCGCGTACGCCTGCGCGAAGTGCCCACAGCGGCACGCGATAGGCTGGGGTCGTCGGTCTGCCGATTGCGCCGCGTGCGCTTTCTGGACGGACGCGCTGTGATGTCCGAAACCATCTACCTCGCCGCCGAAGTGCTGCCCGGCGTGCTCGGCCGCAACCTCGCCGATTCGGTCACCGCGCTGCTCAAGGACGGCTACGGCATCGACATCGACCGCGAGGAAACCCAGGTCCGTTCGACCCTGCTCGACGCGACCCAGGCGGCCGCCCTCGGCGTCGCTCCGGCGACCCACTGCCTGTCCATCGAACGTGCCCGCTACTCCGGCAAAGTCTTGATCGAGTTCGACGTGGAGTGCTGGTTGCCGGGCGCCATCGAAATCCGCCTTACCTCCACAGCCTGATCCCACTGCCAGCGGTGCATTTGTGTGCGCATCTGCGGTGTCGCGCACACAAAATGTGCGCTCGTCTGTCTGCTATCCGTGCTTGGTCCATGGATATTATTTAAATTAACTAGATGATATTTAATTAAAAAAATCTTCAACACCGAGGGTGGCACGTTTTTTCCTAGATAGCCTGGTATAGACCAGAAAGTCGGCCCAAAGAGCGGCGTTCTGGAAGGGGCGGCGGGTCGCGTGGCAAAGCGTGACGGCCGGCTTGTGAATCCACGATCCTCTGGGAGAACGGCATGCGCAGTCGCACGGTACTGGTGACGGGGGGCAGCCTCGGCATCGGCAAGGGCATCGCGAGCGTGTTCACGAAAAACGGTTACAACGTGGCGATCACCGCCCGCGATGCCGAGCAGGGCGCCAAGGCGGAGGGCGAGTTGCGCGCCCTGGGCGGCGGCAAGGTGCTGTTCGTGCCCGGCGACGTGACCCTGAAGTCGTCCATGCAGGAGGTCGTCGCCGCCACGGTGGAGCATTTCGGCGGTCTCGACGTGCTCTGCGCTAACGCCGGCATGTTCCCATCGGCCAAGCTCGACGCGATGAGCGAGGACGACTGGGACGCGATCTTCGACGTCAACGTCAAGGGCATGCTGTTCAGCATCCAGGCCGCACTCGAACCGTTGCGCCGCAGCCCGGCCGGCCGCATCGTCATCACCTCGTCGATCACCGGACCGATCACGGGCTATCCCGGCTGGTCGCACTACGGTGGGACCAAAGCGGCGCAGCTCGGTTTCATGCGCACCGCCGCCATCGAGCTGGCACGCGACGGCATCACGGTCAACGCGGTGCTCCCGGGCAACATCTACACCGAGGGACTGGCAGGCATGGGCGAGGAATACCTCGAAAGCATGCGTGCCTCGATTCCCATGAAGCGTCTCGGCGACGTCGAGGACATCGGTCACGCGGCGCTGTTCTTCGCCCAGGAGAACGCCGGATACGTCACCGGACAGTCGCTGGTCGTCGACGGCGGTCAGATCCTGCCGGAAACCCTGGGGGCGGTCGATGCGTAAGTTCTCCGCCAGCCATCTCGGGATGAAGGAGCCGGCCCATGCTTGAGACCGGACTCGCCGCCAGCGTGGCCCAGCTCGGTCAGGCGTCCGAGCGCAGCACGCGCAAGCAGGACACGCTCGACAAGTCGATCCGCTTCTGGAATCCCGGCAAGACGCGCTTCTGGCAGTCCGTCGGCATCGATCTCGTGATCGGCAAGCGCGAGGGCTATTGCCTCTACGACATGGACGGCAAGCGCCTGATCGACATGCATCTCAACGGGGGGACCTACAATCTGGGTCACCGCAATCCCGAGCTGGTGCAGACGCTGATCGATTCCCTGCAGGAATACGACATCGGCAACCACCATTTCCCCTCGATTGCGCGCGCCGAGCTGGCCGAGCAGCTGGCGTCACTGGCGCCGGCAGGGCTTGAACATGCGATCTATGCGAGCGGCGGCGGCGAGGCGATCGACGTCGCGCTGAAGTCGGCGCGGTATGCCACCCGGCGACGCAAGATCGTATCGCTGGAGAAGTGCTACCACGGCCACACCGGCCTCGCGGTGGCGACCGGCGATCCGCGTTTTTCCGAGCTGTTTCTGTCCAACGGCGCCGCCGGCGAATTCGTCAAGGTACCGTTCAACGATCTTGACGCGATGGTGCGTGCGCTGGCCGGCGACGACGTGGCCGCGGTGATCATCGAAACCATTCCCGCGACCTACGGCTTCCCGCTGCCGGAGCCGGGCTATCTGCAGGGCGTGCGCGAGCTGTGTACCCGCCACGGCGCGATGTACGTGGCCGACGAGGTGCAGACCGGGCTCGGCCGCACCGGCGAACTGTGGTGCGTGGACACCTACGGCGTGACGCCGGACATCCTGGTGACCGCCAAGGGCCTGGGCGGCGGTCTGTATCCGATCGGCGCGGTGCTGGTCAACGACGCGGCCGCGGGCTGGATGGAACAGGACGGTTTCGGTCACATCTCCACCTTCGGCGGCTCGGAACTGGGTTGCCGGGTCGCCTCCAAGGTGCTCGAGATCAGCACGCGTCCGGGCGTGGTCGAGAACGTGCGTGCGATGAGCGCGTACTTCGCCGCGAAACTCGCGATCCTGCGCGAGGAGAGCGACGGCTTCCTGGCCGAGGTGCGCCAGCAGGGTCTGGTGATGGGGTTGCGCTTCGCCCATCCGCAGGGCGCGGTATTCGTCAGCAACGCGCTCTATGCTCACGGCGTATGGGCGATCTTCTCCGGCCTCGATCCCAGCGTGCTGCAGTTCAAGCCGGGCATGCTGATCGACCAGGGGCTGGCCGACGAGGTGCTGGAGGCGCTGCGTCTGAGCCTGCGCCAGGCGCGCGCGGCGGCGGGGGTCTGAGCGATGGCCTACGCCGCGACCGTATCCGATAGCGATCTGGGAGCGATCGGCGAGGCCGTGGCCGGCAACCTGTGGCGCTGGGGGCTGCCCGACGACACGCAGGTTTCCCTGCTCAATCATTCCGAGAACACCACCTACGCGTTGCAGGCCGGCGACCGTCGCTACGTGCTGCGCGTACATCGCCTCGGCTACCACAGCGCGGAGGCCATCGCCATCGAGCTCGACTGGCTGGCCGCGGTCAGCCGCGACACCGCGATCCGTACCGCTGCGCCGATAGCGGGCGCGGATGGCGCGCTGGTGCAGCCGTTTGCGACCCGGCAGCCGGAGGCGCGTCACAGCGTGCTGTTCGAATTCCTCGACGGCGAGGAACCGGACGAATCGGGCGACCTCGCTGCCGCGTTCGAGCAACTCGGCGGCATCACCGCGGAACTGCATGCGCACAGCCGGCGCTGGACCGCCGGCCGGTCGCGGCTCGCACGCCCGGTGTGGGACTTCGAGCATACCCTGGGCGGCCGCCCGATCTGGGGCGAGCCGCGTCACGGCATCGGCGTGACCGCGGTGGTCGCGGCGCAACTCGAGCGCGGCATCCGCGAGGTGCGCACACGCCTGGAGGCCTATGGCGCCGAGGCGCAGCGCTTCGGCCTGATCCATGCCGACCTGCGTCTGGCCAACCTGCTGGTGCACGAGGGCAGGGTGAGCGTGATCGATTTCGACGACTGCGGCTACGGCTGGTTTTTGTACGACCTCGGCAGCGCGCTCAGCTTCATCGAGCATCGCGACTACGTGCCCGCACTGATCGATGCCTGGGTGCGCGGCTACGCGCGGCAGGTGCCGCTGACCGAAGTAGACATCGCCATGATTCCGACCTTCGTGATGATGCGCCGGCTGCTGCTGATCGGCTGGCTGGGCTCGCATCGCGAAACCGATCTTGCCCGCGTGATCGGGCGCGAATTCACCCCGCAGACCTGCGACATGATCGACCGCTATCTGCAAGGCCGGCTGTTTGCCACATGATTGATCGGCATGCTGTTGTGTCTGAAAAGGCGCCAGTCAAGGCGCGAGGAGTGCAGTTTGGTTATTCCAAATAAACGACGGGCAACGCCGAGTGGCGGCCTTTCAGCCGCAACCCGTAGGGTCGGGCCGCTTTTCGCGTCTCGCGGCGCCTGGCGAGCCACGCAAAGCGGCTCCGGCAGCAGTCGCTCAGTCGTGTAAACAGGCCCTAGCGCCCGCACATTCCTGGAGACCCATGAACACGCTACCCGAATCGAAACCCGAACCCCGCTACCGCGACCGCTTGTTCATCGACGGCGAATGGGTCGAGCCGGCGGCGGGCGGCCGTCTGCCGGTGGTCAATCCGGCCACCGAACGTGTGTTCCATGAGGTGGCCGCGGCCATCGCGGAGGACGTGGACCGCGCCGTCGCCGCCGCCCGGGCCGCATTCGCGACCTGGGGAACCACCACGGGCGCCGAGCGCGCCGTCTACCTGCGCGCGATGGCCGCCGAGGTGCGTGCGCGGCGCGACGAGCTGGCGTACATGGAGGTGCTGGACAACGGCAAGCCGCTGCCGGAGGCGCAGTGGGACATCGACGACGTTGCCGGCTGTTTCGACTATTACGCCGACCTGGCCGAGGAACTCGACGAGCGCCAGAACGAGCCGCTCGAACTCGGTGCCGACGGTTTTCGCGGCAGCGTGTGCTACGAGCCGGTGGGCGTGGCCGGGCTGATCGTGCCCTGGAACTACCCCATGCTGATGGCGGCATGGAAGGTCGCGCCGGCGCTTGCCGCGGGCGCCACCTGCGTGCTCAAGCCTTCCGAATACACCCCGTTGACCGCGTTGGAATACGGTGCCGTGGCCGAGGCCGCCGGGTTGCCGCCCGGGGTGCTCAACGTGCTCACCGGCACGGGGCCCGAGGCCGGCGCGCCGCTCGCTGATCACCCCGGCGTCGACAAGCTCGCGTTCACCGGCAGCGTGCCCACCGGCATCAAGGTGATGCATGCCGCGGCCCAGCACGTGAAGACGGTCAGCCTGGAACTCGGCGGCAAGTCGCCCTTCATCGTGTTCGAGGACGCGGACGTCGAGAAGGCCGTGGAATGGATCATGTTCGGCATCTTCTGGAACCAGGGCGAGGTGTGCAGTGCCACTTCGCGTCTGCTGGTGCATGAGGACATCGCGCCGCGGGTGCTCGAGCGCCTGCGCGAGGCCGCACACGAGATCAAGGTCGGCGACGGCCAGGAAGCGGGCACGCTGCTCGGTCCGCTGGTCAGCGAGACGCAGTATCAGCGTGTGCTCGGCTACATCGACATCGGTTTGGCCGAGGGCGCGACCCTGCTTACCGGCGGCCGCCGACCCGCGGGGCTGGAGCAGGGCTACTTCCTGGAGCCCACGGTCTTCGTGGACGTGCGTCGCGAGATGCGCATCTGGCGCGAGGAGATCTTCGGCCCGGTGCTGGCGGTGATGACCTTCGGCGACGAGGCCGAGGCGCTGGCGCTCGCCAACGACAGCGATTTCGGCCTCGCCGCCGCAGTGATGTCCGCCGACCTGGAGCGCTGCGAGCGCGTCAGCCGTGCGCTGCGCGCGGGCATCGTGTGGATCAACTGTTCTCAGCCGACCTTCACCCAGGCGCCGTGGGGCGGCTTCAAGCTGAGCGGCATCGGCCGCGAGCTCGGCCGCTGGGGGCTGCAGAACTATCTCGAAGTCAAACAGATAACACGCTACGAAAGCGGCCGGGCATGGGGGTGGTACCTCAAATGAGAAAACACCTGTCCACATCAACCATCGTCTACTTGCGGGTGTTTATTACGGCGGTCCAAGCGGCCGCGGAGCGATGAGGAGTCGTTCGAGTGGGTAGCAAGGGAACAACAACGGATCCTGGGGTTGTGTTTTGTGCGGGGTGCGGCGTTTCGGCGTGCGGGCCCAGCAGTTCTGTGGGGGTTTCGCGTCTTTTCGTCTTTCTCATTATCAGAGGGTAATTGCATGAGCAAGGTACAAAGTGATATCGGCCTGGGTGGCGCCGGGCAAAGTTCCGGCGTCGGCCTGAAGTCCAACAACCTGACCTTCGTGGAAACCATTGGGCAGTCGATCGCCAATGTGTCGCCGACCTTCATGCCGGCATTGGCCGTCGCGGTGGTTGTGGGCATGGCCGGCCATGCGACGTGGCTGGTGTATGCGCTGGCGACGGTCAGCCTGATGCTGGTGGGCTGGAACCTGAGCCGCCTGGCCAGCCGTTACGCCACCGCCGGTTCCTTCTTCGTCTACATCTCGCGCAGCCTGGGGCCGATCACCGGCGGCATCGTCGGCTGGGGGCTCATCGTGGCCTATCTGGGCACGGCCATGGCAGTCACCGTCGGCGTCAAGGTGTTCCTGGACAGCGTGCTGCAACCGGTCGGCATCAAGCTGCCGGCCATCCTGGTCTATGCGGTCACGGTCGCACTGGTATGGCTGCTGGCCTATCGCGACATCAAGATCTCCTCGCGCGTGGGCCTGACCCTGGAAGGCCTGTCGATCTGCGTCATCCTGTTCCTGCTCGGCGCTATCGTCATGAAGCACACCGGCAGCCTGGTCGACGTCAATCAGCTCGCGCTGAAGGGTTCCAGCGCCGGCAGCGTGGCGCAGGCCGCGGTGTTCGCGATCTTCTCCTTCGTCGGCTTCGAGAGCGCAGCCAGCCTGGGCCAGGAAACGCGTAATCCGCTCAAGACCGTGCCGCGAGCGATCCTCAGCAGCACCCTGATGGTCGGCACCTTCTTCGTGATCGTGACCTACATCATCCTGATCGGTTTCAACGACAACGTCGCCGCACTGGCCAAGGACGGCGCCCCGCTCGACACCCTGTCCGCGGCCGCCGGCGTGCCCTGGCTCGGCACCTTCATCTACATCGGTGCCGCGATCAGCGCCTTCGCCTGCGCCCTGGCTTCGGTCAACGCCGCCTCGCGCCTGCTTTTCTCCATGGGCCGCTATCAGTTCGTGCACAGCTCGATGGGCTTCGTGCATGCCAAGCACCGCACGCCGCACATCGCGGTGACCATCAGCGCGGTGCTGACCTTCATCGTGCCCACGCTGATGCTGAAGATGGATTACCTGACCGCATTCGGCATTCTCGGCACCATCGCGACCTTCGGCTTCGTGCTCGGCTATTTCATGATCTCCGTGGCTGCACCCATCTACATCAAGAAAATGGGTGAGCTCAAGCCCGTCGACGTCATCGTCGGCGTAGTGGCCGCACTGGCGATGCTCGGCGCGTTCGTCGGTAGCGTCTACCCGGTGCCGGACTATCCGTACAACATCCTGCCGTACCTGTTCATCGGCTATCTCGCGGTAGGCCTGGTCTGGCTGTTGATGCTGAAGAAGAAATCCCCGCAGATCCTGCTGAACATCGAGAAGGATCTGGAGGTTTCCGAATCCGAAATCATCGTCGGCAAGAAGTGATCGCCGGCATGCGTACCAGTCTCTGGAAAGAGGGAAATTGAAATGCCTGGCATCGATGAAAGAATTGCCGAGGAGGGTGCGGTGACTGCCGCACCCCACCCTCTGGAACCGCTGTCGGTCGAGGAAGTCCGGCAGGCGGTCTCCGTCCTGAAGCAGGGCAAGGCCGAGGTCGAGTCGATGCGCTTCATGTCGGTGACGCTCAAGGAGCCGAGCAAGTACGCGGTCACCGCGTACGAGGCTGGGGAGGCTCAGCCACGCGAGGTGCACTTCATCATGCTCGACAACCGCGACGGTCAGACCTACGAAGCCGTCGTCTCGCTGAGCGAATCGGCGGTCAAGTCCTGGGTCCACGTGCCCGGGGTGCAGCCGCCGATCCACCTCGACGAGTTCATGGAGTGCGAGAATGCGGTCAAGGCCTCGCCGGAGTGGCAGGAAGCCCTGCGCCGTCGCGGTATCACCAACTTCGAGGACGCCATCGTCGACCCGTGGTCGGCGGGTTACTACGGCGAGGAGGAGTACAGCGGGCATCGCCTTTCCCGTGCGCTGACCTGGATTCGCGAGAGTCATGACGACGTCGGCTACGGACGGCCGGTCGAAGGCGTGATCACCATCGTCGATCTCAACGAGATGCGCGTGCTCAAGGTGGAAGACAACGGCATCGTGCCGTTGCCGCCCCCCTCGGGCAACTACACCGCGAACTCGGTCGGTCCGCTGCGCGACGACCTGAAGCCGCTGGACATCGTCCAGCTCGACGGTCCGAGCTTCGCGGTCGACGGCCACGAGATCTCGTGGCAGCGCTGGAAGTTCCGCATCGGCTTCACGCCGCGCGAGGGCCTGGTACTGTACCAGATCGGCTACGGCGAGGACGGCAGCGAGCGTCCGATCATCTACCGCGCCTCGCTGTCTGAAATGGTGGTGCCCTACGGCGATCCCGGGCCGAACCACAATCGCAAGAACGCCTTCGACGTGGGCGAATACGGCATCGGTCTCCTGTCCAACAGCCTGGAACTGGGCTGCGACTGCCTGGGCACGATCAAGTACTTCGACGCGGTAATGACCGATAGCCGGGGCGAGCCGGTCAAGATCCCGAAGGCGGTGTGCCTGCATGAGGAGGACTACGGCACCCTGTGGAAGCACAGCGACTGGCGCACCAACCATACCGAGGTACGGCGTTCGCGGCGCCTGGTGGTGTCGTTCATCGCCACCGTGGGCAACTACGACTACGGCTTTTTCTGGTACTTCTACCAGACCGGCGACATCCAGCTCGAGGTCAAGCTCACCGGCTGCCTGTCCGTCGGCGCCTTCCCGCCCGGCGAGATGCCCAAGTACGGCACCCTGGTATCGGAGCAGCTGTATGCGCCGATCCACCAGCACTTCTTCAACTTCCGCTTGCACTTCAACGTGGACGGCGACGAGAACGCCATCTACGAGGTCAACACGGTGTCGGAGGAGGCTGGGCCGGGCAATCCGCTGGGCAACGGCTGCTATCCCGTTTCCACGCTGCTCAAGAGCGAGGCCGACGCGCAGCGTCCGATCGCGCCGATGTCCGCGCGCTACTGGAAGATCGTCAACCGCAAGAAGCTCAATCGGCTGGGTCAGCCGGTCGGCTACAAGCTGGTCCACGGCGAAAACGTGTTGTCCTTCGCCACGCCGGGTGCGAGCGTCGTCAATCGCGCAGGCTTCATGCGCAACCACCTGTGGGTCACGCCCTATGCGCCGGAGGAGATGTTCGCGGCGGGCATGTACGTCAATCAGAGCCACGGCGACACCGGGCTGCCGGTCTACACCGCCGCCAACCGTTCCCTGGAGGATCAGGAACTGGTGGTGTGGTACACCTGCGGGCACAACCACATCCCGCGTCCGGAGGACTGGCCGGTGATGCCGGTGGCCTACGTGGGCTTCCACCTCAAGCCGGTCGGCTTCTTCGACATGAACCCGAGCATGGACGTGGCCCCGCCCGAGCTGCGGGCGAGCAGCGAGGTCTGAGGATGGACGCTACCGAGCCGGCACAGGACCAGTGTGCCGTGTGCCGGCTGCGTTTGGGGCGTCGTCCGGTGGTGCGGCTGGTGGACGGCGCCGAGCGGCGCTACTGCTGCACGGCCTGCGCCAGCACCGACTATCTGATCGCGCTGTTGCGGGAAAGGCAGCCGACGCGGCACGAGGGTGACGCGACCTGAGCGCCGCATGCCGACGCGGACTAAGATGCCGCTCAAAGGCCCACGGGCGCCGGGGTACACCGGCGCCCGCGGCGATTTCGGCGAGGACGGGGACGCCATGATCGTGATCGAGCCGAACGGCGTCGGACCGGGACTGGAAATCGGCTTCGTCTCGGTGGCCGGGCGGCGTGCGGTCAACGAGGACTACGCCGGCATCGCGCTCGGTGAAGCCGCCGGTGCCGCAACCCGGGGCGTGGTCGCCGCGCTGGCCGATGGCATGGGCGGTTCGGCCGCCGGCGCGGTGGCCGCCGAAGTGACCGTGCGCAGCTTTCTCGAGGGTTACTATCAGCTGCCGGAAACCCTGGGTCCGGAACGGGCGGCCGCCCGCGCGCTGGATGCGGCCAATGCCTGGGTGCATGCCCAGGGGCGCTCCGACCCACGCCTGACCGCCATGGCCGCGACTTTCGCGGCGCTCATCCTGCGCGGGCGCCAGGCGTATTTCCTGCGTGCCGGCGACATTCGGCTCTATCGCCTGCGCGAAGGCCGTCTGCGGCGCATCGGCGCGGACCATTACGAGCCGGCGGTGATCGGCGGCGTGGTGCTACGCGCGGTCGGGCTGGAACGGGCCATCGCCGCCGACTGGGACGTACTCGGCCTGGCCGAAGGGGATCGTTATCTGCTGTGCAGCGACGGCCTGCACCGCGCTCTGTCCGATGCACGCCTCGCGCCGCTGCTGGCCGAGGCGGATGCGCAGACCGCCGCGCAGCGCCTGATCGAGGCCGCGGTCGCCTTCGGGCGGGACAACGCCAGCGCCGTGGTACTCGACGTGATGGCGCTGCCCGTGCTCGATCTGCACTACCTCGAACGGGTCATCGGCCCGCTGCCGATCGGCGACCCGCCGCGCATCGGCGACACGGTCGACGGCTACCTGCTTGGATCGGTGCTCTATTCGGGACATTACAGCCGCCTGTTCGTGGCCCGGTCCCCGGACCAGCCTCAGGGCGACCCGGTGATCGTCAAGTTTCCGCTGCCGCGGGCGGAGCACGACGAGAACATCCGCCGCTCGTTCCTGCGCGAGACCTGGATTTCCGGGCGGGTGAAGAGTCAGTACCTCATCGATTACCTGCCGCCCGAGCCAGGCCGGCAGACGCGGCTGTACGCGGTCAGCCCGTATTACGACGGCGAGACGCTGGAGACGCGGCTGCAGCGCAGTCCGGTCGGCCTGCGCGAGGGCATCGATATCGCAGGTCGTCTGGCAAAGGCGATAGACACCTTGAATCGGCGCGAGATATTCCACCGCGACATCAAGCCGGAGAACGTGATGTTGCTGCGCGACGGGGGGCTGCGGCTGCTCGATCTCGGTTTCTCGGCCATGCCGGGCGTGCTCGATCCGGCGCCCGCGGAGGTGCCGGGCACGCCGGCCTACATGGCCCCGGAACTGTTTGCCGGCGGCAGCGGCGACGCTCGTTCCGACGTGTTCGCCTTCGGCGTCACGCTGTACCGCATGTTCAGCGGCGGCAAGTCGCCCTACGGGCTGCGTCAGTTTATCCCGCTGCACCGCCACCGGCCCGACCTGCCGGCGTACCTGAGCAGGGTGCTGGAGAAGGGTATGGCGCGCGACCCGGACGAGCGCTATCAGGACGTGCTCGAACTGCTCTATGAACTCGAATATGCCGGCCGCAGGGGCGCACCGGCCGGCGTGGCGCGGCGACGCAGCCTGTACGAGCGCAATCCGCTGCTGTTCTGGCAGGTGACCGCCTGGACGGCGATCGCGGTGGCCTTCGGGCTGCTGGTCGCGCTGGCCAAACCCTGGACCTGATCGAGGAGGCGCATCCCATGTATAGACACACGGTAGGCGACACACGCTACGCCTTCGCGGACCTTAGTACGCTGCTCGCCAAGGCCTCGCCACTGCGTTCCGGCGATCAGTTCGCCGGACTGGCGGCCGAATCGGCGGTGGAACGGGTGGCGGCGCAGCGTGCGCTGGCCGACGTGCCGCTCAGGGCGTTTCTCGAAGAGGCGCTGATTCCCTACGAGGACGACGAGGTTACGCGGCTGATCCTCGACACGCACGACGCGGCCGCCTTCGCGTCGGTCGCGCATCTCACCGTCGGCGGCTTCCGCGACTGGCTGCTGGCCTACGAAACCGATGCCGCCGTGCTGGCGCGGCTCGCACCGGGGCTGACCCCGGAAATGGTCGCCGCGGTGTCCAAGCTGATGAGCCTGCAGGACCTGGTGCTGGTGGCGAGCAAGTGCGAGGTGACCACGCGCTTTCGCAACACCATCGGCCTCAAGGGGCGGCTGGCCACGCGGCTGCAGCCGAACCATCCGACCGACGACCCGCGCGGGGTGGCGGCGAGCGTGCTCGACGGCCTGCTTTACGGCAGCGGCGACGCGGTCATCGGCATCAATCCGGCCAGCGACCACCTGGGCGCTCTGACCACGCTGCTCGAACTCATCGACGAGGTGCGCGAAACCTACCGCATCCCCACGCAGTCCTGTGTGCTGGCCCACGTCACCAGCCAGATCGAGGTGATAGCGCGCGGCGCGCCGGTGGATCTCGTGTTCCAGTCGATCGCAGGCACCGAGGCCGCCAACGCCGGCTTCGGCATCAACCTCGCGCTGCTGGGCGAGGCGCGCGAGGCGGCGCTGTCGCTGGGACGCGGCACGCTCGGCGACAACGTGATGTACTTCGAGACCGGGCAGGGCAGCGCGCTGTCGGCGAACGCGCACCACGGCGTCGACCAGCAGACCTGCGAGGCGCGTGCCTATGCCGTGGCGCGGGCGTTCTCGCCGCTGCTGGTCAACACGGTGGTCGGCTTCATCGGCCCGGAATACCTCTACGACGGCAAGCAGATCGTACGCGCCGGACTGGAAGACCATTTCTGCGGCAAGCTGCTCGGCCTGCCGATGGGCTGCGACGTGTGCTACACCAATCACGCCGAGGCCGACCAGGACGACATGGACGCGCTGCTCACCCTGCTCGGCGCGGCCGGCTGCACCTACATCATGGGCATCCCCGGCGCCGACGACATCATGCTGAACTACCAGAGCACCTCGTTCCACGATGCGCTGTATCTGCGCCAGGTGCTCGGCCTGCGTCCGGCGCCGGAGTTCGAGGCCTGGCTGGAGGCCATGGGCATCGTCGAGGATGGCCGCCGGCTGCGTCCGGCCGAGCCGGCGCATCCCCTGCTGACCCATCCGCTGGCGGCCGGCGAATGAGCGGCGAAGGGCGCAGACTGCCGGGGCAGGCCGATCCATGGCGCGGTCTGAGGCGATTCACCGATGCGCGCATCGCGCTGGGCCGCGTTGGCGGCAGCCAGCCGACCGAGGCGGTGCTCGATTTTCGTCTGGCGCACGCCCAGGCGCGAGATGCCGTGCACCGGGCGCTGGACGTCGACGCGCTGTGCGCGCGTCTCGCGCCGCTGGGGCTGCCGGTGCTGCGCGCGGCCAGCCGTGCGCCCGATCGCGCGAACTACCTGCAGCGTCCCGATCTCGGTCGTGTGCTAGCTCCGGAGGCCGCCGCGCGCCTGGCTGGCGAACCCTCTGCCGGCTACGACGTCGTCTTCGTGTTGGGCGATGGGCTCTCGTCGCTCGCGGTCGAGCGCCACGCGCCGTCCTTGCTGGAGGCCGTGCTGACGCCGTTGCGGACGCAGGGCTGGTGCATCGGTCCGCTGGTCGTCGCCGAGCAGGCGCGCGTGGCACTGGGCGACGAAGTCGGGCAGGCGCTCAACGCATCGCTCGTGGTCGTGCTCATCGGCGAGCGCCCCGGACTGAGTTCGCCCGACAGCCTGGGTGTCTATCTCACCTACGCTCCTCGTCCGGGGCGTCTGAACTCCGAACGCAACTGCATCAGCAACGTCCGCCCCGAGGGGCTTCCCTGCAGCACAGCCGCGCACAAGCTGGTATACCTGCTTGCAGCCGCACGTAGCCGCCGCCTGACCGGTGTCGCCCTCAAGGACGATGCGCCCATACAGATCGACGCGGGAATCTCGCCGACACTCCCGGATGAGTCTTGAGGCGAGACTCGGGTCGCCGGGTGGCTCGAACCGGTGGTACGGTTCGAGCGAAAAAATGACCTTTGACCAGGCGAGATCGTGATAGTTCCTGAAAGATTATTTGTTTGAATGTTCTCGCATTCTTGTTCGTACGGTCACGGTTTCTTAACGAAGGATTCACGATTTCTCACATACCATGCCGCCCTTGATGACGGAGGGGGCACCTCCGTCGACTTTCGGACGAAACCGCGGAGGGTAAGTGGTGAACAGCAAGGGCAAGGGACTGTTTGGGGGTGTTTCGGCGCTGGGTTTGGGCGTCGTCATGATTGCGTCGCCGTTGACAGCGGCACATGCGCAGGGAGACGACAGCACGGATAACGGCCAGCCGGTGCAGATCAAGAAGGTGGTCAAGACCGTGCCGCCCGAAAGGGCCGTGGCCACGGTCAGCAAGGCCAAGGTGGAACATACGAGTCCTTCCAGCAATTTGCTGTCGATTCTCAAGAATGTTCCGGGGTTCAACGTGCTGAGCTCCGGTCCCGGTAACCTGTTGACCAGCGATACGGCCTTCACGCTCAACGGGTTCAACAGCTCCGAGGTCGGCACCACGTTCGACGGTGTGCCGATCATCAATACCTTCCTGGGCGGTATTTACGGTCAGGGCGATGATCATGCGGTAACCCCGCTGACAGTCGGACAGATCAGCAATGTTCAGGTTTACAGCGGCGCCAATACGCCACAGCAGAACTCGCTGGATTCCCTGGGCGGCAACATCAACTTCAGTCCCAAGATGCCCACGAAGGCCCCGGGTGTGGACGTGAACGTGGGCGGCGGTGCCTACGCCAAGCACGGCGACATGAGTACCGTGGGCGTGCAAGCGAATTCGGGGGCGCTCCAGTCGCTGAACGGCTTCAAGGTGCTGGCCCGATACGATCACACCGATACCAACGGCTTTCAGCAGCACGTCTACGCGCATGTCAATTCGTATTATCTGGCCGCCGTGCAGCCGCTCGATCAGGGGCTGACGCAGCTGAGCCTGATCGTTGCCCACAACGACGAAAAGGCGCAGATGCCGGAGATGATTCCGTCCGCGTTGATCGATCAGTTCGGCAGCGATTATCAGTACCCCACCGATGTGGCGCGCAACTGGGTCGATTCGCATGCGACTCACGTGATCCTGGGGCTTAACTCGCTCCTCAATCCCATGGCCGTCGGCGGCTTCAAGGTTTTCTACAACCAGACGAAGAACGACCGTACCGCATATGCCAATCCGATCTACAACAACTCGTATCTGGGCTATGGCTTGCCCACGCATCTGAAGAGTTCGTCGGCGCTCAATGGGTACGGTAACAACTTCAATATTTACAATGCTGCGCTGGCGACCCAGATGTTCGGTTCCGCAGCAGCCGGTACGCAGTACCAGCATTACATCGACAACTACCACAACTTCGGCGCCAAGATCCACCTGAGCCTGTTGCTGCCGTCGAATACGGTGACCGTCGGCGGCATGGCGATGCAGGCCAAGGAGCTTTCCGAGGAAGGTTGGTACGGTTCCAAGCCGGCACCCATCTCGACGGGTTACAACGCGGCCTGGGTGGAACACGACGGACGTAATTACTGGGATGCTTATGCCCAGGACAACATGTCCTTGCTGAAGGGGCGTTTGCATATCTATCCCGGCGTCAAGTATGCGCAGGTTTCGATGTTCGCAGCCGATGATCCCGCGTACTACTACTACTACGGCGGATCCACCGGCAAGACCTTCACCTATGCCGAGCCTTCCATCGGCGTGACCTTCAGCCCCGCCAAGCCGGTCGAGCTGTATGCCAACTACGGCCGCACCTACAAGGCGCCGAACATCAGCGCGATCTATAGCCTGATCGGTTCCACCCCGATGCCGCAGCCGATCACGGTGAAGCCCGAATATGTCGACAGCGTCGATGCCGGTATCCGCTACAGCAGTGCTTTCGGCAAGTTCTCAGCGGCTGTGTACGATCGGCATTTCACCCATATCTTCAGCTATTCCTACAGCAACGTGACGGGTGTGACCCAGGAATACAACGCGGGTACGGCGGATTACAAGGGTTTCACGCTCGCCGCCGAAAAGCCGCTGCTGGATCATTTTCTGCTGCAGGCCAACTACGGTTACACCAACGCCAAATACACCAAGGACTTCACCGGCGACAACGGTACGGTGACTGCCGGAATGTGGCGTGCGGACGTGCCTGAATACACCGCCAATCTGGGTCTGGCCTACGAAAACGCCGGCTGGTACGGTGATCTGAGTTCCCATTTCGTCGGTCGCCAGTACATCGCCTACAACGGCGGTACCACCAGCGACACCACGATCCCGGCCTACGAGACGGTGGACCTCAAGGTCGCGTACACCTGGAAGACTCCGGGGGCGATGGTCAAGAAGCTCAAGGTTGCCGCCTACATCGACAACCTGTTGGACAAGAAGTACATCGCCTATGCCTATGTTCAAGGCAAGGCGGGTGCGACCGGCAACTATGAACTCGTGCAGGAAGGAGCGCCGCGTTTCGCTGGCGTGACGTTGACCGCTTCCTTCTAAGCGGCGGCCGTAAGGGCCGGATTTACCCCGCCCTTTCCGGCGTCAGCCGGGAAGGGCGTTCGTTCAACTAACCGTGGACATATGCTGATGGAACTGGTCGTACATCTGATCAAGCTTTCGGGCGGGCTGCCGATCATCATGGCGCTGCTGTTGCTGGTGGCGGTGGCGGTGATTTTTGACCGGCTGTGGTTTTACTACCGGGTGCTGGGTGCGGGCAACCGGGTGGAGGCCTCGCTCAAGGGGCTTGACTACCGCGACGTGCGGGGTCTCAAGGCGCTGGGCGAGGAGTACGCGCACACCCTGCAGGGGCGCTTGATCCTGCAGGCGGTGGCGTCCAAGGCCGAGACGCCGGACGCGCTGTCGCAGCACCTCGACGAGGAAGTGCTGTGGTCGATGCCGCGGCTGGACCAGTACCTGTGGCTGCTGGACACGGCGGCGACCTTAGGTCCGCTGCTGGGCCTGTTCGGCACCATCATCGGCATGATCGACACCTTCAACGTGCTGGGCAGTTCCGGGGCGGCGGTCAAGGCCACCGGAGGCATTGCCGATGCGCTGGTGTCGACCGGGATGGGTCTTTTCATCGCGATCATCTCGGTGCTGTTCCTGAACCTGCTGAACAAGCGCCTGCGTCTGGCGATGCACCAGCTCGACCTGATCCGGCTGCTGCTGATCAACCGCTTCTACGGCGAAGGCGTCAAGGCGCACGGCGAGACCGGCGCGGAACACTTCGAGACGCGCAGCGCGCTGGGCGCGCACCTAGGCATGGGCGACACGCGCAAGGCCGAGGGCGTGTGAGATGGATCGCTCCCGCTACTTCGAGCATCAGGAACCGCGGCTGAACATCATCCCGATGATCGACATCATGATGTTCCTACTGGTGTTCTTCGTGCTGATGGTGCTGCACATGATCCCCAACACCGGGGTGAAGCTGCACCTGCCGAGCGCGAGCACGGCGACCAAGCTGCCGCACAAGAGCGTGATCATCGGCGTGACCGACAAGGGTGCGGTGCGCTACCAGGACCACACGGTGACCCTGGACGCGCTCAAGCAGGCGCTGTCGGCGCTCAAGGACAAGGCCACGGTGAGCGTGATCATTGCCAGCGACGGCAAGGCCACGGTGCAGGAACTGACCGGGGTGATGAACACCGTGCGCGAGCTGGGGATCAGCAAGATCGGCCTGGCCACGCGCGCGGGGTCCCCGGCGGGCGCCGGCAAGACCGCCGCCGGCAAGACCCCCACTGGGACACCGGCTGCCGCAGCGCCGGCCGGTAGCGCGGCGCCATGAGCGCACTGGCGCCGCTCGGGCCGTGGTCGCCGCCACGGCTGGGTCTGCCGCGGGCGTTCGTGCTGGCGCTCGTGCTCGAAGTGCTGATCGTGGTGCTGCTGCTGTGGCCGTGGCACCACGCCCCGGCCCCGCCGCCGCCGGCGATGCCGCAGCAGGTGACCACGGTGCAGTTCGTCAAGCTGCCGCCGCCGCCCCCACCCAAACCGGTGGTGCAGCCCAGGATCGTGCCGCCGCCGCCGATCCCCAAGCCGCAGATCGTGATCCCGAAGAAGCCCAAGCCCAAGCCGATCGTGCACCACAAGCCCAAGCCGCGGCCCAAGCCCATCGTGCACCACAAGCCCAAGCCCGTGCCCAAGCCCAAGCCCGCGCCGCATCCGCACGTGGTGCCGCACCCGGCGCCGCAGGTGGTCAAGTCGCCGGTGCCGACCCCGCGGGTCGCCCCCGTGTCCGGGCCCAGCCCCTCGGCGATCGCCGCCTACAGCCAGGCGCTGCACGTGCTGATCCAGAACAACGTGGTGGTCGGCGAGATGGTGCGCCAGCTCGGCCTGTCCGGCAGCGTGCGGGTGAGCTTCGTGCTCGGCCCCCAGGGCGGCGCCGCGCAGGACGTGCGCGTGGTCTCAGGCGGGGCCAACCCCCTGATCCGCCGCGACGCCCTCAAGACCGTCGGGCAGCTCAAGTACCCCCCGTTCCCCAAGTCCTTCGGCTCCGCACCCCGCACCTTCGAGGTCGTCGTGCAGATCAACGCCAGCAACTAGCAATCAGGAGACCGCCATGACCCTGCGTCGCCAGCCCCCGCGTTGCCAGAGACCGCGCCGTCAGCCGCCCGGCTGCCGGCTCCGCGCCGTCCACTGGGCCCTGGCCGCCGGCCTGGGCCTGCTCGGTACCCTGGCCGCGCCCGGCGGCGCGCAGGCCGACACCGACGCCGCGGACGCGGGGACCCCGCAGATACTCACCGGGCGCCTGTCCGACCTGCCGGCGATCACCCACGAGATCGCCAGCGGCCGGCGCATCAGCCCGATCGGCACCCTGGCCGGCACCCCCAACTTCGCCGCCGCCGTGGCCCTGTCCGGCGCGCGCGCCTACGTGCTCTCGAGCGGCGCCACCCGCGCCCAGAGCGTCACCGCCTACCGCGCCGCCGACCTGCAGCGTCTCGGCGCGGTCGAAGGCTACCGCCAGACCGTGCCCGGCGAAGCCGCGGCCGCCGGCGTGCTGCGCATCGCCCGCCAGGACTTCTTCCAGGGGCTCGCCACCGGCCCCGACGGGCGCGTCTACGCCGCCGGCGGGGCGAGCGACGTACTCCTCGCCCTGCGCCCGACCGCCACGGGCCTGGCCGAGCTGCAGCGCTACCGGCTCGCCTTCCATCCCTTCCCGGCGGACCAGTACCCCTACCGCTACCAGGGCTCGCGCGGCAGCGCCTACCACTTCTACCCCGACGGCGTCGCCCTCGACCATACCGGCCGCCACGCCTACGTCACCGGCCTGCTCAGCAACGCCGTGGCGCGCATCGATCTGGCCACCGGCGCGACCCAGTACGCCAACGCCGGCCCCTATCCGTTCGCCCCCGTGCTCGCCGACCACGGCCGGCGTCTCGTGGTCAGCGACTGGGGTGGCTGCGGCGTGCGCGTGTTCGACGCCGCCAGCCTCAAGCCCCTCGGCCGCGTCTGCCTCGGCCCCAGGACCGGTCCGGACAACGCCGACCCCGGCATCCACCCCACCGCGCTCGCCGTCGTGCCCGATACCGCCGACGTCGTGTTCGCCGCCGCCAACCTCGACGCCGCGGTGGAGGTCGACACCCGCAGCCTCAAGGTCGTGCGCCGCTTCGACGACGCCCCGTACCCCGGCGCCCCGCCGGGCAGCTACCCCGACGCCGTCGCCGTCCACGGCGGGCGCCTGTACGTCGCCAACGCCGGCAACAACGACGTCGCCGTGTTCGACCTCGCCAGTGGCCGCCGCCTCGGCCTGATCCCCACCGCCTGGTACCCCACCGCGCTCGCCGCCGGCCCCGATGCCCTCTACATCGCCGCCGCCAAGGGCCTGGGCAGCGGTCCCAACCTCAAGCACCAGTGGGTCGGCAACATGATGCACGGCGCCGTGCAGCGCATCGCCTACGCCCGCCTCGACGCCGAACTGCCGCGCCTGACCGCGACCGCCCTGGCCGACAACGGCTTCGCCCCCGCAGAGCGCGCCGCGCTCGAGCGCGCCAACCGCAAGACCACCGCCTGGCTGCGCCGGCACATCCGCACCGTCGTCTTCATCCTGCGCGAGAACAAGACCTTCGACGAGGAACTCGGCCGATACCGGCCCGCCGGCCGCTGGGCCGACCCCAAGCTCGCCCTCTACGGCCCGCGCCAGCTGCCCAACCTCTACGCCTGGGCCGACCGCTACGCCCTGTTCGACAACTTCTACGCCGACGGCGAGGTTACCGCCCAGGGCCACCAGTGGGTCACCGGCGCCTCCGACTCCGACTTCGTGCAGCGCACCTGGCCGCAGTACTACTCCGGCCGCGGCCTCGTGCCCAACCCCGGCTGGACCCAGTCGCTGGTGCCCGCCAAGCTCGCCGACGGCACCGGCGGCATCCCCGGCGGTGAAGCGGATCCTTATGCGATCTATACGAACTTGTCCAAACTGGGGAAGTGGTCCAACCCCTGGATCGCCTATCCCGAGCGGCTGTACCTGTTCAACAGCCTGCTCGCCCATCACGTCGACTTCGAGGACTTCGGCGAGTTCGTCTCGCGCAACGAGGCCGGGGTCATCGCCCCCGCCATGCGCGCGCATCTGGCCGTCGACTTCCCCGGCTGGGACCGCATGATCCTCGACACCCAGCGCGCCCGCGTCGCCGTCGACTGGATGCGCGGCCACGCCCGCGACCTGCCGCGGTTCATGTACCTCTGGCTGCCCGACGACCACACGGCCGGAAGTAGTCCCTGCTACTACACCCCCGACTACTACGTCGCCGACAACGACCAGGCCACCGCGCGCATCGTCCACTACCTCAGCACCACCCCGCAGTGGAAACACATGCTGGTGATCGTCACCGAGGACGACGCCCAGTCCGGGGCCGACCACATCGACGCCCACCGCACCTTCGCCGTCGCCCTCGGCCCCTGGGTGCGCCACGTGCAGGTCACCCGGCGCTACTCCCAGGTCAACCTCGTGCGCACCATCGAGGCCGTTCTCGACCTGCCGCCGATGTCGCAGTGGGACGCCAACGCGGCGGTGATCGACGGCATCTGGCGCGCGCATCCGGACGACGCCCCGGTGCCCGTGCAGCCGCTGCGCACCCCGGTCGCCTACAACGCCGGCAGCTGCCCCGACGGCAAGCTGCTGCGGCGCATCGCCGGGGCCAGCGGCCAGACCGTGACCGCCGCCTGGCTGCGCGCCCACCTGCGCCAGACCGACACCCCGCCGCCCCTGGCCGACGACAGCTACACCCCGACCAGCCTGCTCAAGGTCCCCGGCCCCGAACAGATGCGCCAGGAGTGGGTCGCTACCTACGGCCAGGCCGGCTACCGCCGCGTCATGGCCTACCTCAGACAACTCGCGCATCAACAGCACGCACCCCTCAGCCACTTCCTCGCCAATGAGGATGACGACGACTGAGGATTGAGGCTGGGCGAATCGATTCCGGCGCCGGGAGATTCCCGGCGCCGGCTAGGTTCAGTGGTATCGCGGAATTGCGGCCCCGGATCAGCGTCGCCAGGCGGCGATGCGGCGTCGGCACTCCACGCACAGCGGACAGTTCAGCTTGTTGCAGGTGTAGCGCGCATCCGTGCGGAAGCAGGGCGCTTCGCCGCGGGCGATCTGGATGCGGTGAATCTGGTGCGTGGAATGCTGCGTGATCTGATCACCCTCGGGAAGCGAGGGCGCCGGCGCCGGGCCAACTGTGTGCTTGCGTAGGGTGGTGGACATAAGGCAGCTCGTAGCGAAACAGTGCCTGATTAAGTGTAGACGCCGATTGTGAAAAAACACGCATCCGGCATCGGTAAACGTGATAGACATCAAACCCAGCGGTGGATTGTCATAAAACCTGTCTTGGCGGTGCTGTCATGGTTCATCAGCGCCCATGCAACGTGCTCGCGCACCATCGCGGAAGGGTGGTCGGCGCGTCTGCGCAGGGCTTCGGCGATGCCTGCACTGCGCGGCGCGTTGCCCAGCGCCACGGCGATGTTGCGCAGCCAGCGTTCGTGGCCGATGCGGCGGATGGCCGAACCTTCCGTGCGGGCGAGAAATTCGGCCTCGCTCCAGGCGAACAATTCGATCAGGCGGGGGGCATCCAGGTCGTGGCGTACCGCGAAGTCGGCTTCCGCACTGGCCTGGGCGTAACGATTCCAGGGACAGACGAGCTGGCAGTCGTCGCAGCCGTAGATACGATTGCCGATCAGCGGGCGCAGGTCTTCCGGAATCGCGCCCTTGAGCTCGATGGTGAGGTAGGAAATGCAGCGGCGGGCATCGAGCCGGTAGGGCGCGACGATGGCCTGCGTGGGGCAGACGTCGATGCAGGCGCGGCAGGTGCCGCAGTGTGACGCGACGGGCCAGTCGGTCGGCAGCGGTAGGTCGGTGTAGAGCTCGCCGAGAAAGAACCACGATCCCGCCTCGCGTGCGAGCAGATTGGTGTGCTTGCCGACCCAGCCGATTCCGGCCTTCTGCGCGAGGGGTTTTTCCAGTACCGGTGCGCTGTCGGTAAAGGCGCGATAGCCGAACGGGCCGATGCGTGCCTGGATGCGTTCGGCGAGTTGCTGCAGGCGACGGCGCAGTACCTTGTGGTAGTCGCGACCGAGCGCATAACGCGACACGTAACCCGCGGTCGGCACGTTGAGCACGGTTTCCGGGTCGGCACTGTCCGGGGGCAGGTAATCCATGCGTACCGAAATCACCCGGATCGTGCCGGGCACGAGTTCGTCCGGCCGGCTGCGCTTGCGGCCGTGGCGGGCCATGTAGTCCATGTCGCCGTGAAAGCCGCGCGCCAGCCATTCGAGCAGCCGGACTTCGGCGTCGGAAAGGTCGATGTCGGCGATGCCCACCGCGCCGAAGCCGAGTTCGCGACCCCAGAGCTTGATCTCGGCGGCGAGTCTGGCGAGGTCGGGCGTGGTCGAATCCATGGGGCGGCTGCGCGGGTATCGAGGGTTTCGGCGGTATACTGACACGCATGCCGATGCAAGGTCTTCCACTTTATACCGCCGAGCAGGCGCGCCGAATCGACCGACGCGCGGGCGAGTCGTTCGGGCTTCCCGGTCCGCTGCTGATGCAGCGTGCCGGCGAGGCCGCCTTCGAGTTGCTGCGCACGCGCTGGCCGGAGGCCGGGCGCGTCTGTGTGGTCTGCGGCAGCGGCAATAATGGCGGCGACGGCCTGGTCGTGGCACGGCTGGCACGCGCGGCCGGGTTGTCGGTGCGCACGATTCTGGTCGGCCGGGGGCCGCGCGAGGGCACTGAGGCGGCCGGGGCGCTGGCCGTCTGGCAGGCCGCCGGAGGCACGCTGGAGCCGTTGCCGGAATCCCTGCCGCCGGCCGATGTGTACGTCGATGCCGTATTCGGGACCGGACTCAAGCGTGCGCCCGAGGGCGAGCCAGGGCGTGCCGTGACCCTGCTGCGCGAGGTGGCGCCCGTGCTGGCCCTGGATGTGCCTTCGGGCGTCGACGCGGACAGCGGGCACTGCCCCGGCGATGCGGTACGGGCGGAGGTCACGCTGAGCTTCATCGTGCGCAAATGCGGGCTGTATACCGGTCGAGCGCGCAACCATGCCGGCAAGATCGCCTTCGCCGATCTCGGGGTGCCGGCGGCCGCGGTGGCCGACGAAACCCCGGCGGCCTGGCTGCGCGAGACGGCATCGCCGCTGCCGCCGCGGCTTGCGGACAGCCACAAGGGGGACAACGGGCGGGTCTGCGTGATCGGCGGCGCGCCGGGATTCAGCGGTGCAGTGCGCATGGCCGCGGAGGCGGCGCTGCGCACCGGGGCGGGACTGGTCACGGTGGCGATGCATCCCGAGCATGCCGGCCTGCTGAACGTCGGGCGCTGGGAGCTGATGGTGCGCGGCGTGACGCGAGCGGAAGGCGTGCGGGACCTGATCGAGGCCGCGGACGTCGTGGTGGTCGGGCCGGGGCTTGCGACCGACGCCTGGGGGCGTGCGCTGTGGCAGGCCGCGCTGGGCGCGCGCTGCCCGCTGGTGGTCGACGCCGACGGTCTAAATCTCCTGGCCTCCAGCCCGACGCGCCGCGACGACTGGATACTCACGCCGCATCCCGGAGAGGCGGGGCGGCTGCTGGGCTGCGATACGGCCGCGGTGCAGGCCGACCGCTTCGCGGCCGCGCGGCGTCTTGCCGAGCGCTTCGGCGGGACGGCGGTACTCAAGGGCGCGGGTACGCTGGTGCAGGCGCCGCAGCGGGTTACGGTGTGCGGCGCTGGCAATCCCGGCATGGCGACCGGTGGCATGGGCGACGTGTTAGGCGGCGTAATCGCCGGGCTCATCGCTCAGGGCATGGCCCCGCAAGCGGCGGCCGAGGAGGGCGTCTGCCTGCACGCGACGGCCGGCGATCTGGCGGCGGCGGAAGGCGAACGCGGCCTGCTCGCGACCGATCTGTATCCCTGGTTGCGCCGTCTGGTGAACGGAACAGTGCGATGACCGACGTCGTGAGCGGACGCGCTGACCGCGATATCGAGCTGCAGCTCGCCGACGAGGCGGCGACCGCGCAACTCGGCGCCGCACTGGCCGCGGCCGTGCCGGGGCCGGCGCTGATTTTCCTGTCCGGCGACCTGGGCGCAGGCAAGACCACGCTGGTGCGCGCGTGGCTGCGCGGTCTGGGCTATGCAGGACCGGCACGTAGCCCGACCTATACCCTGGTCGAGCCGTACGAGATCGCCGGCCGGCGGATCTATCACTTCGATCTGTACCGCCTGGCCGACCCCGAGGAACTCGAGGACATCGGCTGGCGCGACTATGCCGACGGCGAATCCCTGTGCTTGATCGAATGGCCCGAACGCGCGGAAAGGGTCTTGCCGGTACCTGATCTGCATATCCGGCTGACGCCGGCAGACGGCGGGCGTGTCGCACGGCTGACCGCTCACAGCGAGGCGGGGCTTGCCGCAGTTGCGCGGATCATCTGATGTAAGAAGATAGGTTTATCGCCTATCTTCATAAAAAATATAAGAAATAATCTTGCATTTTCTTCGGGTCTGGCGAATCATATGGCCATCTTGGGCATCTGCCTGGAATGTCCTGTCGCTGCCGGAACGAAGGAGGACCTCCATGAGTCACTCGACCGAAGACGCCAAGCGCCGCGAATTTCTGCGCCGGATGCTGGGAATATCCGGCATGGCGGCCATGACCATCATCAGTCCGAGCGCCTTCGCGCGCAGCGAGGTCGAGGTGCGGGGCGTGAGCTTGCACGAAGTGGGCGGCAAGACCCGCGTCGTGTTCGACCTTTCCGGCCCGGTGCAGCACTCCATCTTCACCCTGAGTCACCCGGACCGCGTAGTGATCGATTTCGACAATGCGCGTGCCGCCGGGGCCCTGAGCGTCCGCCCGACGCCGCTGGTGGCGGATATCCGCCATGCGGTGCGCGACCGCTCCGACCTGCGCGTGGTGCTCGATCTCAAGGCCGATGCCGATGCCAGCAGCTTCCTGGTCCATCCGGGGCAGGGTGCCCGCCACTACCAGGTGGTGGTCGATCTGGCCTCCGTTTCGGTCGGCCAGCCGGAGCCCGTGATCACCGCGGCGCAGGCCCAGCCGCAGCGCGCCCTGCGCGATGTCGTCGTGTGCATCGATCCCGGCCACGGCGGCAAGGACCCGGGCGCGATCGGCAAGCGCGGTACCTATGAGAAGACGGTGGTGCTCGACATGGCGCATCGTCTGCACCGGCTGATCAACAAGGAACCGGGCATGAGCGCATTCATGACCCGCACCGGAGACTATTTCGTGACCCTGCGCGGGCGCCTGGTCAAGGCGCGGCAGCGGCGTGCGGACCTGTTCGTGTCCATTCATGCCGACGCCTCGCCCTATCGCTACCCGAAAGGTTCGACCGTCTACGTGCTGTCCGAGCACGGCGCTTCCTCCGAAGCCGCGCGCCTGCTGGCCGAGCGCCAGAACAGCGTGGACCGGGTCGCCGGCGTGAATCTGTCCAACAAGGACAACCTGGTCGCCTCGGTGCTGGTTGATCTGGCGCAGTCGGCCACGCGCGAGGCGAGCTTCACCCTGGGTGACACGCTCAAGGGCAGCATCGACCGCGTCATCCGCATGCACTCCAATACCGTGGAGCGCGCGGCCTTCGTGGTGCTCAAGTCGCCTGACATCCCCTCCGCTCTGATCGAGACCGCCTTCATTTCGAATCCGGCCGAGGAACGTCTGCTGAGGACGCCCCGTTTCCGCTCCGAAATGGCCGGCGCCCTGCTGGGTGGCATCAAGGATTATTTCGCGCACCATGCGCCGCCCGGCACGGTGCTCGCCGAACGCGGGCGCGTGCTGAGCGAATTCAGCTAAACACCGACGGCCCGTCCCTCCGAGGGGCGCCGCCGGCGCGACCATGGCGTGGCATAATGGACGGCGTTTCCGCCCGTTACGTTCCGCGTCGATGCCCATCCGCAGACTCACTCAGCAGCTCATCAACCAGATCGCCGCCGGCGAGGTCATCGACCGTCCGGCCGCGGTGATCAAGGAATTGGTTGAAAACAGCCTCGATGCCGGTGCGGACCGCCTAGATCTGGATATCGAGCAGGGCGGACAACGGCTGATGCGGGTACGCGACAACGGCTGCGGCATCCCTCGCGACGAACTCACCCTGGCGCTGTCGCGTCATGCGACCAGCAAGATCGCCTCGCTCGACGATCTGGAACACGTGCGCAGCCTGGGTTTTCGCGGCGAGGCCTTGCCGAGCATCGCCTCGGTGTCGCGGCTGACCCTGACCTCCTGCACGGCCGACGAAGCCGCCGGCTGGCGCCTGCGCGGCGACGGCCACGAGCGCTTCGCATCCCCCGAGCCGGCGGCGCATCCACAGGGCACCACCGTCGAGGTGCGCGACCTGTTCTTCAACGTGCCGGCTCGACGCAAGTTCCTGCGCACCGAGCGCACCGAGTATCAGCACATCGAGGAAGTGGTGCGGCGCATCGCGCTCAGCCGCTTCGACGTTGCGGTGCGCCTCAACCACAATGGCAAGGCGCAGTTCGAGCTGCGCCTGGCGGACGATGCGGAGGCCATGGGCCGGCGCGTGGCCGCGGTGTGCAGCGAGGCGTTTCTGGCGGAGTCGAGCCGGATTGAACACGCAGGTGCCGGCATGCGTCTGTGGGGTTGGCTCGGCGCGCCGACGTTCTCCCGCGCGCAGCCGGATCTCCAGTATTTCTACGTCAACGGGCGCATGGTGCGCGACAAGCTGGTATCGCACGCGCTGCGCCTGGCGTATCAGGACGTGCTGTACCACGGGCGGCACCCGGCCTACGTGCTGTTCCTGGAGATCGATCCGGTGGCCGTCGACGTGAACGCGCATCCCGCTAAGGCGGAAGTGCGCTTCCGCGACTCGCGACTGGTGCACGACTATCTGCATCGCACCCTCAAGGAGGCGATCGCGACGCGTGGGGTGGCGGTCGGGTCGCCGGCCGTCGCGGAGAATGCCGAGCCGGTAGCGACGACCGAGCGGCATCCGGAGCTGCGTCCGGGGCCGGGGCTCGGTCTCGACCTGCCGCAGCAGGGCGGCGCGACCTACCGGCCCACCGCCGGGCCTTCCGGCGGCCAGGTGCGCGAACAGCTGGCTGCATTCGGTCGCCTGTACGCGGCTCCGCCCGCTGCCGCCATGCCGCAGACCGGCGAGACGCCGCCGCTCGGCTTCGCGCTGGCCCAGCTCGGCGGGGTCTACGTCCTTGCGGAAAACGCTTACGGTCTGGTGCTGGTCGACATGCATGCGGCCCACGAACGCATCACCTACGAGCGGCTCAAGACGGCGTACGGCATCGAGGGCGTGCGCCGCCAGCCGCTGCTGCTGCCGGCGACGGTGGCGGTCAGCCGGCGTGAGGCCGATGCCGCCGAATCGGCCGCCGAGCTGTTGCTGCGCCTGGGGCTGGAGGTGGATCGGGTCGGACCCGAGGCGCTGCGCGTGCGCTCGATTCCGGCCATGCTGTCCGGCGCCGACGTCAGCCAACTGTTGCGCGACGTACTCGGCGACATCGTCGAATACGGCGACACTGCGCGCATCGAGGCAGAGGTCAACGAGGTGTTGTCGACCATGGCCTGCCACGGTTCCGTCCGCGCCAACCGGCGTCTCACCCTCGACGAGATGAACAGTCTGCTGCGCGACATGGAGCGCACCGAACGCAGCGGGCAGTGCAACCACGGCCGGCCGACCTGGACCCAGATGACGCTCGGCGAACTCGATCGCCTGTTCCTGCGCGGCCGCTGATTCCGTATGTCCGATACTGCAACCCTGCCGCCGGCGATTCTGCTGATGGGGCCTACGGCCAGTGGCAAGACCGATCTTGCCCTCCAGCTGGTACAGCGCTTCCCCGTGGAGATCGTCAGCGTGGATTCGGCGCTGGTCTACCGCGGCATGGACATCGGCACCGCCAAGCCCGCTCCGGATATCCTGGCCGAGGCACCGCACCGACTGATCGACATCCTCGACCCTGCGCAGAGCTATTCGGCGGCGCAGTTCCGCGAAGACGCGCTGCGCGAGATGGCCGACATCGTTGCAGCGGGCAGGATTCCCTTGCTGGTGGGGGGCACGCTGCTTTATTTCCGTGCGCTGGAGGGTGGCCTGTCGGATCTGCCGGGCGCGGACCCGGAGCTGCGGGCACGCATCGAAGCGGAAGCCGCCGAACGGGGCTGGGGTGCGCTGCACGACGAGCTCAAGCGCGCCGATCCGGCCGCCGCAGCACGCATCCATCCGAACGATCCGCAGCGCCTGCAGCGTGCGCTGGAAGTCATACGATTGACCGGGCAACCGTTGAGCGCGTTGCAGACGCGCCCAGGTGGAAATCTGCCGTATCGCGCCCTGCGCCTGGGTTTGGTGCCGGAGGACCGCGAAAGACTTCATCGGCGCATATGTCAACGTTTTGAAAAGATGTTGGAACAAGGCTTGATAAATGAAGTAGCGTACCTATATCAAAGGGGCGACCTGGGCCCTGAGCTGCCGTCCATGCGGGCGGTAGGTTACCGACAAATCTGGCGTCACCTGACGGGTGAGTGGGACCGGCAAACGATGATCGAGAAGGCCGTTGTGGCTACCCGGCAATTGGCCAAGCGACAAATGACCTGGCTGCGCGGCGATCGTGCGCTGATGCGCGTGAACGCCGATGCCGTCGAGCTGTCGAAGCTCAGCGCAGAGGTCGCGCAATTTATCGAGGGAGTCGATTGAGCCGTCGGCTAACGCGCGTGAGCGCGTCGACCGCATGCTAAGATTATCCACCGAGGGGCCGAGTGGACTTGCGCCATCGGTATCCAACTACAAGGAGCCAGTTTAATGTCTAAAGGGCATACCCTGCAGGAACCATTTTTGAATCTGCTGCGCAAGGAGCGCGTGCCGGTCGCGATTTTTCTCGTCAACGGTATCAAGCTGCAAGGCCAGATCGAATCCTTCGATCAGTTCGTGGTCCTGCTCAAGAATAGCGTGAGCCAGATGGTCTACAAGCATGCGATTTCCACCATTGTGCCGTCGCGCCCGGTCCGGCTGCCTGTCGAGGACGGTGACGAAGAAGGCGATAGCGAATAAGCGGAGCGATAACCACGTTGTTTGAAAGACCCCGCAGTGGCGAGACGGCGATTCTGGTGCAAGTGGACATCGCCGCTCCCGCCGATCCGGGCGAGCGCGATGAATTCATCGAACTCGCCCGCTCCGCCGGTGCCACCATAACCCGTGTGATCGACGTGCGCCGGCACAGCCCCGACCCGAAATATTTCATCGGTGCCGGCAAGGCCGATGAGATAGCGGAAGCGGTAGAGGCAGACGGCGCTGAACTGGTGATTTTCGGCCGCGTGCTGAGTCCCAGCCAGGAACGCAACCTTGAGGCCAAATTCAAGGCGCGCGTGCTCGACCGGACCGGGCTGATTCTCGATATCTTCGCGCAGCGTGCGCGTTCCCACGAAGGCAAGCTGCAGGTCGAACTGGCTCAGCTCAACCATCTCGCAACCCGATTGGTTCGCGGCTGGACCCACCTTGAACGCCAGAAGGGCGGTATCGGCCTGCGCGGACCGGGTGAAACACAGCTCGAAACCGACCGGCGCTTGTTGGGGGAGCGCATCAAGCAGATCCACCGCCGTCTCGACAAAGTACGCAAGCAGCGCCAGCAGGGACGTCAGGCACGCAAGAAGGCGGAGCTGCCCACGGTCGCGTTGGTGGGCTACACCAACGCCGGAAAATCCACATTATTCAATCGCCTGAGTCAGGCGGGCGTGTACGCCGCCGACCAGCTGTTCGCAACCCTCGACCCGACCCTGCGCCGGCTCGATCTGGACGCGGCCAACACGGTGGTGCTCGCGGATACCGTCGGATTCGTGCGTGAGTTGCCGCACGAGCTGGTCGCGGCCTTCCACGCCACTCTGCAGGAGACGCGCGAGGCGGACCTGCTGATGCATGTCATCGACGCCAGCCATCCCGAACACGCGCGCACGGAAGCGGACGTCGACAGCGTGCTCGCGGAGATCGGTGCCGACGAGGTGCCGGTACTGCGCGTCTTCAACAAGATCGATCGCCTGGACGTGCAACCTCGCATAGACCGCGATGCCGATGGACGCCCCGTGCGTGCTTGGGTCTCGGCCAAAACGGGGGCTGGCATAAGCGAGCTGGTGAGCGCGCTGCGCGAATATTTCATGCCCGACGTGGTACATGGCTGGATTCACCTGCCTGCCACGGCGGGGCGTCTACGTGCGCGCCTGTTCGGATTGGGCGCGGTATTGGACGAGCGCGTCGACGACGGGGGGGGCTGCGATCTGGAAGTGCGCCTGCCACGCAGGCGTTACGATGCATGGGCGAGCGAACTCGGCGAGGCCGGGGCGCTTCGCTTGCGACCCCGGTGAGCGGGACCTACAATGCGCCGCGCATACCGCGAGCGCATCCGGCCGCCGTTCCGCTGCATCCGCAAAGACATTCGACCATCCAATCTGGAGTGATCAATGCCCTGGAACGAGCCAGGTAAGCATAATTCGGGCAATCAGGATCCGTGGGGGAGCGGAAGACGAGGTGGCGGTAATACGCCCAATCCGTTCGATCTCGAAAAATGGTTGCGTCGCCTGATCAGCAGGTTGCGCGGCGGCAGCGATGGCGGCGGTAGCGGAAACGCCACGCCGGCGATCATCTTTGCCGTCGTGGTGGCGCTGCTGGCGTGGCTGGCATCGGGGTTCTATATCGTCGGCCCTGGCGAGCGCGGCGTCGTGTTACGCTTCGGCGCCTTTGAGCAGACCAGCCTGCCCGGCCCACACTGGCACCTGCCGTATCCCATCGAACAGGTCCACGTGGTCGACATTGACCAGAACCGCAGTGCACAGAGCAAGGCAGTGATGCTCACCCAGGACGAGAACATCGTCGACGTCGACGTCTCTGCTCAGTACCGCGTGAAGAATGCCGAGGATTACCTGTTCAACGTCCGCGATCCGAACCAGACGCTGCGCGACGTGCTGATCAGCGCGATCCGCGAGATCGTCGGCAAGAGCAAGATGGATTACGTGGTCGGCGAGGGACGCGCGGACATCGCCATGCGGACCCAGACGTTGATGCAGCACATCCTCGACAATTACAAGATCGGCCTGGAGGTCATCAAGGTCAATCTGCAGGATGCGCAGCCTCCTGAGCAGGTGCAGAGCGCCTTTGCCGATGCTATCAAGGCACGCGAGGACGAGGTGCGTTATCGCAACGAGGCCGAGGCCTATGCGAACACCGTGATCCCCCAGGCACGCGGTCAGGCGGCGCGCGAGATCGCAGAGGCCCAGGCCTACAAGGAACAGGTCGTGGCCCGCGCCCAGGGCGATACCTCACGCTTCGACCAATTGCTCAAGGAATACGAGAAGTCGCCACGGGTCACTCGCGAACGCCTGTATCTGGATTCGATGGAGTCCGTGCTTGCGAACAGCTCGAAGGTGCTGGTGGATACCAAGGGCAAGAACCTGCTGTATCTGCCGATCAACGGGCTGAACGGGGCAGGTGCCTCGGGCGGACAGTCGGCGGACGACGCCGCCACGGGTTCGGCTGCTGCAGCCGCGGCAGCGGCGGCAGGACCGACCGATCCGATGCAGGCCGAGCGCCTGCGGCGCGACATGCGTACCAGGGAGGGCCGCTGACATGAAGCTTCGAATCCTCGGTATCGTGGTAGCCGTAGCGGCCCTGCTACTGTACATGTCCACCTATACGGTGCAGCAGGACCAGCGTGCGATCCTGTTCAAACTGGGTGTGATCAAGCAGTCCGACATCAAGCCCGGTCTGCACTTCAAGTGGCCGCTGATCGAGACCGTGCGCAAGTTCGACGCGCGCCTGCTGACGCTCAACTCGCAGCCGGAGCGTTTCCTGACCAGCGAGAAGAAGAACGTGATGGTCGACTTCTTCGTCAAATGGCGCATCGCCAATCTGGATCAGTATTACCGCTCGACCCGCGGCGACGAGCAGCGCGCCATGACGCGGCTGTCGCAGATCATGAAGGACGGCCTGCGCAGCGAATTCGGCAAGCGCACTATCCAGGAGGCGGTGTCCGGCGAACGCAGCGAGATCATGAATACGCTCAACGTCGATGCCAACAAGGCGGCGCAGCAGCTCGGCATTCATGTCAAGGACGTGCGCATCGTCAGCATCGATCTGCCTTCCGAAGTGGCCAACTCGGTGTACAAGCGCATGGAGGCAGAGCGTGCGCGCGTTGCCGCCGATTTCCGGGCGCGCGGCAAGGAAGCGGCCGAACGCATCCGCGCGGATGCGGATCGCGAGCGTGCGGTGATCCTGGCCAATGCCTATAAGCAGTCGCAGATGCTGCGCGGTCAAGGCGATGCCAGCGCGGCGGAGATCTATGCCAAGTCTTACGACCAGAACCCGTCGTTCTATGCCTTCTATCGCAGTCTGCAGGCCTACCGGCAGAGCTTCGATGGCAAGAACAACGTGCTCGTGCTGGAGCCTGATTCGCAGTTCTTCCGTTTCTTCAACCAGGCGGAAGGTACCGGCAAGCGTTAGGCGAATGCACATGACGACGGTTCCCAACACGGGGGCGGGGCGTTGCTGCGCCCCGTTCACGCATGCAGTCACCTCCATCATCTAAGGCCGAAACATGTGGACTCACTTGCTGGTGGCGCTGGGCCTCGTCTTCGTGCTCGAAGGTATCCTGCCGTTCGTGAATCCCAATGGACTGCGGCGCATGCTGCTGCAAATGGTCCAGATACCCGATCGGATGCTGCGCATCATCGGCCTCTCCAGTATGCTTTCCGGCCTGTTGATCATCTATCTTTTCCACCGCTGAACGGCATGACGCCGCGGAACGCATACGAGGGCGAGGCATGAGGGACCCCGAATACTGGCTACTGCCGGAAGGTATCGAGGAGACGCTGCCGCAGGCAGCGGCCCGGCTTGAGGGTGTGCGCCGAGAACTGCTCGACCTGTACCGGGCATGGGGCTACGAACTGGTCATCCCTCCGCTCATCGAATATCTCGAATCCCTGCTGACCGGCGCCGGGCGTGAACTCGACCTGGAAACCTTCAAGCTGACGGACCAGCTCAACGGTCGCTTGATGGGCGTGCGCGCGGACATCACCCCGCAGGTCGCGCGCATCGACGCGCACCGCCTGCGGCGCGAGGGTCCTGCGCGCCTGTGCTACATGGCCCGCGTGCTGCGCACCCGCCCGCAGGGGCAGGGTGGTACGCGCAGCCCGCTGCAGGTCGGGGCCGAGCTATACGGACATGCCGGTGCCGACAGCGATATCGAGATCCTGCGCCTGATGTTGGCTACCCTCGCGATATGCGGCGTCGAACGGGTGCACGTCGACCTCGGACATATCGACATCTTCCGCTGTCTGGTGCAGGCTGCGCAGCTTTCTGCCGAGGATGAGGCGACGGTCTTCGGGCTGCTGCAGCGCAAGGCGGTCAGCGAGATGTCCGAGACGCTGGCTACCGGCGGGATGAACGAAACACATCGCCGCCGTTTTCTGGACCTGGCCGTGCTGCATGGCGACGCGGAAGTGCTGCCGCGGGCCCGCGAGCGCTTCGCCGGAGTGGACCCGCGCATCGACGCCGCCCTCGATTACCTCGAAGAGGTGGCCGCCACCATCCGGATTGCGGCGCCCGAGGTCGAGCTGTGTTTCGATCTTGGCGAACTGCGGGGCTATCACTACCATTCCGGCCTCGTTTACGCCGCCTATGTGCCCGGTCGCGGTCGCGAACTCGCGCGCGGCGGCCGTTACGACGGAATTGGCGAGGCCTTCGGGCGTGCCCGCCCGGCTACGGGCTTCAGCGCCGATCTGGAAGATCTGCTGGAAGCCGGAGCGCTGGCGGCGGATAGTGTCGAATCGCGGGTATTCGCGCCTGCGGACACGGATGCCGCACTCGAGGAAACCATTCGTGCCCTGCGCGCGGAGGGCAACATCGTCGTCCGCGCGCTGCGCGGACAGCAGGAAGACGCTAGGACCATGGGCTGCGACCGGATGCTGGTGCGCCGTGGCAATCAATGGCTACTGACGGAAGTGAATTGAATGGGCAAGTTCGTCGTTGTTTTGGGAAGCCAATGGGGCGATGAGGGAAAGGGCAAGATCGTCGACCTGTTGACCGACGAGGTGGCGGCCGTCGTCCGTTTCCAGGGGGGGCACAATGCCGGACACACGCTGGTGATCGGTGGTGAAAAGACGGTATTGCACCTGATTCCGTCGGGCATCCTGCGCGCCGACGTCGAATGCATGATCGGCAACGGCGTGGTGCTTTCCCCCACCGCATTGCTCGAGGAGATGGCGATGCTCTCGGCGCGTGGAGTGCCGGTGGCTGAGCGCCTGCGCATCTCCGATGCGGCGCAGCTGATCCTGCCGTACCACGTGTCTCTCGATCTGGCGCGCGAACAGGCACGCGGCAGCGCGGCCATCGGCACCACCGGTCGCGGCATTGGTCCTGCGTACGAGGACAAGGTGGCGCGTCGCGGCCTGCGCGTGAGCGATCTGTTCCACCGCGAGCGCCTGGCGGCCAAGCTCGGCGAGGTGCTTGATTACCACAACTTCGTGCTCAAGCATTACTTCAAGGTCGAAACCTTGGATTTCCAGCGCATCCTTGACGACTGTCTCGCGCAGGCGGAAATCCTGCGTCCGCTGGTGATCGACGTCTCGCTACGCCTGTCCCAGTTGAGCGCGGAGGGCCGCAGCGTGCTGTTCGAGGGCGCCCAGGGCACGCTGCTGGATATCGACCACGGCACCTATCCCTTCGTCACCTCCTCCAACACTACCGCGGGCGGCGCCAGCACCGGCACCGGGGTTGGACCGCTGTCGCTGGACTATGTCCTCGGCATTACCAAGGCCTACACCACCCGCGTCGGCGCTGGACCGTTTCCCACCGAGTTGATGGACGAGATGGGCGAGCATCTCGCACGCCGTGGCCACGAATTCGGCTCGACCACGGGTCGCGCACGCCGCTGTGGCTGGTTCGACGCCGTCGCCATGCGCCGCGCCATCCAGATCAACAGCATCTCCGGTCTGTGCATCACCAAGCTCGACGTGCTCGACGGGCTGGAGTCGCTGCGCATCTGCGTCGGCTACCACTATGATGGCGAGCGCCACGAGTTGCCGCCGAGCGGTGCCGAATCGCTCGCGGTGTGCCAGCCGATCTATGAGGAGATGCCCGGCTGGCGCAGTTCGACGGTGGGCATCACCGCCTATTCCGAACTGCCAGTGCAGGCTCAGGCCTATCTGGAGCGTATCCAGGAGCTGGCCGGAATTCCCATCGATCTGATTTCGACCGGGCCGGACCGCCAACAGAACATCGTGCTGCGCAATCCGCTGAAGAGCTCAAAGGACTGAGTGTGCCGACGCCTTCGCAGCTGACCGTTCGCTGCTGGCAAGCATCCTGCTAGATCGACAGCAGGGCATCGGCATCGCGGAGGGCGCAATGGCACTGTCTGGGGACGTCAAAGAGCGGGCAAGAGGCCTGCTGCATGCACTGTATGAGTGCGCTGGAATGGACGAGGCCATTGCGGGTCTCGAAAGCCGCCTCTCCGAGGGGCTGCCAGAGGTACGTCCGCGCCCGCCGCTTTCCGAGCGCGATGCGCTGCTGATCACCTACGGCAACACCTTCAGCGCACCAGGCGAGGCGCCGTTGGCGACCTTGCGGCGTTTCCTGCGTGACCATGTCGGTTCGGCGATCAGCCTCGTGCATCTGCTGCCGATTTTCCCGTACAGCTCAGACGACGGCTTCTCGGTGGTCAATTACCGCGAGGTCAACCACGAGTTGGGGAACTGGGATAACATCGTCGCGATCGGCGCCGAATACGGCCTCGCGCTCGATCTGGTGCTCAACCACTGTTCGCGCAGCCACCTGTGGTTCCAGGATTACATCCGCGGCGAGGCGCCGGGCCGCGATTACTTCGTGGAGGCCGATCCGGACGATCCCCGCCTGGCCCTGGTCACACGTCCGCGCAACAGCCCGCTGCTGACCCCGGTCGAAGTCCGCGATCAGGGCTCGCGCTGGGTCTGGACTACGTTCAGCGCCGATCAGGTCGACCTCAATTTCGCCAATCCGGCGGTGCTCCTGGAGTTCGTCGATATCCTGCTGGACTACATTCGCCACGGCGCGCGCATCGTGCGCCTGGATGCGGTCGCCTACCTGTGGAAGAAGCTCGGCACGCCGTGCATCAACCTGCCCGAGACCCACGCCGTGGTGAAGTGCCTGCGTCTCGTGGTTGATGCCGTAGCCCCGGGAACCCAGCTGCTGACCGAAACCAACGTGCCGCAGGCGGAGAACCTGAGCTATTTCGGCGACGGCGACGAGGCGCATCTGATCTATCAGTTCAGCCTTGCGCCGCTGCTGCTGCACGCCCTGACCCTCGGTCGCACCTCGGCCCTGCGCACTTGGGCGTCGGCGGTGCCGGCGCCGCCTCCGGGCGCGTCCTACGTCAACTTCACCGCTTCTCACGACGGCGTCGGTCTGCGCCCACTTGAGGGTCTGGTGTCCGAGGCAGACCGCGACGCCCTGCTGCGGCGAATGCGCGAGCGGGGCGGCTACGTGTCGATGCGCCGTTTGCCCGACGGGCGCGATTCGCCGTACGAACTCAACATCAGCTATTTCAGCGCCCTGGGCGGCGACGACGGCGAGGTGGCGCAACTTGCGCGCTTCCTGCTCGCGCAGACTGTGGCCCTGTCCCTGCAGGGCGTGCCGGCTCTCTATGTGCAGTCGCTGATCGCTACCGAGAGCGATCTGCTGGGCGTGGAACGCACCGGACAGACCCGGGCGATCAACCGCCGCCGCTGGGACTACGGCGAGCTCAGCGGTCTGCTGGCGCGCGAGGGATCGGTACAGGCGCGCTGCCTGAGCGAGATCGTGCGCCGCCTCAAGTTGCGCCAGGCACATCGTGCTTTCCATCCCGAGGCTGCGCAGCAGATCTTGGACAGCGACGACGGCGTGTTCGCCGTGCTGCGCACTCCGCGTCCGGTGGACCGGGGCGTGTCCATGCCGGTGCTCTGCCTGTTCAATTTCACCCCGGAAGTGCGTGAGGTGGATATAGGGGCGGTATGCGACGACAACGGCCGGCAGAGCGTGGTCGATCTGATCGGCAACCGCCGGCTGGCCTGTCCTCGGCGCATGATTCGCCTGCCGGCCTACGCCAGCATGTGGATCAAGGCGGTCTGAAGCGCTTCAGGGCGCGGTCGCGTTGTCCTCCGCCACCGCGTCAGCGAGGGCCTGCGGAATGTCCGGGCAGGCGCTGGCGACCCGGCTCCAGCTCGGTATGTAGGGGGGTTCGAAGGGGCTGGCGAGGAAGGTGTCGCCGGCCTCGATCACCGCGCGGGTGAAGGTTTCCACCGCGGCTTCCTCGGCGTGGATGTTGAAGTCGAGGCCGTTGAGCGCGGCGTCGGCCTGATAGCGCTGCACCAGATCCAGCGCGTTGCGCAGATAGGCGGCCTTCAGGGTGCGGAAGGTTTCCGGCGCGAGCACCACCCCCTCGGTCGCCAGCTTGCGGAACACCGACACCGCGATTTCGCGGCTCATGCGCGCCAGCCCGCTGTTGGCGTCGCTTTCCGACATCGATTGGTGCTTGTGGTCGTAGCGGGCGGCGATGTCTACCTGGCAGACGCGACGGCTGTTCAGATTGCGGTAGACCTCCGACAGCAGCCCGACTTCGAGTCCCCAGTCCGGCGGAATGCGCAGCCGGGTGATTTCGTCGGCGTGCATCGCGAACTCGCCGGACAGGGGATAGCGGAAGGCGTCGAGGAATTCGAGGTAGTTCATCGAGCCGAGAATCTGCGCCAGGCTGCGGATCAGCGGGGTGAAGAACAGCCGCGATACGCGCCCGCCCAGCCGGTTGTCGGCCACGCGCGGGTAGTAGCCCTTGCAGAAGCGGAAACCGAAGTCGGGCGCGGCGATGGGGTACAGCAGGCGCGCCGGCAGGGCGCGGTCGTAGGTGAGGATGTCGGCGTCGTGCACCGCAACGACCTCGGCAATGCCGGTCGCCGCGATGTAGCCGAGGCAGTACCAGACGTTGCGTCCCTTGCCGGGTTGGTTGGGGGCCAGATCTTCCGCTGCCAGCCGGTCGTGGATCGCACGCAGCCGCGGGCCGTCGTTCCACAGCAGGTGCAGCGGCTGAGGCAGGCGGGAGAAGAACTGCCGGGCGGCGTGAAACTGCGCCTCGTCGGCCTGGTCCAGGCCGATCACCACCGACGACAGATAGGGAATCCTGGCGATGTGGTCGATGATGTTCGACAGCGCAGGCCCTTCCAGTTCGGAGTAGAGCGCCGGGATCAGCAGTGCCAGCGGCCGCTTCTCGTTGTAGTCGCACAGTGCCCGTTCCAGGTCGTCGAGACTGCGGGTGCCCAGATCGTGCAGCGTGGCGACCGTGCCGCCCTGATAAAAATCGGCCATGTTATGCCACTCCCAGACGTGTGAGCGCGTCGATCCAGCCGGTCGGGCCTGCCTGGCGCGCGTGAAGGCAAGAGGTGTCCGCGGGCAGGGGATTGGGCCCGGGCAGACAGGCGGCCAGATCGGCCATTTCGAGCAGTCGGCGGTCGTTGGGGGCGTCGCCCAGAGCGATGATCCGGGGACGCCGACTGCCGGCATACAGATGATGCAGCAGCGCGCTGGCGCCGGTGGACTTGTCGATGCCGAGCGGCTGCACGGTCAGGAAGCGGCCGCCTTGCAATGCGGTCAGCCCCAGGGCACGCAAGCGGTCGAGCAGCCTCTGGTCGGGCGATCCGCTCCAGCGCAGGGGCTCGGAGGCCATGCGCGTGCGTGCCGCCAGGGCATTGATCGGGCTGAGGCCGGTCAGTCGGCACACCGTGCCCAGCGACCAGTCGCCGAAGCCTTCCAGCGGCAGATCCAGGGCGCTGCGCAGGCCGCGCACCGCGGCGCGGATTGAGGTGTAGCGCCAGGTGGTGAGCCGTTCCACGTACCAGCCGCGATCACGCCGCGGCAGGCACAGCGCGGCGCCATTCTCGACCACTGCGGGTCCATGCAGGCTCCAGCGCCGCCAGAGATTCAACACCTCGGCCGCTGTCTTGCTGGTGGCAGGGATGACCGGGATGCCGCGGGCCGCCAGCCGGCGGATGAACGGCGCGGCTTTGCCCAGCCCGCCGCGGGCGTCGAGCAGGGTGTGGTCGAGGTCGGTGAAGATTACGGTGTGGCGGTGAGTCATCAGAGACAATCGTCGCTCGGCCTGGTCCAGCACGGGAGTGTACCGCATGCAGGGAGTGTGCCGGGCGAAACGGGGTTTTTGATGAGATTGTTGAACGGCAAGATGATCGCAGGCTATATGCGGCTGCCAAAATTGCCATGGAATCCCATTAGTGGAATTCGGTGAGTGGTTGGTACCGAAGTTTGGGACACCATTCGTAACTTTTCGATATGTATGGCTTATCGGTGATAAAACTGAAACACCACCGTCGCGACCAGCATCGGTGGTGTTTCAGGTGTGCGCCCAAACTTTATCTTCACGCAGCATGGGCTTGTTGAGTGGTGGTGGGGTCGTAGTACGCGCGATCTCCCTCCAGGGTATAGACTTCCAGATGATTGCTGGCGATGAAATCGAGTACTTGCCTGTAGACGTAATCGCGATCTGTACGCATGGCGTCGAAATCAACCTCAACACAATGGCCGTAACCCTCTACATAAGCTGGCTGCAGATACTCTGCATAAACCAGATGGTGCTGTTCGTTATATTCGGCAGCCATATCGCTAAGCATTTCAGACCATGCAGAGGGTCGGAACTTGACGCCATTACGATAGCCTGAAACGATCAGTTTGCCGTGTAGTTCTATGTTGTTCATCTTATTCGCTCCTTCATGGTGGTTTGAAGGACCGCCGCTGCAGGTGCTTTCCACCTGCAGCGTGCGTGTAACGTCTGTTTGACGTTCTACGCGGATGCGGCCATGGGTCCCATAGCGGCCGTCATCCCCGCGGTTAAGGCAGGGTAATGCCTTGATCCGCATGAATATATTGCCATAGCCAGTTCCATGGTAACTGATCCATATCAGGGAAAACGCAGTGGAATATGCAATGCCATCGTGGCATTAAGCTGATGCGGATTTCATCATTTCACGTACCCCCGATCATCGTGCGGTGCGTCAATGTGATAAACATCATGGTTGTCAGCCCAATGGTGATGACCAGTAGCGGCAGCGTGAGCACCAGCGAAACGGTATGCCAAATCCGGTGTTCGGACAGGTTGAGCTTGAAGAAGGCATAAAGCTGTACGGCGATTACGATGAGTGCGATGGCCAGGATCAGGATCAACAATGCAGGACCGTTCAGCCAGTGGGTGTTGAGCAGCCAGACACAGGCCGCCATTGCTAAGTATTCGAGAATAAACACGAACAGATATCCTGCGCCATTGGCGACGATATCCTGCGCCATTGGCGACCTGGACCTCGGGATGTTCAATCGGATCGAAGTGTGAGTGCGACATCGACATGTCTCCGTAGGTTTGCAGTGATCAGATGGCAGCCAATGAGGTCGAACCCATGAGGTAGACGAGGGTGAATACGCAGACCCAGATCACGGCCTGAAACAGCCAGAATATTTTGAGGTTGAGCAGGCGATACACCACGTCCTCAGTGAATCCCTCAAGCGCCACCTGAATGAACATGGCTGCCAACCAGAGCAGGCCAAAGGCAACGTGCACGGCGTGAACCAGCACGATGACCCAGTAATCGGACAGGAAGCCGCTCTTTTCGGGAATTGCACCCATCGCGTATAGATCGCTGAATTCGTGCCATTCCATGCCCAGGAAAGCGATGCCCAGGACGAATGCCATGGCAATGCCGAGGAGTACGCCACTGCGATTGGCCTTCTTGAGAGAGACCATGGCATATCCATAGGCGAGAACGCTGGCAAAGATGAATGCCGTCGACCACAGGGCGGGGCCCGGATGGATGACCTGACCTGCAGTAAAGGCTCCTGCATAGTGCATCCCGTCGGCGTAGATGCCGAAGGTGGCGAACAATCCGGCAAAGATCATCAGGTCGCTCATCATGTACAACCAGAAGCCGAGTGTTCGCGTGCCAATGGCATCGTGTGGGTGATCCTCGTATTGCCACATGTCGCTGGTGTCTTGGTATGTATTCATCAGTCGTGAACTCCAGAAATCAGGCTTGAGTCGTTCTGGCTGAAGCGGTGTTCCCGCATGAAATCAATAATCCGGATGTCTGGCCGCGGGAGCGCCATGGTTGGGCATGGATCCGCCGCCGGTTCCCATAGAAACGGGGTTCTCGATTTCTTCGGTTTGGCGATGCGGCCGCGATGTGCGTTCCAGTTCCCCGATTGCCTCGGCCGTGATGACATATCCGGGGTTCTTGGTGAAGGAGCGAATCAGCACCAGTGCGATGATCGCAATGAAGCTGACCAGGGCCAGCCAGTAAATGCGCCATACCATGGAGAAACCGCAGATCAGGGTGAAACCGCTGATGATGATCGGCATGCCAGTGTTGTTCGGCATGTGTATGTCTGTGTAGCGTTCGGGCTGCCGATCAAGAGTACCCTGTTCGCGTCGCCAGACGACCTCGTCCAGTGCATGCACGATCGGAGTCACGGCGAAGTTGTAGAACGGAACCGGCGTATGGGTCAGCCACTCAAGGCTCCGCGAAGTACCCCAGGCATCATCGGCAGTGACGGCATTGCTGGCGCGGTCACGGTAACTGACGTAGATCATGCCTAGAAACACGAATACCGAAACCAGATAGAAGCCGATGCCGCACAGTTCGATCAGCAGCAGGGGCCACCACGAAGGGTGGGAGATGTAATCGAGACGACGCGTCATGCCCATGAGGCCGAGCGTATACATCGGCAGGAAAACCAGGGCAGTGCCGGTCGAGAATAACCAGAAGAACATGCGTCCAAGGCGTTCATCGAGCTTGAAGCCGAACACCTTGGGCCACCAAAAGACGATCGCGCCGAAAGCAGCGTAGGTGATCACCATGAACATGTTGTGAAAGTGGGCAACCACAAAAACACTGTTGTGCACAATGTAGTTGATCGCTGGAATGGACAGCATCATGCCCGTCATGCCGCCGATGATGAGCAGAAAGACCGATGTTACCGCCCATAGCATCGGTACCTCCATCCGGATGCGGCCTCGATACATCGTGAACACCCAGTTGAACACCTTCACGCCCGTCGGAATGCCGACCAGCATGGTGGTGATGCTGTAGAAGGCCAGTACCTTTGGGCTGGCGCCCATGGTGAAGAAATGGTGCAGCCAGACCAGCCAGGACACACCGGCGATACTGAATGAAGCCAGTACCATGGTGGTGTAGCCAAACAACGGTTTGCGAGAAAAGGTTGGAATGATTTCAGACAGAAATCCGAAAGCCGGCAGTACGACGAAGTACACTTCCGGGTGTCCCCAGATCCAGAACAGGTTGGTGTACATCATGAGATCACCGCCAAGGCCAGCGGTGAAGAAGTGCGTGCCAAGGTAGCGATCGAAGGTCAAAAGGCTGAGTGCAACGCCAAGTACCGGGAACGAGGTCAGCCCGATGATGCTGGTGGCCATCGAAGTCCAGGTGAATATCGGCAGTCGAAACCATTTCATACCTGGGGCGCGCATCTTGATGATCGTGGCGATGATGTTGATCGAGCCCAGCGTCGTGCCGATGCTGCCGATCTGTATCGACCATATCCAGTAATCCACGCCCACTCCTGGGCTGTATGCAAGTTCGGTAAGAGGTGCGAGGCCGACCCAGCCGGCGTGCGAGAAATCGCCGACGAACAGCGCGATCATGACCAATGCGGCCGACACGGCGGTCAACCAAAGTCCGAGAGCATTTAAATACGGATAAGCCATATCGCGCGCGCCTATCTGCAGCGGCACGATCAAGTTCATCATGCCGATAAGAATCGGTGTGACCGCCAACAAGATCATGATCATTCCGTGCGCGGTCCAAACCTGATCAAGATGGAAAGGTGGCAGATATCCGTGCAAGGCGCCGAGCACGCCAGGGGAATTTGGTCCAACGGCTAAGGCTTGTTGAGAGCGGATCATGAGCGCGTCGAAAAAACCACGGAACAGCATGACCAGGCCGATCAGCACATACATGATGCCGATTTTCTTGTGGTCTACCGTGGTCAACCAGTCGCGCCACAGCCAGCCCCAGCGGCCAAGAATCGTGAGCGTCGTGAGGACGGCTGTGCCCCCGACTGTGACCAGCATGAAGGCGAAAAATATGACGGGGTTGTTGTAGTGCGGGATCAGCAGCAGGCCAAGGCGGCCGAACAGTTCATTCCATGGACCTTGTAGATGAACAGGCATCGCGTGGGCTCCTGAGTCAGTTGGAGTGAGTGCGGAAGATTTTGGCGTGCATGTTTTCCGTCATGGCCATCGGGGTGACATAGTGAAGGCGTTGCGAACGTACTGCTTTTATGACTTTGGCGAACAAGCCGGTTTTTACATCGGAAAAATAATGTATTTTTCTTTCGATATTGACAGTCGGCTCGGCAAACCTGGAGAAGCTTGCATAGTTCAAGGTGTTTTTAGAGATCCCGGCTTTTTTTATCCAGGCTGTGAATTTCACCGGCGGAACAGCCTTGAGCTTGAAATCCATCCAAGAGAAACCGGGGCCGCTGAATGCCGCTGAAAACCCATGATAGCTACCTGGATGGTCAACTTCGAAAGATTGTTTTGTGCGCATACCGGGCATTGCGTAAATCTGCCCAACGATCTGCGGGATATAGAAGCTGTTGACCACAGACGTCGAGGTCAACTTCAAATGCAGTTTCGTCCCGGTCGGCACAACGAGCTCGTTGGCTACTGCAATATGTTTATTCGGGTAAACAAAGAGCCACTGCCAATCTGTGGTTATGACATCGACCGTGAGTGGTTTGTGGGAACGGGCTGTGCTGGCGCCGTGGCTATTAAGTGCATGTGGATTGTAGGGGTTGACGGCTTGAATGCCGCGCCATGAGTAATATGACAGCATGCCAACGATCAGCAGTGGTATCCCCCATACCACAACCTCTATCACATTTGAGTGCGACCATTCTGGTGCAAATGCCGATCTGCGTTTTTCTCGGTAGCGCCAGACTACCCATATCAGCAGGAAAGTCGTTGGTACGATCACGATTGCCATCAAGGTCACATCGATAATCATGTAGTGCAATTCTGTGTCAGCGATGAGTCCTTTGGGATCGAACAGCCAAAAATGGGTGTCGCTACAGCCACTCAGAAGCAGCAAGGGTGAATACGCTAGGTAACGAAAATATAAAACGTACCGTTTCGCCCATTTCATAGTCGACAGGCCTCCTGAAAGCGGGTGAATCAGAATTTTCTGTCTCTAAAAAACAGAAAATAATAAGATCTAATTAATAAGATGCGCTTGAAAAAAACACCTTAATGACAAGGTATTTTTGAGTGAGAAGTGTTGCTCGATGTTATGTGTGAATAAGTCCATGTAAAAAAGTTTCTTAATATCTGCTTATTTTAAAATAGATGATATTTATGCTTATATTTTAGGGGGTGATTGATGAAAATTGGATGCTTCGTTGGTTGTGTGATAATTGAAGTTATGTGTTGATGAAATGCAGTTGGCGTGGGATGAGATAAAATCGAATGGACTCTATTGAACGAGTGGGTTATACGACATGTGGGTTGATTCGAGAGAAGTCGAGCTTGGCGGCGATTAGGAAGAGCACGGTGCGCATGGTTTCGAATCGGGTGTAGCCGCGTGCCTTGCGCTTGGCGGCCTGGAACAGTCCGTTGAGCGCTTCGATGAAGCCGTTGGTTTGTCGGGTTTGTGTCCAGGCCACGATGGCGTTGAAGTGGTTGCGGATTAACGCAGTCACCGCCTTCATGGGCTCGACCTTGGACCGCATGACGTTGGTACACCATTGGGTCAGCAGGGCCGAGACCCCGTTGATCTGCTTGCGGTCGAGGATGTCGCGCAACTGCTCCCGATAGAGCCAGGTCCGCGCGGTGCGCTTGGTGGTCACCTGGCTAATGAGCGCATCCAGGTCGGCCCGTTGGCTGGCCGGCAAGTGATTCCGGTCCTTGAGCAGTGTCCAACGCAGCCCCTTCAGTTCGGGATCGGTCTTCTGCTCGATACGGCGGGTCTTGTCCACGGCAGCCGAGGCATGGGCCACCACATGGAACTTGTCGAAGGTGATGCGGGCGTTGGGCAGCTGTTCGGTGACGCCCTTGATGAAGGCCGGGGACATGTCGATGCTGACCGAGGTGATCTGTTCCGGCGTGGCGTGATGATCGGTCAGGTGCTCCACCAATTGGGCGATCGTCCGCGCCCCTTTGCCTTCGGTGACGAAGACCACGCGGTGTTCAACCGCATCAGCCGCCACGGTCAGATAACGATCGCCGCGTCGATACGAGGTTTCGTCAATGGCCAAGGCCGTGACACCCGACGGGTCCGCCTCCGCCACGGCCATCTCGACGTAGCGCGAACAGATGGCATCCAAGATTCGCCCACGGTACGCGCCACCGCCGCAAACGGCATCTGTTGGGCTGGGGCCAGCACCAACGCCTCGAACAGCAGGGTAAAGCCAGAGAGTTTGCCCGCCCGAGGAGGCTCCATCAGCGTCACAGACCCGTCAGGCAGACGGATGCGAGGGGCGCGAACTTCCAGATAGCACTCATGCTGAAAGAAGTGCAGGTGCCGATAGCGCTTGGCTTGGGTGTCGTGGACCGGATGTTCGCCAGGGAAATCGGGATGCTCAAACCGGCTGCCCGCCACGAAATCGATGACAATGGTCAGCGTCTTCTGCACCGCATCAAAGTCAACGCCCTTCACGTACCAAGGCTCTTCAACTCCCAGAGCGGCTTCAAACAGTTTGTTTTGCACGAACGTACGTCCTCAGAGATCAGTCCGTTCTTGACCCCGTTACCCACTCAGAATTCAAATGAGGCATATTGATAACGCACTAGCACTACACGGGTATTGATTTTTCCTGTTCACAGATCGCCTACATCGTTCCCGATTCGATCCGGTTCCGGCCGTTGTGTTTTGCCTGGTAAAGCAAGCCGTCGACGAAATCGACGAAGCGCCTGGGTTCGTCCTCGGTGAAGGTGTGGGTGGTGCCCACGCCGATGCTGACGGTGACGAGCGGGCCGATGCGCGAGGCTTCGTGGGGGATCTCCCGCGCTGCGATCAGGCGGATGCAGCGTTCGGCGATGGCCTTTGCCGCGTCGGCGTCCGTTTCCGGCAGCAGGAGAGCGAATTCCTCGCCGCCGAAGCGGGCCAGCACGTCGCGCGGGCGGGCCGCGGCGGCCTGCAGGGTTTCGGCCACGTCTTTGAGGCAGGTGTCGCCCTGGCCGTGGCCGTAGCGGTCGTTGTACTGCTTGAAGTAATCGACATCGAGCATGACGAGCGAGAGCGGCGTTCCACTGCGCCGTGCGCTCGCCCATTCGGTTTCGAGGGCGGCGTCGAGGCGGCGCCGGTTGGCGATGCCGGTCAGGCCGTCCATGAAGGACAGCGCCTCCAGTTCCGCCTGCAGGCGGATCAGTTCCTCCTCGGCCTTCTTGCGCTCGCTGATGTCGAACATGAAGCCGACCAGGGCCTCGACATCGCCGTTTTCCTTGCGCACGACGTGCACCACGTCGCGAATCCAGACGTATCCGTTGTCCTTCGTCAGCGCGCGGTAATCGGCCTCGTGGTCGATGCCTTCCTTCGACTGCGAGATGCAGAAATTGACCACGTAATCGCGGTCGTCGGGGTGTATGCGCATGGCCCAGTCTTCGGCCGTGACCCAGCTTTCCTGGGTCCAGCCGAGCAGGGGCTCGATTTGCGGGCCGATGTAGGCGAACGTCATCGTGTCCCAGTCGATCTTCCAGGGAATGGCCTTGGTCGATTCCAGCAGGGTCTTGTGGACCGCATCGACGCTGTCTGCGTCGTATTCCTTGTCTGACATGGTGTGCCCCATTCGATACTTATCTTGTGTCGACGCTGCGGCGATGATCGCGCCCCGAGGACGGACTGGCGTCGCGACTTGCGTCGTTGCGTCTGATTCGCGGCGGGATGTGGCGCGCGACCGATGGCATGTCCGGTTTCACGGCCGGCGGGGTGCGCGATGCGCATGACCGTCCGCATCACGCCTTCAGCTTCGTGAAGTTACTGCCCGAGGCCGGGTTGTGGCAAATACCCCTGCCGCGACGCGCGATATGCGTCGCTCGTCGCGCCGCGCATCGTACATCACGCGGCGCTGGCTTGGGATCAGCGTATCTTGACCTGGAGCATTTCCTCGCCTTCGTCGTCGACGAGGTGCACGGCGCAGGCGATGCAGGGATCGAAGCTGTGGACGGTGCGCAGGATTTCCAGCGGCTGCTGGGTATCCGCCATCTGCGTGCCCTTGAGCGCGGCCTCGTAGGGGCCGTCCTGGCCGGCGGCGTCGCGCGGGCCGGCGTTCCAGGTGCTGGGGACTACGGCCTGGTAGTTGTCGATCAGGCCGTTCTTGATCACCACCCAGTGCGCCAGCGCGCCGCGCGGGGCTTCGGTGAAACCCACGCCCTTGGCCGTGGACGGCCAGGTCGAGGGGTCCCAGTGCGCGGCGTTGAAGGTGCTCAGATCGCCGGCCTTGATGTTGGCGATGAGCTGGTTGTACCAGCCGCGCATTTGATCGACGATGAACTTGGTTTCCAGAGTGCGCGCGGCGACGCGGCCGAGGGTCGAGAACAGGCCCTGCACCGGCAGGTCGAGCTTGCTCAGCGTGCTGTCGACCAGCCCGCGGGATTCGTGGTTGCCGCTGGCGTAGAGCATCAGCATGCGCGCCAGCGGGCCGACCTCGACCGCCTTGCCGCGCCAGCGCGGCGACTTGAGCCAGGAGTAGCTGGCGTCGACGTCGAGGTGTTCGTAGGGCGGCTGCGGGCCGGTGTAGTTGAGTACGGTCTCGCCGTTGTAGGGGTGCAGCCCTTCCTGCTTGCCGCCGCTGTAGTCGTACCACGAGTGCGCGACGTATTCCTTGATCTGGTCCTCGGCGTTGAGGTCGACCTCCTCGATGTGTGAGAGGTCGCGGTCGACGATCACGCCGCGGGGGATGAGGAAGCCGCCGAGATCGTTGATCCCCTTGGAGGGAAAATCGCCGTAGGTCATGAAGTTGCCGATGCCTTCGCCGCGCGTGGCCCAGTCCTTGTAGAAGCCGGCGATAGCGAGGATGTCGGGCACGTAGACCTGATCGACGAACTGCAGCATGCGGTCGATGACGTTGGACACGATGGCGAGCCCGACCATGTTGACCGCCGTGGCGCCGGCGGTCGCCCCGGTGCTTTCCGCGTCGACGCTGATCGCGCAGGGCACGCCGCCGACCACGAAGTTCGGATGCGGGTTCTTGCCGCCGAAGATGGTGTGCAGCTTGACCACCTCGCGCTGCCAGGCGAGGGCGTCGAGATAGTGCGCGACGGCCATCAGGTTGGCCTCGGGCGGCAGCTTGTAGGCCGGGTGGCCCCAGTAGCCGTTGGCGAAGATGCCGAGCTGGCCGGATTCGACCAGGCCCTTGATCTTGTTCTGCACGTCGGCGAAATGTCCCGGCGAGGACAGCGCGTAGTTGCTCAGCGACTGGGCCAGTTCGGAGGTCTTGCGCGGGTCGGCCTTGAGTGCGGAGACCACGTCCACCCAGTCCAGCGCCTGCAGGTGGTAGAAGTGCATGACGTGGTCGTGCACGTACTGCGCCGCGATCATCAGGTTGCGGATCAGCTCGGCATTCGGCGGGATCGGGTAGGCGAGGGCGTTTTCCACCGCGCGGACGGAGGCGATGCCGTGCACCAGGGTGCACACGCCGCAGATGCGTTGGGCGAAGGCCCAGGCCTCGCGCGGGTCGCGCCCGCGCAGGATGATCTCGATGCCGCGCACCATGGTGCCGGCGCTGGATGCGCGGGTGATCAGGCCGCTGGCATCGGTTTCGGCCTCGATGCGCAGATGTCCCTCGATGCGGGTGATGGGGTCTACTACGACGGTTTGGTTTGCCACGTGTGCCTCTCCCTGAAGCTATCTCGAACGCGTCCTCAATCGGCCAGATTGTCCACCACGGCTTCGAGCAGACTGTGCGCGGTCTTGTCCCAATGGAAATGCGCCTGGCCGTCGTCGAAGGTGATGCGGCAGTTGGAGCAGCTGGTCAGCAGCATGTCGGCCTCGGTTTCCTCTACCTGACGCATCTTGATCTGGAAGGCCTTGTAGCGCAGCGGGTCGGCGCGGTGGTTGCTGTACACGCCGCCGCCTCCGCCGCAGCACCAGTTCATGCCGCGGTTTTCCTTCATTTCGTGGATTTCGGCGCCCAGTGCCTGCAGTACCACGCGTGGTGCCTCGATGGCGCCGCCGCGGCGGGCCACCTGACAGGGGTCGTGGTAGGTGACGGTGGTGTTGAGCCCCTGCTTGACCCGGATGCTGCCGTCGGCGATGTGTTCGCCGAGGAATTCCGAGATGTGGCGGACCTTGAACGGCAGCGGCTTGCCGTAGATGTTGGCGCCCGACCAGCGCATGGCGCTGTAGGCATGGCCGCACTCCGGCAGCAAAAGCAGCTGGGCCTTGCAGGCGATGGCGGCGTTGATGAGCTTCATGCTCATGTCCTTCTGCCAGTCCGCGTTGCCCGAGAGCAGGCCGAAGTTGGTCGCCTCGTAGCCGTCGGTGCGGAAGGTCCAGCTCATCCCCATGTGGTTGAGCAGCTTGGCCATGTGGGCGATGGCCTGCGGATATTTCTGGATCTCGATCGAGGACAGGGTGACCAGCACGTCGGCCTGGTCCAGGTTCATGTGCATCTCGACGTCGTTCTCGTCGCCCATCCACTCGACGCGGTCGGCGAACACGTCGGGGGTGGCGCCGAGCGGGCTGCCCTCGCGCTCGCCGCGTTCCGCCGTCGCCCACAGCTCGTGCGGCACCAGCCCGGCCTTGTGCATGCCGTGACGGGCGAGGCCCACGAGGCTGGCGATGTCGATGCCCATGGGACAGATCAGCGTACAGCGGCCGCAGGTGGTGCAGGAATCGAAGATCAGCTCCTGCCAATCCTCCAGTTCCTTGAGCGTGACCTTGCGCTTGAGGTTGAGCGCGCGCATGAAGATGGCGAACGGCCCGACCTCGCGCTTGTAGGCCTGCTTGAACGGTTCGATCTTCCAGATCGGGCTGTACTTGGGGTCGCCGGTCTGAACGTAGAAGGGACAGGCCTCGGCGCATATCCCGCAATGGATGCAGGATTCCATGTAGGTGGCGGCGACGGCGCCGAAATCGCGTACGAAATGGCGCATGGCGGTCTCGACGCGCTCGGCGTCGGGCATGTCGCCCTGCAGGTCGTAGCGCTGTTGCGGTTTCTTGATGCCGAAACGCCCGCCTTCGGTTTCCAGCAGCGGCAGGGTGCCCTCGCTCATGTGCTGGCTCCTTTACGTGCGAAGAGGGCGCCGGTGGTGCCCCGCGAAACGAAGATCATGACGCTGTGCATCAGCTTGCCGAACGGCAGCCAGACCAGCAGCAGACAGACCGACAGGATGTGGATCGCGAGCAGCGTTTCGTAGCGCGCGCCGAGGTGCGCGGCGGCGAGCAGCCCGGTGACCACCGGCGCCACCGTGACCAGCCAGCTGAAGTAGTCGTCGAAGTTCGACAGCAGGCGCAGCACCGGATTGCTCACCCGGCGGATCAGCGCGGCGACGAGGGCGGCGATGGTGATGCCGCCGGTGGCGTAGATCAGGCTGTTCGGCAGATTCGGCCAGCTCACGCCGACGAGGCTCTTGATGAACAGGATGTGCGGCGCGAACCCGAAAATGACCACGACCAGGCCGACGTGAAACACGTAGCCGATGGTCTGGCCGAAGGCGGTCGTCGCCCAGAACTCGCGCTTGGGCCAGGAGCGGGTGACGATGAGCTTGAGCGCGCCGAGCCAGGTGCCGGTGTTGCGCGGCTCGGAGTAGTCCGGCTTGCGCCGCAGCAGGAGAATGCCGGTCAGGCGCCACAGAATGCCGGCGGCGCAGATGATCAGCGACCATTGCAGGATAGGCCCGCGTGCCAGGGTGAGCAGATCCATCACTTCTTCTCCGTGATTTTGCTCTGCCGGTGACGTGCCGTGGCGGCGGCCAGGCCGCCGATGGCGATGCCGGCCACGGCCGCGGCGCCGAGGTCGGCGCCGATGCTGCCGTGCCACAGACCGGCGGAGAGCGGTTTGTAGAGATCGCCGCGATCCCAGAAATTCGGTTCCGAGCAGCCGATGCAGCCGTGCCCGGACTCGATCGGGAAGCTGGTGCCCGCGTTCCACTTGGTGGTGGCGCAGGCGTTGTAGGTGGTCGGCCCCTTGCAGCCCAGCTCGTACAGGCACCAGCCGTTGCGCGCGCCCTCGTCGTCGAAGGTCTTGGCGAACTCGCCGCGGTCGTAGAACGGGCGGCGGTAGCAGCGGTCGTGGATGGTGTTGCCGTAGAAGGCGATGGGGCGCTTCAGGTGGTCGAGGTCCGGCAGCCGGCCGAAGGTGAGGAAGTGGGCGAGCGTGCCGGTGATCACCACGGGGATCGGTGGGCAGCCGGGGACGTTGATCACCGGCTTGTCGGTCACGATGTCGCTGACCATGGTCGCGCGGGTCGGGTTCGGATTCGCCATCGGCAGGCCGCCGAAGGACGCGCAGGTGCCGACCGCGACGACCGCGGCGGCACCCTTGGCGACGTCCTGGATCGACTGCAGGGCCGACTTGCCGGCGGCGGTGCAATAGCCGTTGTTGCCGTCCGGAATGGCGCCGTCGACGATCATCAGGTACTTGCCCCAGTTCGCCTTCATCGCCGCCTCGCGCGCGGCCTCGGCCTGGAAGCCCGCGGCTGCCTGCAGCGTGTCGTCGTAGTCCAGCGACATCACGTTGAACATCAGGTATTCGAGCGTGGGGGTGAACGAGCGGGTGAGCGATTCGAGGCAGCCGGTGCATTCCTGGTAGGACATGTAGATCACCGACGGCCGGCGTTTCTGCGGCAGGGTCTCGGCCATCGCCAGCGCGGCGCCGGGGGGCAGGGCCAGGGCCGAGGCCATGGCCGCGCAGAGCTTGAGGAAGGCGCGCCGGCTGATGCCCTGGCTGCGCAGATAATCGCCGATTGTGTTTTTGTCGTCTGCGTCCATCAGGCGTCCTCGCGTGCGGTCTCGGGTGGGTTTTCGTCGTCGGCCAGGTCCTGCCGCAGGCGAGCCAGTCCGTCTGCGACGTCCACAGGGTGACTGGCCAGCAGCGGCGGCTGCAGGGCGATGTCGATCAATTCGGCGACGACCTCGCCGGATTCGGCGCGCAGGGTCGTCCACCACACGCCGGGAAAGCCGGTTTCGTAGATTTCCGCTTCGCCCAGAGCGTCGAAGCGTGCGCTTATCTCGCCACGCCCGAGCGCTGCGCACAGCGCCTCGCGTTCGCCGGGCAACAGCGGCAGGCTGCGCAGGTCGATGGTGTTCGTCTCGCCACGTTGCAGCAGCGCTTCAAGATGAGTGGCGATCTCGGACTGCAGCGCACGGACGTTGGGTGTCGTCCCTGCAGGCGGCGGCGCGTGCACGACCTTGACGGAGATATCCTCAAGCGGCATCGGCCTGCTCCCAGCGGGCGATGAGTGCCTGCGCCAGAGCGCAGGCCTCTGCGATGCCGCGTTGGCCCGCCGCGGTGGCTACATCTGCCCAGTCCACGCATTCGGGCTGGATGCCGATCAGCGCCCGATGCGCCGGCAGTTCGTCGGTCAGGCAGGCCATGGAAAGCAGGTCGGCGAGGCTGACCTCGTGCACGCTACGCTTGCCGCCGGCGCCGACATAGCGGTCCATGGCCTCGTTCTCGAACACACACACGCTGCCGGGCGACGCGTGCAGTTCTGCGGCGTCGATGACAATGAGGCGGTCGCAGTCCGCAATCGGGCCGGCGAGGGTGAAGCTCAGGGTGCCGCCGTCCAGGCAGTCGACATGCGGCAGAGTCGAGCAGGTGCGTTCCAGCTCCCGAGCGGCGTAGACACCGATGCCCTCGTCGCCGAGGAGTGTGTTGCCGAGTCCCAGTACCAATACGCGTGAGGTCATGCTGGTGCTCCGTGATTCGTCTTTTGCATGGCGTCCAAGCCGCAAGGATTACGTCGCCACGTTGCGAGTCGGTTCGATCGGCGCAGTTTTTTTAATATGACGTCAATCAACTTGCCCCAAACTCTAGGCCAGAAATATTTGCGGCGTGTTACCCAGAGTGATTGATTTGTGACACGGATCATTTGTAACCGATGTTCGGTGAGATGGATCATCTTTATTCTGCGGTTTAGTTGCTTTTCGCAGACATGCACTTGAATATTTTGAGCGTATTTGAAGGCGCGGATACGGGGCCCCGGTAACGCGCAAGACTTAGCGCAGTCCCTGATGCGGTGCTGCAGCTGCGAGGAGACGCATGGCGAGCGAACCAGGTTTTCTGCCGCGGGACGGTCTGGACCGGCTGATCGAGGCGCTGCGCCGCGACGGCCGCGAGGTCATAGGGCCGCGGGTGCGCGACGGCGCCATCGTCTACGCGCCCATCGCAGCCGCCGCCGATCTGCCCGCCGGCGTACGCGATGCGCAATCCCCCGGCGCCTATGCGCTGCATGCGGTCTCGCCCGACGAGCGCCTGTTCGCCTGGGCGAACGGGCCGCAGGCGCTCAAACCCCTGGTCTTCGTGCCGCACGAACTGCTCTGGTCCAGTCGCAATGATGGCGCCGACGGCCCGCAGTTCACCGCCGCCGAGCCCGCGGCCCGCCCGACCGCGGTAATCGGCGTGCGCGCCTGCGATCTTGCCGCACTGGCGTTGCAGGACCGTCACTTCCTGCGCGAGCCGTATCCCGATCCCGCCTACCGCGCGCGGCGCGATGCGCTGTTTCTGGTGGCGGTGCACTGTACGCATCAGGCCGACACCTGCTTCTGCGCCTCCACCGGCGACGGGCCCGAGGCCGAGTCGGGTTTCGACCTCGCGCTGCACGAGATCGACGACGGTTTCATCGTTGCCGCCGGCAGCGACGCCGGCGCCGCGGTGCTGGCCGGGCTCGATCTGGCGGCAGCGGATCAGGCCCGGATGGACGAGGCGCGGGCGGGTGTCGAGGCGGCCGCGGCGGCGCAGAGCCGCAGCCTGCCGTCGCGCGACCTGCGCCCCACTTTGCTGGAACGGCTGGAGTCGCCGCAATGGGATGCGGTGGCCGAGCGCTGCCTGTCCTGCGGCAACTGCACCGCCGTCTGCCCGACCTGCTTCTGCAACGCGGAGGTGAACGAAGCCACCATCGACGGACGCGAGAACGGGCATTACCGCCAGTGGGATTCCTGCTTCACCTCCGGACACAGCTATCTGCACGGCATCGTGATCCGCTCGGAAACCCGCGCGCGCTACCGCCAGTGGCTGACCCACAAGTTGGCCCACTGGCACGACCAGTACGGGCGCTCCGGCTGCGTGGGCTGCGGGCGCTGCATCTCGTGGTGCCCTGTGGGCATCGACCTGACCGCGGAAGTCGCCGCGCTGGCCGGCGAGGGGACGGCATGACACTGCACGAACTGCCCGCAACGGCCGAGATCATCGAGCGTATGGACGACTCGTCCAGTATCTTCACCCTGCGCCTGCGCTTCGTCGACCCGGCGCGGCAGACGGCGTTCCGCAGCAGCCCGGGCCAGTTCAACATGCTCAGCATGCACGGCGTCGGCGAGGTGCCGATCTCGATCTCCTCCGACCCTGAAGACATACACTTCATCGGCCACACGGTGCGGGCGGTGGGGCGGGTGACGCACGCGCTTGCCACCCTGCGCCCGGGCGACCGGGTCGGGCTGCGCGGCCCCTACGGGCGCGGCTGGCCGCTGCAGGAGGCCGAGGGCGGCGACGTGGTGCTGGTGACCGGCGGTCTGGGCTGCGCCCCGGTCGTGTCGGTGATCGATTACGTCATGCGCCGGCGCGAGCGCTTCGGGCGGCTGGTCATCATCCAGGGCGTCAAGCATGCCGAGGACCTGATCTGGCGCCAGCGCTACGAGGCCTGGGCCCATGCGCCGGACACCCAGGTGTGGCTGGCGGCGGACGTGGGCGGGCCGCACTGGGCCTGGGATGTGGGCCCGGTCACGGTGCTGCTCGATCACGCCGAATTCGATCACGCCCAGGCGCACGCGCTGATGTGCGGGCCCGAGCCGATGATGAAGGCGGTCGCCGAGCGTCTGTTGGACGACGGCATGCCGACCGAACGGTTGTGGCTGAGCATGGAGCGCAATATGCACTGCGCGGTGGGCCACTGCGGCCACTGCCAGCTCGGGCCGCTGTTCGTATGCCGTGACGGCCCGGTATTTCCCTATCCCGTGTTGGCGCCGTGGCTGCGGCACCGGAGTCTGTGATGAGCGAGGTATCCGCAAGCAACGCCACCGCGCCGCCGTGCAAACCGCGCGTGGCGGTGCACAAGTTCAGCTCCTGCGACGGCTGCCAGCTTGCCCTGCTGAATGCCGGCGAGGCGCTGCTGGCGCTGGCCGAGCGGGTCGATCTGGTGCACTTCGCGGAAGCCGGTCCCATGGACCCGGAGGCGGAGGTCGACATCGCCTTCGTCGAAGGCAGCGTGTCCACGCCGGAGGACCGCTCGCGCATCGTGCGGGTGCGCAGCAACAGCCGCTTTCTCGTCACCCTGGGCGCCTGCGCCACCGCCGGCGGCATCCAGGCGCTGCGCAACTTCGCCGACGGCGACGGCTGGCTGGGCGCGGTCTACGCCAGCCCCGAGTTCGTTTCCAGCCTGGCACAGGTGTCGCCGATTCGCGAGCACGTGCACGTCGACCTGGAGCTCTGGGGTTGCCCGGTCAGCGGCCGGCAGGTGGTGTCGGCCGTGGGCAGCCTGCTCGCTGGCGCGCCACCTGCGGTGCCCGACGAGCGGCTGTGCCTCGAATGCAAGCGCCAGCAGGCGGTGTGCGTGATGGTCACCCGCGGCGCGCCGTGCATGGGTCCGGTCACGCGCACCGGCTGCGGGGCGTTGTGCCCGCGTTTCGAGCGCGATTGCTACGGCTGCTACGGCCCGGCCGAACACTCCAACACGCAGGCGCTGGGTCGCCGCTTCGCCGGGCTCGGCCTGGTCGACGAGGCAGTCGTGCGGCGCTTCCATTTCATCAACAGCCAGGCGCCCGCATTCCTCGAGGCCGGGCAGCGGGCGCGGGGGCATGCCGATGACTGAACGCCGCGACGTGCGCATCGAGGTGCCCGTGCTGGCGCGGGTGGAGGGCGAGGGCGCGCTTTCGCTGGAGGTGCGCGACGGCCGCATAGAACGCCTGCAACTGCGCATCTACGAGCCGCCGCGGTTGTTCGAGAAATTCCTCGAGGGGCGCGGCCACGAGGAGATTCCGGACGCGGTGGCGCGCATCTGCGGCATCTGCCCGGTGGCCTACCAGATGAGCGCGGTCGCGGCCCTGGAGCAGGCCATGGGCGTCGGCATCGACGACTGGGTGCGGCGCATGCGCCGGGTGTTCTATTGCGGCGAATGGCTGCAGAGCCATGCGCTGCACATCCACCTGCTCGCGGCACCCGATTTCCTCGGTTACGACAGCGTCGTCGAGATGGCCAAGGGGCATCCCGATCTGGTCCGCCGCGGACTGCGCCTGCAGGCGTTGGGTAACGACCTGATCGCCCTGTTCGGGGGGCGCTCGGTGCATCCCGTGGGCGCCTGCGTGGGCGGCTTCCATCACGCCCCGACCGTGGCGGCGGTAGCGGCCATGCGCACACGCCTGAACGATGCACAGGAGGACGCGCGGGCCCTGCTCGACTGGGCACTGGCCTTGCCCGTGCCGGACTCCGACCAGGACTTCGTCAGCGTTGCCCTGCGCCATCCGCAGGACTATGCGATGGCCGAGGGGTGCATCGTCAGCGACCGCGGCCTGGATATCGGGGCGGAGGCCTTCGAGGCGCATTTCCGCGAGCTGCAGGTGCCGCATTCCACCGCGCTGCATGCACTGCTGCACGATGAGCCCTACATGGTCGGCCCGTTGGCACGCCTGAATCTCAACCACGAGCGCCTGCCGGAGGCGCTGCGCGAGCGGCTGCTCGCGGCCGGGCTGCGGCTGCCCAGCAGAAACCCGTTCCATAGCCTGATCGCCCGTGCGGCGGAGATCGCTTTCATCGTCGGCGAGGCCGCGCGGCTGCTCGCGGACTATGCCGAGCCGCCGCTGCCCGCCGCGGCGGTGACGCCGCGCGCCGGGATGGGCTTCGGCGCCACCGAGGCGCCGCGCGGCCTGCTCTGGCACCGCTACGAGGTGGACGACGCCGGGCACGTACGCAGCGCGCGCATCGTGCCGCCAACCAGCCAGAACCAGGCGCGCATCGAGGCCGACCTGCGCCAGTCGCTGGAACTGCTCGGGCTGGACCAGCCGGACGAGGCCCTGCGCCTGCGCGGCGAGCAGGTCATCCGCAGCTACGACCCCTGCATCTCCTGCGCCACGCACTTCCTGCGTCTGGACGTGCGCCGCAGGTGACGCGGCTCGCAGTCATCGGCATCGGCTCTCCCTTCGGCGGCGACCGCATCGCCTGGAGCCTGATCGAGCGCCTGCAGCACAGCCGCTTCGCGTCTGCCGGCGGCATGTCGTTCGAGGTCAGCGATCGCCCCGGACCGGCCCTGCTCGAACGCCTGAGCGGCGCCGAACGCGCAATCCTGATCGACGCGGTCGCCGGCGCCGACGAACCCGCCGCCTGGTATGCCGAGGACGCCTTCGCGCGGTTGTCGGCGCCGCTTTCCGGGCACGCCATCGGCCTCGCCGAAACGCTCGATCTTGGTCGTGCGCTCGGCGACCTGCCGGCGCTCGAACTCCTCGGCCTGCGTCTGCAGCCGGACGGCAGCGCCGGCCCGCGCGCCTGCGCGGCGGGCCTGCGCCTGCTCATCCGCCGTCTGCGCAACCTTTCCGGCTAGATAGCAGCTCGCGCCCTGTGCCCAAAAGCAGGGCGATACCGGAACCATCGCAGTGCGCTCGCCCCAACATGAAGCCTACGCGGCCACAGTACGTGGCTGCCCTGTCTTTGATTAGTAATTCAAATTAAAACAAGTGCTTGTATTTTATGGATAGATGCATGTCGTGGCGGGTCAAGGCCGTGTAACACCCATGAAACGGTATGGCTATTGCAATTGTCCACATCGATAGACGGCGATAAGGGGGGCCGTTGCTGCGCATCGTCGCGGCGACATCACTCGATAGTGGAGGTACCTGTTATGGCCATGACACACGATGCGATGCGCGTCAGTACCGGAGCGGGCAAGCTGCGGCGCGAGGCGGGCATCCTGAGCCTGTTGTTCGCCAGTCTTGGCGGCATGATCGGATCGGGTTGGCTGTTCGGTCCGCTCAATGCCGCCAAGGCCGCGGGGCCCGCCAGCCTGTTGTCCTGGGTGATCGGCGGTGCCGCGATCCTGCTGCTGGCCTTCGTCTACGCCGAACTGGCGACCGCCTTCCCGCGCGCCGGGGCGGTGGTCGCCTTTCCCAAGCTCAGCCATGGCAACCTGATGGCGATGGTGATGAGCTGGGTGGTGTTCCTCGGTTACGTTTCGGTGCCGCCGGTGGAGGTGATGGCGGTGCTGAGCTACGCCAACAATTACCTGCCAGGACTGGTCACGCCGCACACCGGTATGCTCACCACCGTCGGCTTCGTTTCGGCGGTGGTGCTGATGGGCGTGTTCATCGTGCTGAATACCTTCGGCATCCGCTGGCTGCTGCGCATCAACACCGCACTGGTGTGGTGGAAGCTGGCGATTCCGGCGATCACGATACTCGCCCTGCTGCTGTTTTCCTTCCATGCAGGCAACGGCAGCGTGCAGGGCTTCGCGCCCTACGGTTCGCAGGGCGTGCTGTCGGCAGTGGCCACCTCAGGCATCGTGTTCAGCTATCTCGGATTCCGCCAGGCGGTCGAGCTGGCCGGCGAGTCGCGCGACCCGAAACGCACCATACCCAAAGCGGTGATCGGTTCGGTGGTGCTCGCGCTGGGCCTTTACCTGCTGCTGCAGCTGGCGATGATCTATGGCGTCGCGCCCGGCAGCATCGCCCACGGCTGGGCCAATCTGCACTTCGCGGGCATCGCCGGGCCCTTTGCTGGCATGGCGGCACTGGCCGGTCTCGGCTGGCTGGCCCTGTTGCTCTACATCGACGCGGTGATCTCGCCAGGCGGCACCGGCATCATCTACAGCACCACCTCGTCGCGGGTGGTTTACGCCACCGGCAGCGAGGGGCTGATGACCTCGCTGATGAGTAAGGTGACGGACAAGGGCGTGCCCTGGGTGGGGCTGGTCGTAACCTTTGCCTTCGGGGTGTTCTTCTTTTTCCCCTTCCCGTCCTGGCAGAAGCTGGTGGGCTACATCTCGTCCGTATCCGTGCTTTCCTACGGCATCGGCCCGGTGGTGCTGCTCAGCCTGCGCAAGACCCTGCCGGTAGCCGATCACGGACGCCCGTTCCTGCTGCGCTGGCCGTGGCTGATCGCGCCGGTCGCCTTCACCGTCTCCAACTACATCATCTATTGGAGCGGGGCGGGCACCGACGATTTCCTGTTCGGCATGCTGGCGGTGTTCTTCCTGATCTATCTTGCCTACGAGCTGGCCACGCGCCGCAGTCTGGCGCACCTGGAGTGGCGCGGTGCGTGGTGGCTGCTGCCGTATTTCATCGGCATGTGGCTGATCACCTACCTCGGTCCCAAGTCGTTGACCGGCGGGCTGGGCGACATCGTCTATCCGTGGGGCATGGTGATTATCGCGGTGTTCAGCCTGGTCATCATCTTCCTGGCACGCGCCAGCGCGATGATCGACCCGGAGGAGGCGCGCGCGACGCTGCTCAGCGGTGAACCCGAGGCTTTCGATCAGAGGGCCGGCTGAGCGGTGGTCAGATGCAAGAACTGGGCGATGCCGCTCAGCAGCATCTGCACCGCGATGACGGTTAGGATCAAGCCCATTAGGCGCTCCAGGGCTACGAGGCCGCGCGCGCCCAGGTGACGCGACAACCGGGTGGCCGCCAGCAGAATGCTGCCGCTGGCGGCCCAGGCGATGAGCAGTGCGCCGGTCCACAGCGGCCAGTCGCCGGGTTGCCGGCTGGCCATCAGCATGGCCGCGGAGATCGCCGAGGGCCCTGCGATCAGCGGCACGGCGAGTGGCACCACCAGCGGCTCGCCCTCGATCTGCTCATGCAGCCCGCCGGCATCCGGAAACACCATCTTCAGTGCGATCAGGAACAGCACCACGCCCCCGGCCACGCCCAGCGCCGCCGGTGAGACCTCCAGCAGGTCCATCAGCTGCTGGCCGAAGAACATGAACACCAGCAGGATGACCAGGGCAATCAACATCTCGCGCACGATCACCCGCGGCTGGCGCTCGCGCGGCGTTTGTCTGAGCGCGCTCAGGAACAGCGGGATGTTGCCGAAGGGGTCCATCACCAGAAAGAACAGCAGCGCGGCGGAGAACAGGGTCATCTGGGGTCCGTGGGTCATGGGGAGCTTAATGATACGGCCCCGCGGTGCGGGGCCGTAAAGGGTAGATCATTTCCCGCCCGGCATTGCCGCCGGGCGGGGCCGGAATCACTTGTGCACGGGCATCTGGAATTCGCTGCCCGTGGCGCGCGAGGGCCAGCGCGAGGTCACCGTCTTGAGGCGGGTGTAGAAGCGCACGCCCTCGGGGCCGTGCATGTGCATGTCGCCGAACAGCGATTGCTTCCAGCCGCCGAAGCTGTGGAAGGCCATGGGCACCGGGATCGGTACGTTGATGCCGACCATGCCGGCCTGCACGGCGTGGCTGAAGCGCCGCGCGGTGCCGCCGTCGCGGGTGAAGATCGCGGTGCCGTTGCCGAAGGCGTGATCGTCGATCAGGCGCAGGCCGCTGTCGAAATCGGGCACGCGCACCACTGCGAGTACCGGGCCGAAGATTTCCTCGCGGTAGATGCGCATCTCGGGAGTGACGCGGTCGAACAGGCAGCCGCCGAGAAAGTGGCCGTCCTCATGGCCGGGCACGCGGCAGTCGCGGCCGTCGACCACGAGTTCCGCGCCTTCTTCCACACCCAGGCCGACATACCACTTCACGCGCTCGCAGTGCTCGCGGGTGACCAGCGGCCCCATCTCCACCTCATCGGCGTCGCCGGGGCCGACCTTGAGCGCGCGGGCGCGCTCGGCCAGGCGCTCGACCAGCGGGTCGGCGATGTCGCCGACCGCGACCGCCACGGAGATTGCCATGCAACGTTCGCCGGCGGAACCGTAGGCCGAGCCGATCAGCGCGTCCACGGTCTGGTCGAGGTCCGCGTCGGGCATCACCAGCATGTGGTTCTTGGCCCCGCCGAGGGCCTGCACGCGCTTGCCGTGGGCGGTGCCGGTCTCGTAGATGTAGCGTGCCACCTGGGTCGAGCCGACGAAGCTCACTGCCGCGACGCGGCTGTCGGTGAGCAGGGTGTCTACCGCTGCCTTGTCGCCGTTGACGACGGAAAAGACGCCATCGGGCAGGCCGACCTCGGTGAGCAGTTCGGCCACGCGCAGCGGGCAGCTTGGGTCCTTCTCGGAGGGCTTGAGGATGAAGGCGTTGCCGGCGGCGAGGGCGACCGGGAACATCCACATCGGCACCATCGCCGGGAAGTTGAACGGGGTGATGCCGGCGACCACGCCGAGGGGTTGGCGTAGCGACCAGCTGTCGACGCCGGTGCCGACGTCCTCGCTCATCTCGCCCTTGAGCAGATGCGGGATGCCGCAGGCGAATTCGACCACCTCGATGCCGCGGGTCAGCTCGCCGAGGGCGTCGGGCACGGTCTTGCCGTGTTCGCGCGAGATCAGCCGCGCGAGTTCGTCGGCATGCGCCTCCAGCAGGGCCTTGAAGCGGAACAGCACGCGCGCGCGGCGCAGCGGCGTGGTGGCGGCCCAGCCGGGTGCCGCGGCGGCGGCGCTGGCGATGGCGCGCTCGGTTTCCGCCGCGTCGGCCAGCGCGACGCGGGCCTGCACCTGTCCGGTCGCCGGGTTGTACACGTCGCCGAGGCGGCCGCTGGTACCGGGGGCATGGCGCCCGTCGAGGTAATGGCCGAGCACTGGCAGGCCGGTCTGGGTTGCGGAGTTGTCGTTCATCGGGAATCTCTCGGTTCGGCGTCCCCGGCGGCGGCCGGGGACGTGGGACGGTGTCGGCTAGGCGGCCAGGACCTGCGCTGCGGTTCGGTAGGTGTAGCCCAGGGCCTCGGCGACCGCGGCATAGGTCACCGCGCCGCGATGCACGTTCAGCCCGGCGCACAGGTGCGGGTCGTCGAGCAGTGCCTGGCGGTAGCCCTTGTCGGCCAGTGCGAGCACGTAGGGCAGGGTGGCCTGGGTCAGCGCGAAGGTGGCGGTGCGCGCCACGCCGCCGGGCATGTTGGCCACGCAGTAGTGCACCACGCCGTCGACCGTGTAGGTCGGGTCCTGATGGGTGGTCGGATGGCTGGTCTCGAAGCAGCCGCCCTGGTCGATGGCGACGTCCACCACCACCGCACCGGGGCGCATGCGCGAGATCATCGCCCGCGTCACCAGCTTGGGCGCTGCGGCGCCGGGAATCAGCACCGCGCCGATCACGAGATCGGCATTGAACACGGCGCTCTCCAGCGCATCGGCGGTCGAGTACACGGTCTTGAGGCGCGGCCCGAACTGGGCGTCGATCTGGCGCAGCCGCGTCAGGTCGAGATCGAGCACGGTGACGTCGGCGCCGAGGCCGAGGGCCATGCGCGCGGCGTTGAGCCCGACCACGCCGCTGCCGATCACGCTCACGTTCGCCGGGGGAACGCCGGGCACGCCGGCGAGCAGCACGCCGCGGCCGCCCTGGGCCTTTTCCAGGGCATGCGCGCCGGCCTGGACCGCCATGCGTCCGGCCACCTCGCTCATCGGCGCAAGCAGGGGCAGACCGCCGTGCGCGTCGGTGACGGTCTCGTAGGCGATGGCGACGGCGTCCGAATCCACCAGCAGGCGGGCCTGCTCGGGGTCGGGGGCGAGGTGCAGATAGGTGAACAGGATCTGTCCGGGGCACAGGCGCGCGCATTCCTCGGGTTGCGGTTCCTTGACCTTGACGACCATCTCGGCCTCGGCGAAGACCTCTGCGGGGTCGTCGGCCAGGCGCGCGCCGGCGATGACGTAATCCTCGTCCTTGAGGCCGACGCCGGCGCCCGCGCCGCGCTGCACCAGCACGCCGTGGCCGCGCCGGGTCAGCTCGCGCACGCCGGTGGGCGTCAGTCCGACCCGGTATTCGTGGTTCTTGATTTCCTTGGGAACTCCGACAAGCATGCGAACCTCCGCACGGTTGGGTTCAGGCAGTCGCGCGAATGGCGTCGGCGACGATGCCGACCAGGGCGTCGATCTGCTCGGGTTCGATGATCAGCGGTGGCGACAGGGCAATGATGTCGCCGGTGTAGCGCACCAGCGCGCCGTTATCGAAGCAGCGGCGGTGCACCTCGAAGCCGCGCGCGCCCGGCGCGCCGGGGCGCGGCTCCATCTCGATGCCGGCGACCAGGCCGAGGTTGCGCACGTCGATCACGTGCGGCAGGTCCTTGAGCGCATGCACCGCGTTTTCGAGATGCGGGCCGAGGTCGGTGCCGCGGGTAAGCAGGCCCTCCTCGGCATAGATGTCGAGCGTGGCGAGAGCCGCGGCGCAGGCCACCGGGTGGCCGGAATAGGTGTAGCCGTGGGCGAATTCGATGAGCTGCTCCGGACCCTGCATGAAGGCCTCGTAGACGTGCGGGCGGACGAACACCGCGCCCATCGGCACGTTGCCGTTGGTCAGGCCCTTGGCGGTGGTGATGATGTCCGGCAGCACGTCGAAGTAGTCGGCCGCGAAGGGCGTGCCGAGGCGGCCGTAGCCGGTGATCACCTCGTCGAAGATCAGCAGGATGCCGTGGCGGTCGCAGATCTCGCGCAGGCGGCGCAGATAGCCCTTGGGCGGCAGCAGCACGCCGGCGGAGCCGGCCACCGGCTCGACGATGACGGCGGCGATGGTGGAAGCGTCGTGCAGGCCGATCAGGCGTTCCAGGCCGTCGGCCAGCTCCGCGCCGCCCTCGGCTGGCTGGCCGCGGGTGAAGGCGTTGGCCTTGAGGTTGAGCGTGTGCGGTAGGTGGTCGATGCCGGGGAGCAGGGTGCCGAACTGCTTGCGGTTGCCGACGATGCCGCCGACCGAGGAGCCGCCGAAGTTGACGCCGTGGTAGCCGCGCTCGCGGCCGATCAGGCGCAGCCGGCTGCCTTCGCCGCGCGCGCGGTGGTAGCCGATCGCGATCTTCAGCGCCGTGTCGACGGATTCCGAGCCGGAGTTGGTGAAGAAGCTGTAGTTGAGGTCGCCGGGTGTGATCTCGGCCAGGCGGTTGGCCAGCTCGAAGGGCAGCGGGTGCCCCATGTTGAAGGTCGGCGCGAAATCCAGCTCCTCGAGCTGGCGGTGCACCGCCTCGACGATGCGGCGGCGGCCGTGACCGGCATTCACGCACCATAGCCCGGCCTGTCCGTCGAGTATGCGGCGGCCGTCGGCGGTGGTGTAATGCACGCCTTCGGCGGACACCAGCAGGCGCGGAGCATCCTTGAACTGGCGGTTCGCGGTGAAGGGCATCCAGAAGGCCTCGCGCTGGCGACGGTCGTGGATGATGTCGTGGTGACGCTCGGAGCTGCTCATGCCGCGGTTCCTCGGAGGCGGTGGTGTTCCAGGGATTCTAAGACATGTTAAATAAAATAAACAATCTTAGTTTTTATGGGCTGGAGATGTCCTTTTCTGTTAGCATCATGTTTAATATTTTGTCTTGTCGGCAAGCGAGGACTGTCGAATGGAGATAGGCGCCCGCCTGCGCGCATTGCGCGAGCTGTATGGACTGTCACAGCGGGAACTGGCCAAGCGTGCGGGGGTCACCAACGGCATGATCTCGCAGATCGAGCAGGATCGCGTGAGCCCCTCGGTGGGCTCGCTGAAGAAGATCCTGGACGGACTGTCGATCTCCATCGCCGACTTCTTCACCCAGGACTTTGGCGGTCCGGTACAGGTGTTCTTCGACCGCGACGAGATGCCCGATCTGGGCAACGGGCCGGTGAACCTGTTTCTGGTCGCGGCCGGGCGCAAGAACCGCGAGATGTCGATGCTGCGCGAGGTCTACGCCCCCGGCGCGGATACCGGCGAGGACATGCTGCAGCACGAGGGCGAGGAGGCCGGGGTGGTGGTGCGCGGCACGATGGAGATCACCGTCGGCAGCGAGACACGCCTGCTGCGCCCGGGCGACGCCTATTATTTCGAGAGCCGGATTCCGCATCGTTTCCGCAATCCGGGCGAGGCCGAGGCCGAAATCGTCAGCGCCAACAGCCCGCCCACCTTCTGAGACCTGCTGCCGGCGCGGCCGGCGGCCCCGAAAGTCTGTACGAGGATGCAAACCATGAGCAGCAAGTACACGCTGGAAGACTGGCGCGCCAAGGCGGCGGCGCTGAAGATCAAGGGCCGGGCCTTCGTCGACGGTCGCTACGTCGATGCCGTCTCGGGCAAGACCTTCGACTGCATCAACCCGGCCACCGGCGCGGTGCTCGCGCGCATCGCCGAATGCGACGCCGAGGATGCCGAGCGGGCGGTCGCCGCCGCGCGGCGCGTGTTCGAGGACGGCGCGTGGTCGCGCATGGCGCCGCGCGAGCGCAAGACGGTACTGATCCGCTTCGCGCAGCTCATTGAGGATCATGCCGAGGAGCTGGCGCTGCTCGAATCCCTCGATGCGGGCAAGCCGATCGGCGATACCACGCGGATCGACATCCCCGCCGCGGTGCGCTGCGTGCGCTTCAACGGCGAGGCCGTGGACAAGCTCTACGACGAGGTCGCCCCCACCCCCGACGATGCGCTCGGCCTGATCACGCGCGAGCCGGTCGGCGTGGTCGCCGCCATCGTGCCCTGGAACTTCCCCATCCTGATGGCCTCATGGAAGTTCGCCCCGGCGCTCGCGGCCGGCAACTCGGTGATCCTCAAGCCCTCCGAGAAGGCGCCGCTGACCGCCATCCGCGTCGCCGAGCTGGCGCAGGCGGCCGGCATCCCGGACGGCGTGTTCAACGTGCTGCCCGGCTTCGGCGGTACGGTGGGCAAGGTACTCGCCCTGCACATGGACGTCGACTGCGTGGCCTTCACCGGCTCGACTGCGGTCGGCAAGCAGATCATGCAGTACGCCGGCCAGTCCAACCTCAAGCGCGCCTGGATGGAGTGCGGCGGCAAGACGCCGAACATCGTCTTCGCCGATTGCCCTGACCTCGACGCCGCCGCGCGCGCCGCCGCCTTCGGCATCTTCTACAACCAGGGCGAGATGTGCACCGCCGGTTCGCGCCTGCTGGTCGAGGCCTCGATCAAGGACGCCTTCCTGGAGAAGGTGATCGCGGCCGGCGAGGCCATGCAGCCGGGCGACCCGCTGGACCCCGCCACGCGCATGGGCGCCATCGTCGACGACATCCAGCTCGACCGCGTGATGGGCTACATCGAGGCCGGTCAGGCCGGCGGCGCGACCCTGCGCCTGGGCGGCGAGCGCGTGATGAACGAGACCGGCGGCTACTTCATCGCGCCGACCATCTTCGACAACGTGACCAACGACATGAAGATCGCGCGCGAGGAGATTTTCGGGCCGGTGCTGTCGACTATCGCCTTCACCGACGAGGCCGAGGCGATCCGCATCGCCAACGACTCGCCCTACGGCCTGGCCGCCGCGGTGTGGACCTCCAACCTCAGCCGCGGTCACCGCGTCGCCCGCCGCCTGCGCGCCGGCAGCGTGTGGGTCAACTGCTTCGACGAGGGCGACATGACCGTGCCCTTCGGCGGCTACAAGCAGTCCGGCAACGGCCGCGACAAGTCGCTGCACGCGATCGACAAATACGTCGAACTCAAGGCGACCTGGATCGACCTGAGCCGCTGAGTGCCGCCCCCGCCGCTCGCCGCGCTTGGGTGAGGCGGGCGGCTGGCGGATAATGCCGCCCATCCATCACTCCCGGGGAAACGACATGCGAACCGTGACCGTCGCGGCCACCCAGATGGCCTGCAGCGAAGACCGCGAGGCCAACATCGAGCGTGCCGAAGGCCTGATCCGTGAGGCCGCGGGCCGGGGCGCGCAGATCGTGCTCATCCAGGAACTGTTCGAGGGGCCGTACTTCTGCAAGGACCAGTTGCCGGAGCATTTCTCTTTGGCGCGGCCCTTTGCGGACAACCCGATGATCGCGCGCATGAGCGCGCTGGCCGCCGAGCTGGGTGTGGTGCTCCCGCTGTCCTTTTTCGAGCGTGCGGGCAATGCGTTCTTCAATTCGCTGGCCATGGTCGACGCGGACGGGCGCGTGCTCGGGCTCTATCGCAAGTCGCACATCCCGGACGGACCCGGCTACCAGGAGAAGTTCTATTTCTCGCCCGGCGACACCGGGTTCAAGGTCTGGCAGACCCGCTACGGGGTGCTCGGCGTCGGCATCTGCTGGGATCAGTGGTTCCCCGAGGCCGCGCGCAGCATGGCGCTGATGGGCGCCGAACTCCTGCTCTATCCCACTGCCATCGGTTCCGAACCCCAGGAACCCGAACTTGACTCACGCGACCACTGGCAACGCGTGATGCAGGGACACGCCGGTGCGAACATCGTGCCGCTGATCGCCTCCAACCGCATCGGCGTCGAGCGCGGGCAGAGCTGCGAGCTGACCTTCTACGGCTCGTCCTTCATCGCCGACCACCTCGGCGCCAAGGTCGCCGAGGCCGGTCGTTCCGACCAGACCATTCTCACCGCTAGCTTCGATCTCGATGCCATCGGCGAGGCCCGCCGCGCCTGGGGCGTGTTCCGCGACCGCCGTCCGGAACTCTATGGCGCCTTGTGCACCTACGATGGGACGTACACATCCAGCTAACCCGTCCGTGCACGGTTTGACGCCAGCATGGGTCTGCACGGTTCCGGGCTCATGCAGCCGATGTCTAGCCCTCGGAAATTCTCCAGTCGGGCGGAGCGGCCTGCTTATATCCGGCAAATAGCCTGCCGCCGTTCGCACCCAATATCTGGTCGGCCAGTTCAATCGCCGGGCCGGCATCGGCGTGGGTGAAGAACCGTTCGAACGCCTGCTCGAAGTAGTTGTCGGCAAATTCCGGAGAAACTTCGTGCAGGTGCTTGGGGATGGTCTTGTCCTCGGCGGAACTGTGAGCCAGACGCTGGCGATCACTAGAAGGGGATCACTAGAAGCTGTGTGCCGTTACTTGCGTAAGGCATGTCCTCGACGTTTCGAAGACGATCTAAGGATACGGTACAAGAACCGTGCTAATCGTTGCGCTAAATCGCGCTACGCACATGCCGCGAGATACCCATATATGCCTATATGCGCACATGCGAAAATACGCTGTAAGTGACTGTTTTGCTGCAAAGATCTAAAAAATACCGCCAAATCAGCGGCTTACGTAAGTCATTGATTTTGGGAAGTGTGGTGCTCCCACGGGGACTCGAACCCCGGTTTTCGCCGTGAGAGAGTGAACCTTTATTATATCGGCGTTTCCGCATGTATCAGAAAGTACCAATGACAACAATGACTTAGAAATATGCCTTGTCTTGAGGTGTCCCAAAGTATCGGTTATTCTCGCTCCATATAATGCACAAAAAGTGATACCACGCCCACGGAGGACGTAAGGTTATGGCTAGAATGGTCAGAGACGCGGTGCTACAGAACCGCACAAACCGGCTCAAGCTGGCCGACCGCTGTTACCACTGGCGGACGATTAGCAAGGGTCTGTCGATTGGCTACCGGCGAGGCGGTGGAACGGGCACGTGGTATGTCCGAACCATCAAAAACGGCAAGCGCACACTCAGGGCGCTAGGCAAGGCCGACGACTTTCAGGAAGCGGACGGAGCCGAGATACTGAACTTCGGGCAAGCCCAAAACGCCGCCCGCGACATGGCGCACGAACTGGCAACACGCAGAACCCTGTACACCGTGAACGATGCGCTGAACCACTATCTTGAATGGTTCAAGGCCGAGCGCCGGAGCTATGACAAGACGAAAGGCACTGTTGACCGCCTGATTAGGCCGAAGCTTGGCAAGTATCAGTTGGCCGAGCTAACGCCCGACATTATCCGCCGCTGGCGCGATGGACTTGTGCGACCAAGCGATAAGCCGGACAGATTACGCGCACGACGAGCCACGGCTAACAGGGTGCTGACCGTCCTGAAAGCCGCGTTGAACCACGCATGGCGGAACGACAAAGTTGAATCGGATGGCGCGTGGAGGCGTGTCGGCCCCTATCAGCGGGTGGACGCGCCGAAAATACGCTATTTGAGCGTGGACGAATCACAGCGGCTTGTGAACGCATGCGAGCCTGATTTTCGCCTGCTGGTGCAAGCGGCGCTGTATTGTGGCGCACGGTATGGCGAACTGATTGCTGCTTCCGTGAAGGACTACCACCCGGACGCAAAAATATTGATGTTGACGCACACGAAAAACGGCAAGCCGCGAGCCGTGCCGCTGACCGTTGAGGGTGACGCTTTCTTTAGCCGGGTGGCCGCTGGCAAGGAACCGGGAAGTCGATTATTCACCCGCGAAAATGGCGAGCATTGGAAGGCGTCTGACCAAGTGCGAAGGATGGCAGCGGCCTGCGAACGCGCCGGGTTGGAAAAGGTCAGGTTCCACGATTTGCGGCACAGCTACGGTTCCGCGTTGGCAATGGCAGGGGTTCCGCTACAGGTCATTGCGCACGTGCTCGGACATTCCGACACGCGAATAACAGAGCGCCATTACGCGCACCTGTCGCCGTCATTCGTGGCCGATGCCGTTAGAGGCAGCCTGCCCGACCTGGGGGCGCACAAGGGTGATAATGTGATTCCGATAAAGCGGGAGTGATTGAGAACGGGCAAGGCCAGCGGTGGCACGCTGACCAAGCCCTACCATCGAACAGGGAGGTGAACGATGAATGCAGGCGATATTACCATCCGGCGAATTGAGCGGGAATACTTTGTCGTCCAGTCGGACGGAACCGGCGAGCCTGTCGAGGCACGCGGGCCGTTTAAAACGGTCGAGGAAGCGCAGAAAGAGCACGCTCAATGGGTAGGTGAGCTAGAGGCCGTGCAAGCCGCACAGAAGCCCGTACAGGACGCGATAGAGGCGATGCGCGATGCTTATCTGAGGCATCCGATATTTAGAAAAATAGCCAACAGAATCGACCGCGAAACAGAAACGGGCAAATTGCAGGAACGCGCAGAACGGGCAAAAAAGATTCGTGCGGAATTAGCGGACTTCGAGTATGCACACCCACCCATCCAGACAGAACCGCAAGCGTCCGGGTGGATGCAGCAATCAACGGTTAAACCGATTGAGCCAACACCTGAGCAGATAGCGAACTGGCGAAAGAGTGCCAAGAGCGCGGCCAACGCACACCGGCACGCAAAAAAGAATCGCATGAAAGTTCCGAAGGCGGCAGCGGCGCGGAAAGCGGGCAAGGCAGCGAACAGGGCCAAGGTGCTGGCGATGACCGCGCAAGGAATGACGAACGGGCAAATAGCGGATAAGCTTGATATTTCAGAGCGTTACGTCAGGCAGTTGCGGAACGAGAAGGGGAGGAACTAACCCACTCTGCAAATTCTCAGGAGGACTCCACAAAACCCAACAATTCTATTGCGCAATGTCGCGCGAATTGTTGGAGTTCTTACCATGGGAAACCCTGAGGAAAAGGTTTACTCAGTTTCTGAGTTTTGCGCGCTGAGCCGAATTAGCAAGCCGACCATCTATCGACTCTGGCAGGAAGGCCGTGGGCCGGAAAGCGTTCGTGTTGGCCGCAAACGCTTAATCACCGAAAGCCCGCTTGAGTACGTGCGTCGCATCGGTGTGGCGGGGGGTGCGGAATGAGACTGACGCCGCGCCAAATTCGGGCATTGTCGATGCTCGGGAAAAACCCCGTTTCGCGGGCTACCCTGGACGAACATGCGGGTTGCAGCAACAGCCCGGCGTTGATTGCCGGGCTTCGGAGGATGGGCCTCGCTTTGCCGTGCACGATGGTGCCGTGCCGCGACCGCGACGGGCGGAAAACGCATTATGGCCTTTACCGGGCGACAGGGGACGACCGCCGTAAAATCGCCGAACTTTTGGGAGACAGCGAATGAGCCGCCGGCGCGGGCCAAAGCGGGCCGAATCGCACGTCAGGCTGTACCGGCATGAGTTGGAGAGCGCGGCGTATCGCAGTCTGAGCTGTGAAGCCCGCGCCTTGCTGGTCGAGGCTAGGTCGCTGTTCAGCGGAGGCGAGAACCGCATCCATCTGTCCATCCGCAAAACACAGCGCCGGTTAGGCGTCGGTCGCCATTTGGCCGAAAAGGCCTTGGCCGAATTGCAAGACCGTGGCTTTATTCGCCTGCTCCAAAAAGGCGGCTTCAACCGCAAAGTTCGGCACTCTAGCGAATTCGCTTTGACCAACGAGCCACTGGCCGACCGTGACGGGGCCGTCCCGAGCAAGGACTTTTTGCGGTGGACGCCAGCGGAAAAAAAAATCACGGTGCCGCTCAGCAGCACCGACGGTGCGGGTCAGCAGCACCGAGGCCCTTCCGGCCTACCCCAAAAACCGCCTCACGGTGCGGACCAGCAACACCGAAAACCCTGTTTCGGGCACATCCACGGTGCTGCCCACCAGCACACAGATAGTTTACCAGCTACTGCCATTCTTTCAGGTGGCGCAGGTGCGGCTTTCGGCTGGTGGCGCATGGCCCTATGGCAAAGGCCCGAGGAGCAGCTCAAGGCTTGCTTGGCAATGGTCACGCTGTCCAACAGTCAGGAGGCGGCGGCATGAGCGGGCCATGTCCATGCGGAGGCTTCACGCTCCATCGGAAAGCCCGACACGGCAGCGCCACCCTGTACTGGCGCAGGTGCGGCGCATGTGGCCGCTGCGGCGGCTTCGTTTTGATTCGACCGCCAGATTTAATCCTTTGCGGGGAACCGGCACGCCAAACGTTCAGCGACTTGCGGAGGCTGAGCCATGATTGACGGGCTGATAGCCGGAAAGTTGTGCGGCAAGCCACAACAGCGAACAAGCAACGCGGGCAAGTCGTTTGCCACATGCCGGGTGCGCACGACCACGGGCGACGGCAACAGCGTCTTTGTGAACGCGATTGCCTTCGCGTCGGACGTGTGCGCGTCGCTGCTGGCACTGGCCGATGGCGACAGCGTGAGCCTGAGCGGTCCGCTGACCCCGAAGGCCTGGATGGACAAGGCTGGCGAGCCGCGACCGGCGCTTGATTTGGTGGCCCATGCGGTTCTGACGCCCTACCACGTCACGCGAAAGCGGGCTGCCATGCGGAAAACCGACCAGCCACCCGGCGACCCGAACGACGACTTGCCGGACTTCTGAGGCGATGCGCCAGAGTGGCAAAACAAACTGACACCAAAGGGACACTGACATGACCAAGAAAGTTGTTTCAATTCAAACCCTTGAGCGACGCAAAAAGGCTGTTGAGCTTCGCAAGGCGGGCCTGAGTTACGCCAAAATCGGCGAGCGGTTGGGTATTGCCCGGCAAAGCGCCTTCGCGCATGTCCGCCATGTGCTGAGCGAGCTTCAGGCCGAGACTGCCGAGAGCGCCGAACAGGTGCGCCAAATCGAGTTAGAGCGCTTGGACCGCGCGACCGAGCTATGCATGCGCGGCATCGAAAACGGCGAGCTTGCGGCCATTGACCGGCTAATTCGGATTCAGGAGCGCCGCGCCCGATTGTTGGGGCTGGATGCTGTCGAACGGCTGGACATTGGCACGCAGCCATTGCCGAGCGTTATCTACTGCGAACCCGTTTCGCCAGCGCCCCGCGAATGAGGCTTTAACCGCCATCTGACCGCCTGAGAGGCGTTCTAAGCGCCGTTCTCCATTTCAGCCATAGGGTGATAGCCACCCGGCACCCTTCATCCATCCATCATCGCGTAGACGGCCTCTGACGGCGCTCAGATAGCCCTTTTGCGCAGACCGTACAAGGCGAACGGTCGCCAGCCATAGGGTACCCTTGCTGTCGCGTGATTGGCCCCATATGACCCCCGCTACGGCGGTCTGGTGGCCTGTTTGCCTGCAACCGACAAGGATTGCTTGCCTGTTCAATCGAGCCGCACATTCAGCGCCGCGCCCGATACGTTCCTGCACCGCATAAGTCACAAAAAGTGATACCACGATTCTGACAGTTCGCGTAAGTCATTGATTTTATGGCGCTCCCACGGGGACTCGAACCCCGGTTTTCGCCGTGAGAGGGCGACGTCCTAGACCGCTAGACGATGGGAGCTTGCAGAACTGCAAGGTACGCGAAAGGCTGGTATTATACTGGCCGACCCGATTTTCTCAAGCGGCTAAAAGCCCCCTTGTCAGCGAGTTTGTAACGAGCTTGAATTCGCCATCCTCCGCCTCTTCCCCCCGCATCATTCCCCGTGCAGAGCACGCCATCTCCCGCGCCAATATCAGTCAGAACGCGCTGAAGGTGCTATATCGCTTGAAGGATGCCGGCTACGAGGCCTATCTGGTCGGCGGGGGGGTCCGGGATCTGTTGCTTGGGCGTGAGCCCAAGGATTTCGACATCGCCACCAGCGCGCGGCCCGAGGAGGTGAATCAGCTGTTTCGCAACTGCCGGCTGATCGGGCGCCGCTTCCGTCTCGCGCATGTGCATTTCGGCCGCGAGATCATCGAAGTGGCGACCTTCCGCGCGCCGCATGAGATTGCCGCGGGGGAGGACGAGGCTGTGCTCAGCGACGAAGGGCGTATCCTGCGCGACAACGTATACGGCACCTTCGAGCAGGATGCCTGGCGGCGGGACTTCACCGTCAACGCGCTGTACTACGATATCCGCGATTTTTCCGTGGTCGACCACACCGGCGGGGCGGACGATATCCGCGAGGGTGTGCTGCGTCTGATCGGCGACCCCGAGGTGCGCTATCGCGAGGACCCCGTGCGCATGCTGCGCGCGGTGCGTTTTGCGGCCAAGCTGGGATTCCGCATCGAGCGGCGCAGCGAAACGCCTCTGTTCGAGCTTGCGCCGCTACTCGCCGATGTGGCCCCGGCGCGCCTCTTCGACGAGATGCTCAAGCTGTTTCAGGGCGGGGCGGCCGTCGCCAGCTTCGAACTGCTGCGCCATTATGGCTTATTTGGCGTGCTCTTCCCGGCCACCGAGGCCACGTTGGCCACCGAGGTTGACGGTTTCCCGCTGACCTTCCTGCGTCTTGCACTGGAGAATACCGACCGTCGCATCGCGGAGGGCCTGCCGGTGACGCCCGCGTTCCTGTTCGCGACGCTGCTTTGGGAGCCGGTGCGTCTGCGCGCGGCCGATCTGGCGCACGATGAACTGGGTGAATTGACCGCGTTGCAGATCGCGGCGGCCGAGGTGACCGCGGAACAGACACGCAGCATCAGTATGCCGAAGCGTTTCAGCCTGCCGATGCGCGAGATCTGGACGCAGCAGCCGCGTTTCGCGCAGCGCCAGGGCAAGCGGCCGCTGCGCCTGATGGCGCACCCGCGTTTTCGTGCGGCTTATGATTTCCTTTGCCTGCGCTCAAAGGCAGGCGAACTGGACACCGAGTTGTGCGAGTGGTGGACTCGGCTGCAGGAGGCCGACCCCGAGGCCCGGCAGACGCTGCTCGATGCCTCGCCGCGTACCGCCAAGGGTCGGCGCCGGAGGCGGCGCAGCCGCGCGCGCAAGTCCACCCCTAGCGATGCCTGAGTATCGTCCGGCCTACGTGGCCCTGGGCAGCAATCTGGATGATCCGGTAGCACAGATCGAGCGGGCCACGCATGCGCTTGCGGCCCTGCCTCTGACCCGGCTGCGCCGGCGATCGCAGCTATACGCCAATCCGCCCATGGGGCCGCAGGATCAGCCCGAGTACGTCAATGCCGTGGCTGCGTTGGAAACGGCGCTGGCGCCGTTGGCGCTCCTCGACGCGCTGCAGGCCATCGAGACGGAGCAGGGCCGGACGCGCAGCGGGCCGCGCTGGGGTGCGCGCACGCTGGACCTGGACCTCCTGCTGTACGACGACCTGGAATGGGACGACCCGCGGCTGACGCTGCCTCATCCGGGTCTGCATGAACGGGACTTTGTCCTGTATCCTCTCGCCGAAATCGCTCCGCAGCTCGCCATACCCGGGCGCGAACCGCTGGTCGCGCTGCTGGCGCAGTGCCCGTCGCGAGGACTTCGCCCATTGGATCGTGCCGATGACTGACCTGCCTGCCTTTATCGCCATCGAGGGCCCGATCGGGGTCGGCAAGACCACGCTGGCGCGCCGCCTGTCCGAGGATTTCGGCGCTTCGCTGCTGCTCGAACAGCCGGAGGAAAACCCATTCCTGGAGCGTTTCTACGAGAATCCACGCGCCGTAGCCCTGCCTACGCAGCTCAGCTTCCTGATGACGCGGGTGCGTCAGATGCGCGAACTGCGTCAGAACGATCTATTTACCAGCACGCGGATCGCGGATTTCGTGCTGGAAAAGGATCGCCTGTTCGCCGAGGTGACCCTGGATTCCGACGAACTCGAGCTGTATGAGCAGGTCTACGTCCAGCTTTCGCTGGATGCACCGCGGCCGGATCTCGTGGTCTATCTGCAGGCGCCGGTGGACGTATTGTTGCGGCGTATCGAGCGGCGCGCGCGCAACTACGAGCGTATGATCGAAGCTGCTTATCTGTCTCGGCTATGCTCGCGTTACACGGACTATTTCTATCATTATGACGCCTCGCCGCTGCTGATCGTCAATGCCAGCGAAATCGATATCGTGAACAACGAGAAGGATTACCAGGCGCTGGTCGACGAGATCCGCAGCCCGCCGAGCGGGCGCCGTTATTTCAATCCACTGCCGTTTACGATGTGAAGCCATGAGCGTACAGAACGAAACAAGGCGTGTGACCGTGGCTGACCTTCATCGCGCCAAGCGTGAGGGGCGCCGAATCGCCTGCCTGACTGCCTACGACGCGAGTTTCGCGCATCAGGTCGACGCGGCCGGTGCGGACGTGATTCTGGTCGGCGACTCCCTGGGCATGGTGATGCAGGGCCACGATACGACCATTTCGGTCACCATGGACGAGATGACCTACCACACGCGACTGGCCGCCGCCGGTCGGCGCCATGCACTGCTGATGGCGGACCTGCCTTTCATGAGTTTCGCCGAGCCGGCCAGCGCCCTGCGCAACGCCGCGCGCCTGATGCAGGAAGGCGGTGCCGAGGTCGTCAAGCTGGAAGGCGGCGCGGATCAGGTGGTGGTGGTCGAACGGCTGAGCGCCAACGGCGTGCCGGTGTGTGCGCATCTCGGTTTGCGTCCGCAGTTCGTGCACAAGCTCGGTGGTTACCGGGTGCAGGGTCGCGACGACGAAACCGCCGATATGCTGCGCCGCGATGCGCGCTCGCTGGCCGCGGCCGGTGCCGAACTGATATTGCTCGAATGCGTGCCGGCCAAACTGGCTGCGGAAATCACCGAAACCTCCGATATCCCGGTCATCGGCATCGGCGCAGGCGCCGCCTGCGATGGGCAGATCCTGGTGCTGCATGACGTATTGGGGATCACCCCCGGCAAGCCGCCGCGCTTCGCGCGCAACTTTATGCCGGGCCACGACAGTGTCGGCGCAGCGCTGCGCGCCTATGTCGAAGCAGTGCGCGACGGCAGCTTCCCGGCGCCGGAACACGGTTTCTGACATGCGTGAAACCGGTAGACCGCTGGAGCTGCACAGCATCATTCGGGGCTGGCGCCTGCAGGGCGAGCGCGTGGCGCTGGTGCCAACCATGGGCCATCTGCACGACGGGCACCGCGCGCTGATCCGCGAGGCGCGCCAGCGTGCGGATCGTGTGGTGGTGAGCATCTTCGTCAATCCGCTGCAGTTCGACCGTCCCGACGACCTGGCTGCCTATCCGCGTACCCTGGACGCGGACCGCGGCGTGCTGGTGCGCGACGGCGTCGACCTGCTGTTCACGCCCGATGCCGATACCCTCTATCCGCAGGGACTGGAGCAGGCGACGCGCGTCAGCGTGCCCGGCATCGGCGACATCCTGGAGGGCGAGTACCGGCCGGGGCATTTCACCGGCGTCGCTACGGTGGTGTGCAAGCTGTTCAATCTGGTGCAGCCCGACGAGGCCGTGTTCGGCGAAAAGGATTACCAGCAGCTGCTGCTGGTGCGGCGCATGGCGTCGGACCTCGACATTCCGGTTCGCATTCACGGTGTGCCGGTGGTCCGCGACGAGGACGGCCTGGCGCTGAGTTCGCGCAACAGCCGCTTGGACGAGGCCTCGCGCCGGCGTGCGCCGATGCTGCACCAATGCCTGGGCAAGGCCGAGGAGTTGCTGCGCCAGGGCGCGGCGGCCTTCGACAAGATCGAGCGTGCGGCCACCGATGCACTGGCCAAGGCGGGGTTCAGGGTCGAATACCTGGTAATTCGACGCGCCGAAGATCTTGCGCCGGCCGAACGCGGCGAGCGGAATCTGGTGCTGCTGGCAGCCGCCTGGATCGGCGGCGTGCGTCTGATCGACTCCCTGCCGACGGTGCTTGCGGACGGCAGCTGACCCTCTTCTCGTACGTCGTACGCGGTCGCCTTTCCCTGCGGTACTTACCGCTGCGTGAATATCTTGTGACGAACGGAACAATTATAAGAAAAAATTGTCGCTAGGATGAGCGATTCCATTCGTGTGCTCGCAACCCATCGGGCGCTGTGGGATTTGCCACCGGATTGTCTAAGCTAAATAAGGTTTCGTCGGATTTAACTATTCCGCCGGAACGTCGATATAACGATAAAAGCTTCAAATGCAGGTGGTGCCGATACGTAGCCCCGCTTCGATGGCGGGCTTGACGGTGCCGCGCCTGCCGATCGGGGATCGGCGGCCATTCGAGCTAAGGAAGAACGAAAAGGCATGACGAGCGAATCGACACTGACCGCCCTCTGGGCACGGGGGAGCGTCCTGCCCTGGGGGATCGCAACGGCGGCATTGCTGGTGTGGGGGCAGCCGAGGTGGCTTGCCTACACCTGCGCTGCCGTCTTCGCCCTGATCTGGGTATGGCGATCCCGTCCAAGCCCCGCAAGCGCGCCCAAGATCGCCTCTGTGGCCGCGATTCCTGCGGAATCGATGACGGAGCATCAGATCGGGCATGAGGAATCTGACACCCTGGCAATCGCGCAGGCGCTGCAGATCGTGTCGCGCCAGATCGATACCGCCAGGACGCAGACGGAGCAGGGCGTCGGTTCGCTGCTCGCGGAATTCGACAGCCTGCAGGGGCGCCTGGATCAAGCGGTACAGACTGCCTCTGCCATCGCCGCAGGTGGCAGTGGAGATGCACATGGGCAAGATGACTTCGCGCGCAACGAAAGCGACCTGCGCTCGGTGCTGAGCACGCTGGAGGCCTCCGGCGAGCGTCGGCGCACGCTGCTGCAGGCCCTGGATGGCCTGGATGCCTATGCCGAGGCGCTGCGCAACATGACCGGCGAGGTGGAGGTGATCGCCTCGCGCACCAACCTGCTGGCGCTGAATGCGGCCATCGAGGCGGCGCGCGCGGGCGAACAGGGCCGGGGGTTTGCCGTGGTCGCCGAGGAGGTGCGCAAGTTGTCCGGCCTGTCGTCCGACACGGTGCGAAGGATGGCCGAGAAGATCCAGAGCATTTCCGATTCCCTGGCGCATATCGGTCAGTCCGCGGCGGTTTCCGGGGAGGCCGACCAGCAGGCGATGACGGACGCGGACGAGGCGGTGAACGCCGTACTTACCCGTTTTCGGCGCTTCACGGAGCAGACCCGAGAGTCGGCCGAGGCGGTGCGTCACGAAAACGACGGCATTCGCGCCGACGTAGCGCAGATGCTGGTGTCGCTGCAGTTCCAGGACCGCGTGAGCCAGATACTGTCGCACGCCAAAATCAGTCTCAACGGGCTCGGCCAATTGCTCGACGAGCAGCTGTCCGCCGGCGCCAACGTCCGTGAGGTGATCGAAAGCTGGCTGGAGGACGTCGAACGCAGCTACACGACGGACGAACAGCGACGCAATCACCACGGCGACCAACAAGGCCCGACCGATGCGGGCGAAGTGACGTTTTTCTGATTGCCGCCGCGTCGCGTGAAGGCGACGGGCCGGAACATAGTGCTACCAAACCGGGGGAATGACGCATGCCGAAAACCGTGATGATCGTGGATGACTCCGCCTCTCTGCGCCAGGTGGTGAAAATGGCGCTGGTAGGTGCGGGTTATGAGGTACTGGAAGCCGGCGACGGGCAGGATGCCCTGGACAAGCTCACGGGCAAGAAGGTCCAACTGGTCATCAGCGACGTGAACATGCCGCGGATGGATGGGATCACCTTCGTCAAGCAACTCAAGCAGCGCCCGGAATACCGCTTCGTGCCGGTCATCATGCTCACCACCGAGGGGCAGGACGCGAAGAAGGAAGAAGGGCGTGCTGCGGGCGCCAAGGCCTGGATGGTCAAGCCTTTTCAACCGGCCCAGATGCTGGCGGCCGTATCCAAGCTGGTCGGGCAGTAGCCGCAGCTGGAGGGGGGATCTATGGACATCGTTGCGGAGCGCCAGGGGGATCGGATGCAGCTCAGTCTGATGGGCGATCTCGATATCTACGGCGTCGCTGACATCCACGCGCATCTCGCGAGCGCTCTGGACGAGGCCGCGACGGTGTCGCTGGACCTGTCGCGGGTGGAAAACGTGGATGCCGCCGGCATCCAGCTGCTGATGGCCGTCAAGCGCGAGGCCGGGCATCGCGACAAGACGTTTGCGCTGATCCATCACAGCGCCTGCGTGATCGAGGCCATCGAGCTGTGCCAGCTCGAACGCTTCTTCGGCGATCCCCTGGTACTGCGGCCCGCCGCCGGGAGGCGCACGTGAGCGACGATTTCGATCTCGGCAGCGTGCTCGGCACCTTCCTCGACGAGGCGCGCGAGTTGCTGATGCAGATGGAGACCATCCTGCTGGGTATGGAGTCCGGAGGCGGCGAGGCGGATCCGGAAGAAATCAATGCCCTGTTCCGTGCAGCGCACACCGTCAAGGGGTCCGCGGGGCTGTTCGGGCTGGACGACGTGGTGGCCTTCGGGCACCGGGTCGAGAGCGTGCTCGACCGGGTGCGCGACGGCGAGTTGGCACTCACCCCGGATAGGGTCGGGCTGCTGATCCGCTGCACCGATCATCTCGGCCAGCTGGTGAATTGCGCCGCCGAGGCGCGCGATCCCGACGAGGCCCTGATCGCTCAGGGCAACGAACTCGCTGCGGCGCTGCAGGCCGGCGGCGCGTCTGCCGCGGATCCGGCACCGAAGCCGGAAGCTACCGCCAAACCCGAGTCGCAGGCGGGCGGGCGCAGCGAATCCACGGTTCTGGCCGCGACCGGCACCGCGGTGGAGTCGGCCATCGAGTCATGGACACGCCGTTCGGAGCGCGACGGTTGGCACCTTTCGCTGCGCTTCAGCGAGGAAACCTTCCGCAACGGCATGGACCCGCTGTCGTTCATCCGTTACCTGCAGTCGCTGGGGCAGCTCGTGCGGGTCGAAACGCTGCCGGACCGCATTCCGGAAACGGACTTCGACCCGGAGTCCTGCTATCTGGGCTTCGAGATCCACTTCCTCGGCGAGGTCACCAAACAGGCACTGGAGGACGTATTCGAGTTCGTCCGCGAGGATTGCCAGATCCGCATCCTGCCGACCGCGAGCAAGGTGGAGGAATTCCTGTCGTTGATCCGCTCGCTGCCGGAGGACGATCTGCGTCTCGGCGAGATCCTCGTCAAGGTGGGTACGCTGACCGAGCGCGAACTGCAGGAGGCCCTCGCCGCGCAGGCGCAGTCGGAGAGTCCCGATCCGCTCGGCCGGATCCTGGTCAAAAGCGGCACGGTGCAGCCGCCGGTGGTCGAGGCGGCCCTGACCAAACAGGTCAAGGTGAAGGAGGTCAAGGCGCGCGAGACCCGTTCGGTCAGAGTGCAGGCGGACAAGCTGGATTCGCTCATCGATCTCGTCGGCGAACTCGTGATCGCCAGTTCGGCGGCACGCTCGCTGGGTGCGGTGAATCCCGACTCGGCGCAACACCAGGCCGCGCTCGAAGTGGGGCGCCTGGTCGAACTCATCCGCGAGGGTACGTTGCGTCTGCGCATGGTCGAGATCGGCGAGACCTTCGCGCGCTTCCACCGCATCGTGCGCGACACCGCACGCGAGCTCGGCAAGGAGGTCGCCCTGGAAGTGGAGGGTGGCGATACGGAGCTGGACCGGACCATGGTCGAGAAGATCGCCGACCCGCTGACCCACATGGTGCGTAACGCCATCGATCACGGCATCGAAATGCCGGAGCTGCGTCTGGCGCGCGGCAAAACCGAGAAGGGCACGATCCGCCTAGCCGCGTTTCACGATTCGGGCAACGTGGTCATCGAGGTGGGCGACGACGGCGCCGGACTGGACCCCGAACGCATTCGCAACAAGGCGCTTTCCCGCGATCTGATCGGCGAGGACGACACGCTGTCCCCGCGGGATCTCTATCAGCTGATTTTCGAACCGGGTTTCTCGACGGCGGAACAGGTGAGCAACCTGTCCGGGCGCGGAGTCGGCATGGACGTGGTGAAGAAGACGGTCGAAGGGCTGCGCGGTAGCATCGACATCGACAGCGTGCCCGGCAGCGGGACCTCGGTACGCCTGCGACTGCCGCTCACCCTGGCGATCATCGACGGTTTTCTCCTCGGCGTCGGCGAATCCAAGTTCGTATTGCCGCTGGACCTGGTCGTCGAATGCATCGACCTGCAGCGCGTCGAGGAGCGTGCGGCGCAAGGGACATACGTGCGCGTGCGCGGCGAGGTGATTCCCTATTTGCGCATTGCGGATTTCTTCGGCCTGCAGGCACGCGGACACGGTCGCGAGAGTCTGGTCGTGGTGCAGGGCAGCGGGCGCCGCTTCGGTCTCGTGGTCGACGAACTGCTGGGCGAACTGCAGACGGTGATCAAGCCGCTGGGCGGCCTGTTCGAGCATCTCAAGGGCATCAGCGGCTCGACGATCCTGGGCAGCGGGGAGCTGGCACTGATTATCGACGTGGCGGGCCTGAGCCAGTTGGCAGCCCAACGTGATGAACGAGCGGGACCGCGGCGGGAACAGGCCGCCGGCGGTGAAACGGTGCGCGGCTGAGCGGGCAGATGGCCTGCGCGGGGCGACGAGCGAAACGATAACTACCATTGCGAGATGCGAGTGAGGGGAATATGTCATTCAGAAATTTGAAGATAGGTGTCCGCCTGGGCATCGGTTTCGGGGTGTTGCTGCTCCTGCTGGTCGTGGTGGCGGGCATGGGCGTGCGCGAAATGTCCATGATCAAGCAGGGTACCGACACCATCGCCACCCACGACTGGGTCAAGGCCAAGCTGGTCATGCAGGTCAAGGACGAGATCCTGGAGGACGACGCTGACTTCCAGGCCATGATGCTGACCCAGGATGCAACGAAGCGCGAACAGCTTGCGGCACGCATCAGCACTCACGAGCAGGGCATCGAGACGCGCTTCAAGTCGCTCGACGAGATGGTCGATTCGGCGCAGGGAAGGGCGCTGATGACCGCCACGCGCAGCGACCTGGCCAAGCTCAATGCGGTCAAGAGCGAGGTGGCGCAAACCCTGTCTGCGGGTAATGCGACCAAGGCGGCGAGCGACTTCTCCACGCGCGGTCTGCCGCTGGTCGACAGCCTGCGCAGCAACCTCAACCAATTGGTCACGCTGCAGCAGCAGCATCTGGACAATTCCTACCATGAGGCCAATGTGGTCTACCGGGAATCCCGCATCATGGTGATCAGCATCATCGTGATCGGTTTGCTGATAGGCATCGGTTTCGCCTGGTTTACTACCCGCAGCATCACCCGCCCGATCGGCGAGGCGGTCAATGTCGCCAATCATCTGGCCGACAACGATCTGACCGTCGAGATCGAGGTCACGTCGAACGACGAAACGGGGCATCTCCTGGCGGCCATGCGCACCATGGCGGAAAATCTCGCCGGCATCATCGCCGAGGTGCGCGGTGCCGCCGATTCATTGTCCAGCGCGTCCGAGCAGGTGAGCACCACCGCGCAGGCGGTATCCCAGGCTTCGACCGAGCAGGCCGCGAGCGTCGAGGAGACGACCGCCTCGATGGAGGAAATGGGCGCTTCGGTCACGCAGAATTCGGAGAATGCCAGGGTCACCGACGGCATGGCCGGCGAGGCGGCCACCAAGGCCTCCGACGGCGGGCAGGCGGTGGAGCAGACCGTCAAGGCGATGAAGGACATTGCCGACAAGATCGGCATCGTCGACGACATCGCCTACCAGACCAACCTGCTGGCCCTCAACGCCGCGATCGAGGCCGCGCGTGCCGGCGAGCACGGCAAGGGCTTCGCGGTGGTCGCCGCCGAGGTGCGCAAGCTGGCCGAGCGCAGCCAGGTGGCGGCGCAGGAGATCGGCGAGCTGGCCTCCAGCAGCGTCTCACTGGCCGAACGTGCCGGAAAGCTGCTGACGGAAATCGTTCCCAGTGTGCGCAAGACCTCGGATCTGGTACAGGAAATCGCCGCAGCGTCGGACGAACAGAACAGCGGCGTCGGTCAGATCAACGTGGCGATGAATCAGCTGAGTCAGGCGACACAACAGAATGCCTCCGCCTCGGAGGAACTGGCGGCCACGGCCGAGGAGCTCAACGGCCAGGCCGAACAACTGCAACAGCTGATGGCGGTGTTCAAGCTGCGCAGCGGGCGCAACGACGCGGACCAGCTGCGCGCCAGCGCCCATACCTTCACCGCGCAGACCCGACGCAAACCCGCTGCGCCGCCGGCGTCCAAGCCCAAACGCGGCGAACCCGCGGCGGACGACGAGTCCGGTCTGGCGGAAGAAGGCGAATTCGTGCGCTTTTGACGGGAGGCGGCAATGGCTCAGCAATTGGAAGTCGCGGGCGGGCGTGAGCCGGCTGCGGGCGTGGGGGTAGACGGTCAGGCGGGGCAGTATCTGAGCTTCACCCTGGCCGAGGAAACCTTCGCCATCGATATCCGCTATATCCGCGAGATTATCGAATACGAGGTCGTGACCACCGTGCCGATGATGCCGGCCTTCCTGCGCGGCGTCATCAATCTGCGTGGCCGCGTCGTGCCGGTGATCGACCTCGCCGTGCGTTTCGGGCGGCGTCCGATGGAAGTACGCCGCCGTACCTGTATCGTCATCATCGAAATCGGCGGCGAGGGAGCGGGCCAGGATCTCGGCATCCTGGTCGATTCGGTGAACGAAGTGGTCGAGATCGAGGCCGCCAGTCAGGAGCGCCCGCCGGCCTTCGGCGCCGGTCTGCGCAACGACTTTATCGCAGGCATCGGCAAGGTGGACGGGCGCTTCATCGTGATCCTGGACATCGATCAGGCGCTTTCTCTCGCGGAAATGTCCGCGCTCGCCGAATCCGCCAGCAAGAGTTTCGGTGCCCAGCCCGACGAACCGGCAGGGATTTGAGGCGGGATGTCCGGCGTTTCCGGGCAGGATGCAAGCACGGCCGAGCCGGTCATCGAACAGCGCACCGGCCCGATAACCCTGGGTGATCATGAATTCCAGGAGATCCGTGAATTCATCTACCGGCGCGCAGGCATTCATATGAGCACCGCAAAGCGCGCCCTGGTTGCCGGGCGGCTGGAAAAACGTCTGCGTGAACTGGGTTGCCGGGGATACCGCGAATATCTCGATCGTTTGCGCGGCGACGCCGGTCCAGGTACGGAAGTGCAGCGGGCCATCGATCTGCTCACCACCAACGAGACGTATTTTTTCCGCGAACAAAAGCATTTCGCCTTTCTAGCCGAACGCGTGCTCCCCGAACTGCAGTCGGCATCGAACGTACGCATCTGGAGCGCGGCCTGCTCCAGCGGCGAGGAGCCGTACAGCGTCGCCATGTTGCTGGCGGAACACCGCGGAACGAAACCCTGGGCGGTGCTGGCCACGGACCTTAGCCAGCGGGTGCTGGAACGGGCTGCGAAGGGCGTCTACCCGATGGAGCGGGCGGAGCGCATTCCCCGCCCGTATCTGCGCGCATACTGTCTCAAGGGCGTCGGTTCGCAGACCGGGAATTTCAGCGTGGCCAGAAAGCTGCGCGACCACGTGAGCTTCCGTCGACTCAATCTGAACGAGGCATTGCCCGGCGACATCGGCGAATTCGATGTGATCTTCCTGCGCAACGTGATGATTTATTTCGACCTGCCCACCAAGCAGGCGCTATGCAAGCGACTGCTCGCCCATCTCAAGCCGGGAGGCTATTTTTTCATCGGACATTCCGAGACGCTCAACGGCGTCAATTCGGACGTGGCCCTCGAAGCGCCTTCGATCTTCCGGCGACCGTGAACGCGGAAAACTGGCGGCGATACGATATTTTCCTCAACCCGGGCGAGTTTTTCTTCGGCGGGGAGGACGTGCGCGTCAAGACGATTCTCGGTTCCTGCGTCGCGGTGACGCTCTGGCATCCGCAGCTGCACATCGGCGGGATGGGGCATTTCATGCTGCCGAGCCGCGGTCGTGGTTCGCCACGACAGGACGATACGGCCTGGGACGGCAAATACGCGGACGAGATGATGCACCTGTTCATGGAGGCGATCCGTAGCGCGCAAACGCGACCCCGCGACTACGAGATCAAGCTCTTCGGCGGCGGCAACATGTTTCCCGGCCTGCGTTCCCACTCGACCCAGGGCGGGGTTTCGGCGCGCAACGTGCATGCCGCGCGCGCATTGATGGCGGCCTATGCCTTCAAGGTAGCGGGCGAACATCTGGGCGGCGAAGGTCATCGCAGCCTGGTGTTTGATCTTGCCGACGGGGCGGTGTATCTCTCCTACAGGTCGGCAATCACGCGAGGTGATCGATGACGCCTATCACGGCGGCAGGCAAAATCAAGGTACTGATCGTCGACGATTCGGCGGTGGTTCGGCAGGTGCTGCAGGCGACCTTGAGCAAGGACCCGGCGATCGAGGTGATCGGTGCCGCATCGGACCCCCTGTTCGCGATGCAACGGATGCAGCGCCAGTGGCCGGATGTCGTCGTGCTCGACGTCGAGATGCCGCGGATGGACGGGATCACCTTTCTCGGCCATCTCATGCGCGAGCACCCCACGCCGGTGATCATCTGTTCCACGCTGACCGAGAAGGGGGCCGCGACCACCATGCAGGCGCTGGCGGCCGGGGCGGTGCAGGTGGTGACCAAGCCGACCGTGGGCGTGCGCGACTTCCTGCTCGACAGCGCCAACGATCTGGCCGCCGCGGTAAAGGCCGCAGCGCGCGCGAACATGGGCAATCTGGCCCGCCGCCCGTCGCCGGCACCCGTTTCCCAGCCGGCCGCCGCACCCGAGCAGGGTGAGGCGATGCTGCGGACCACCGAGTGCATCGTGGCCATCGGCACCTCGACCGGCGGCACCCAGGCGCTCGAAACGATCCTCACCGCGTTGCCCAAGGTCACCGCACCGATCGCCATCGTGCAGCACATGCCGGCGATGTTCACCGCCGCCTTCGCCGAACGGCTCAACGGTCTGTGCCAGGTGGAAGTACGCGAGGCGAAATCGGGCGACCGGCTGCTGCCCGGTCTTGCGCTCATCGCCCCGGGCGGGTGCCATATGAAGATCGTCCGGCAGGGGGCGCAATACTACGCCGAGGTGTTCGACGGGCCGCTGGTCAACCGCCACAAGCCGTCGGTGGATGTGCTGTTCCGTTCCGCCGCGCAGGTGGTCGGGCGCAACGCCATCGGCATCATCATGACCGGCATGGGCGGAGACGGTGCGCGCGGACTCAAGATCATGCGCGACGCGGGTGCGACCACGATGGCGCAGGACGAGGCGAGCTGCGTGGTGTTCGGCATGCCCAAGGAAGCGATCAAGCTCGGTGCCGCCGAGCGCGTCGGCGGCTTTGCGGAAATCGTCGGCCTGATTCGCCAGGCCTGAGCCGCGTCAACGCGGCCCGAACACGATCTGGTAAAGCAGGTCGATGCCCTGGGCGGTGCCGGATTTCGCTTCCACGCTGAAATGCTGCGACAGGCGGTAGTTGAGCGCCAGCGTGTTGCTGTGGTCGAACAGTCCGGCGGCGTAGCGCACGTAGAGGTCCGGGGTGAGGTATTTGCCGAGCAGCAGCGCGCTCTGCTGCAGGCTGTCGCCGCCCTGCACGCCGATCTCGCTGAGCCCGGTGCGCGCCTTGAGCGTACTCAGCAGACCGCCGCTGCCGCCGCCCTGGTCGAGGTGCATGCTCGCCAGCGCCTTGAGCAGCAGTGCGGCATCGCTTTTCGACGAACCGGCCAGTCCGTGCCCGGTGATCAACCAGGACAGCGCCTCGGACTCCGACATGGGCGGCGTGGCGCTGACCCGCGAGCGAGGTGTTTTAAGCGTGCCGGTGACGGTCAGCTGCGCGGTGACGTCGCCGGTCTGGCGTTGGGCGACGATGTCGAGTCCCGGGTTGTCCACCGGCCCGGCGAAATTGAGCACGCCGCGGCTGATCGTGAGGTTGAGGCCGTAGGCGGCGTAGGTGCCATTGACGATGCTCAGGCTGCCGTCGGCGGTCGCCGGGGAGCCGCTGTGCTGGTTGAGCAGCAGACTGCCGTTGAGCTGCCCGGCCAGACCGAAGGCGTCGAGCTTGACGTTCTTCCCGAGGATCAGATTCACGCTGATGTCGTGCTGCGGACCGGCCGCCGGGGCGGATGCCTCGCTGCCGACGATGCGGGTGTCCGCGGAGACGTCGACCGCACCGGGCGGCATGCGCTTGAGGGTGATGTCGGCCTGCGGCACTTCGATGTTGCCGCGAACCCGGATCAGGGCCGGATCGGCATCGACGATCAGCTTCGGGCTGATCAACGCGGTGACCTGGGGCAGATGCACGGCTTCGAAACGCTGTCCATCGATCTGCAGGTGCACCTGAGGCCTGGGCGTCAGCCAGTGCTCGACCTGACCGGTGGCGTTGATGTTGCCAGGGCCGGATTTGGCCTGCAGGGCCAGCTGCAGGCTCTGTGCGTGTGGCTTGCCGCTGAGCACGGCGTGCATCTCATGCAGGCGGATGCCGGCCTGGGGCAGGGTGAATGCCCCCTTGTCGAGCGTGATCTGCCCGCCGATGGCGGGTGTGGAGCGCGTGCCGTCGAGCGTCACGTCGCCCTGCAGTGTGCCGGTGATGTGCTCGGTACCGGGTATCAGGCCGTTGAGGAAGGCGAGGTCTGGCAGGTTCGCACGCAGGTTGCCGTGCAGCGGCGCATCGGCGGCAAGCCCGCTGTCGACGCGGGCGTCCAGACTGCCTTTACCCGGGAGGCCGGCCTGCAAGGTCAGGGCGAATTTCTGCTGGTGCAGACTGGCCTCGACCTGCTTCAGCGCCAGTGGATAACGCATGCGCGAGGCATTCTGTCCGGTTTCGAGATAGGCATCGGGCGCAGCTGCGGTGAGCATCACCTGCGGGGCCGCTGTCGTACCAGTGACTTCGGCGCGGCCGTGCAGCAGGCCGCCGACATGCACGGATGCCGGCAGCCAGGTATCGAGCAGGGAGAGCGGTATGCGTGCCCAGTCTGCCTGTGCGTTCAACTGACTGCCAGCCAGCTTCATCTGGGCACAGAGGTGCGCAGACGCGTCGCGCGTGTCCTGCAGGCACAGTGGCGAGACGGCGTACTGGCCGCGTGAAACATCGATCATGGCCGGCCTGGTGAGTTTCCAGTCGCCTGTCACGCGGGTGCCAGTCGCCAGGCGAGTCAGCCGACCCTGCCAGCGCGAGAACGCATGGCTGAAGCCGCCTTCCAGCGAGAGATTTAGATGCGCATCGGCCGATTCGGCGCTCAGGGAGAGGCGTTGGGACGACGGATGTCCGCTGGCGTTAAGCAGAATCCGGTTGAGCTTGAGACTGCCGCGCCTAACGCCGCTCAAGGCCAGGCGAGCAACGAGTGCGTTGTTGCTCGAAGGGATGATGCTGCCTTGCAGGCGCGCGATTCGTAGATCGCGCAACTGAAGTTTCTCGCCCGAGATTCGGGCGTCGATGCGCGGCCAGGTCCAGGGGCCGGCAAGGCTGCCGCTGGCGCGCAGTCCGCCTTGGGCCTGGGCGGTGAATGCATGCAGCTGCGGTACGTCCAGGCTGAACTTGAGGTTTCCGCGCGCCGAGCCGGCGTGGCCGGCCAGGTCCAGCGTGGCATCGAGTACGCGCAGGTGCGATGGATCCAGGCTCAGTTCGTGCGTGACAAGATCGAGGCTGCCGCGTGCCCGGGCCTGCACTGGTCGGGTGCGCAGCGCGCCTTCGAGCCGGCTCAGGTCGAAGTGCAGCGTGCGCGCGTCGCCGGACAGGGCGGCCTGGAGGTTCAGTCGTCCCGGCCAGTCGGTCCAGTGGAGCCCCGGGTTGAGGCCACTTCCCTGTAAGTCGAGATGCCAGGCCAACGCAGGCTGCCAGGCGATGCTGCCACTGGCCTTGAGCGTGCCGTTGAGCAAGGCAGCGGTGAGCCGCTGCAGGTCCAGCTTTTCGCGGTTGCCGCCGGCCTGGGCCGCCAGATGGGGTATGTCGAGGGTGCCTGCGCGCAGGTCGGCCTTGAGATCGAGTCGGTAGGCGTCGAGACCGCCCGATAGACGCAGGGTTCCGGTGCGGCTTTCGACCTGAGCGGGCCCGCTCAACGGCCAGCGTGCCTGCTGCCACGAAAGACTGAGAGTTGCGTTCTGTGCGGGGACATCGATTTGGCCGGCAATGCGTGCCTGGAAGGGCTGCTTCAGGTGCTGCTCGATGCGCAGGGCGGTCAGCTTGCCTTGCAGCGTGCCGTGACCCTTCAGTGCCTTGCCGCCGGCGAGCTGCCAGTCCCATGCCGTACGCAGGTCGAGCGCCATCGCGGGTGCGAGGTCCAGCTCGCCGACGACCGCCAGTCCGCCCTGCGGAGTGCGTACGCTCAGCCGGGTCAGGTGCAGGCGATTGCCCGCGAGGCTGAATTCGCCGCGGATGCGGGCAATGCGCATCGGCGTGCCCTGCTCGACGACGACGAGGTCGTCGATGCTCAGGGCCCCGACATGTACCGCCAGCGGCAGTGCCGGCAGGGTGGTCGGGGAGGCGGGCGAGGTTGCCGCTGTTGAGGCAGGCGGAGCATGGCGCACGACGAGGACGTGCTGCGCGGTCAGTGCGTCGATCTGCAGCCGGCCGGCGAACAGGTCCAGCGGGCGCCAGAGCAGCCCCGCGTGGGCAATGTCGATCTCAAGTTCGGCCGATTGCCAGCGCAGTCCGTCCACGTCGAGCCCGCCGAGGAGGCTGCCCCGGACAGTGGAAAAAGCCAGCTGGCCGTGGCTGAGTTGCACGGCCGTTTCCAGCAGCCAGCGGCTGCCTGTCGGGGTGCCGATGAAGACGTAGGCTACCGCGGTCAGGATCACGAAAGCCGACAGGGCGCCGTAAAAGATGCGAGCCAGCCAACGCCTCACAGCTCGGGACCCATGCTGACCTGAACGGTATAGAGGCCGGCGCCCGGGAGGGGATTGAGCGCGCGTCCGATGTCGAGACGGATCGGGCCCAGCGGCGAACGCCAGCGCAGGCCGACACCGGCACCCCGGCGCACGATGAACGGCCAGTTATCGAAGGCGTTGCCGGCGTCGTAAAACACCGCCCAGTAGAAGTTGCCGTAGAGGTGGTGGTCGTATTCGACACTGCCCACGGCCAGATAGCGCCCGCCGACCACCACGCCCTGGGCATCCGTGGGGCCGAGGCTCTGGTAGGCGAAGCCGCGCACGCTGCGCGCACCGCCGGCGAAGAAACGCAATGTGGCAGGGAGTTGGGTCACGTCATTGACGGCGGTGGCCCCGAATGATGCGCGGGTCAGGATGCGGCCGCCGAGGGTCGACACGATGTCATGGAGGGACAGCTTGGCCTGCACGAAACTCACGGTCGAGACCACCCCGCGCGCAGCACCTGTCAAACCAGCATCCACTGCCCAGCCGTTGCGTGGGTAGATCGCGGGGGTGGCCACGGTCCTGCTGAACCCGATCCCGGGCATCAGAAAGTGACCGGACAGGGTCTGGCCGGCGATGGACGAGTTCTCGTTCAGGTAGGTCAGAGAAAGCCGGCGCAGCCAGTCGTCGGCGAGCATGTGCGTGCGCGTGGCGGCCAGTTTCCAGATGCGTGATTGAGCAGTGAGGGTGTTCTGGTATTGATAGCCGCCTTCCAGCGTCAGCCAGTCGGTGCGCGGGTTGGCCAGCGGTATCTCGTAGCGCGCGGTGGCCTGGGACTGGATGCGCGCGAGCTGCAGGTTGAGCGCGAAGCGGTGGCCGGCATGGTTCACCCGGCGGTCGCGGAAATCCAGGCGCAGGGTTGGCCCGGTGTCGCTGGAATAACCGGCGCCGGTGAGCAGCTGGAAGCGGCGTGCCGGCGTGGTCACGAGATGCATGGGTACCTCGCCGTCATGTCGGCCATGCACATCGGTTACCAGCCGGACGCTGTCGAAATAGCCGCTCGAGACCAGCGCGTTCTGGCTTTCGATCACCGCGGCGCTGCTATATGGCTGTCCGGGGCGGTAGTCGAGGAAGCCGCGCACCAGATCGGGGTTCAGCGAGTGCAGGTCGAGCTGGGTGGGGCCGAAGACATAACGGCGCCCGGTGGTGAATTCCAGCTCGATGCGCGCGCTGTGCGTCTGCGGGTCGACAAGTATGCTGTGACGCAGGAACTTCGCGTCGAAGTAGCCGTGCTCGCGCGCCGCGGTTTCCAGGCGTTGCTTGAGCGCGCTATAGAGTCCCTGGTCCAGGGTCGTGCCCCGGCGCAATCCGCTGTCCGCGAGCAGGGTGCGCAGTGCAGGGTCGTCCTTGCCGGAGCCGGACAGGGCGAGATCGAGTGCGGTGATTCTGACTGGAGAGCCCGCCGTGACATGCACGTTGATGTGCCAGCAGGCGCCCTCGTGCCCAAGCTGCGGCTTGATCGTCGGGCTGTAATAGCCGAGTGCGTTGAGCGCATTACGGACCGCACGGGTGGCCTGCGTCTGGGCGAGATCGGCCTGCCAGGCGGGAGCATCGCAGGCGAGCGTAACACCGCTCAGGTGGGCGCGGGCGTTGTCGAGCAGTGCGCCTGACAGACCCTGCACCTCGATGCCGGCATCCGCTGCCTGCGCCGGTACCGGCAGGAACAGGGCAGGAATGACCAAGGGGAGCAGCAGGCCGAGACTGTGGACGGCGCGTGGGCGAAGCTGTCTGCGGCGCTGCGGGTCATCGGGCGAGGGGGGCATTACGGCGGCGGGCATGGCTCCATCATACCTTGCGAGCATAGTGCTGGCAGCGTGTCGTGCGGTGTCGGCATTGACTATGATGTTGCCGACATTCCGGTATCGAGGTGACGACGTGGACCTGGGACTGAGCGGGAAATGGGTGGCGGTGACCGGCGGTACGGCCGGCATCGGTGCGGCCATCGTGGAGGGATTCGCGCGCGAGGGCGCGAACGTGGCCTTTTGTTCGCGATCGGCCGAGCGCGTCGGCAACATGCTGAGCGTGCTGGCGCGCTATCCGGTGGAAAAGCGGGGCGCGGTCGTCGACGTGACCGACGGCAACCGCCTGAGCCGCTGGCTGGAGGACCTGGCGCGCATCGACGTCTTCGTGCCGAACGTGAGCGCGATCTCGCCGGACTGGGAAACCACCCTCGAAACCGATCTGCGGGCCACGGTGCGCGCAACCGAGGCGGCGATCCCGAGGCTGGCGGCAGCCGGATCGTCGGCCATCACCTATATCGGCAGCAAGGCCGCAACCTTCGGCACCCCGGGCTACGAATCCTACGGTGCAGCCAAGGCGGCGTTGACGCACTACATGAAATCGCTGAGCCGTCGCCTGGTGGGGCAGGGTATCCGGGTGAACACGGTGGCGCCGGGCGACGTGTTCGTGGAGGGCGGCTTCTGGGACCGCATTCGCCGCGAGCAGCCGGCGGCATTCCGCGAGACCCTGGAGGCCAACCCGCTGGGGCGTCTGGCCACGCCCGAGGAGATCGCCGACGTGGTGGTGTTTCTGTCCAGCCCGCGGGCGAGTTTCGTCACCGGCGCACACTATCTGGTCGACGGCGGTGCGACCCTGCACGTGCAGTCGTGAGTCGGCGGGATACGGGCGGCCCGTTTCTGGCGACCCGGGTTCCGACACAGGAGGATCGGGCATGAACGAGCGTAAACACGATACCTACACCGGCGGTTGTCTGTGCGGCGCCGTGCGCTATGCCGCCGAGCGTTTCGAGCCGGAGATGGCCCACTGTCACTGTTCGATGTGCCGCCGCTTCCATGGTGCGGCCTACGCTACCTTCGGCCGGGTGCGGCGCGAGCATTTCCGTTGGCTGAGCGGAGAGGATCGGCTGCGCGCCTATCGTGCCGACAACGGCACCGTGCGCCGCTTCTGCGCGGATTGCGGCTCCAGCCTGAGCTTCGCGCCCGCGAACGACGACGGGCGCTATGTCGAGGTGGCGCTGGGCACGCTGGACGGCGAGCTGGAGCAGCGCCCCGATGCGCATATCTTCATCGGTTCGAAGGCCAATTGGGTCGAGCCCTGCGACGGTCTGCCGCAATATGTCGAGGATCGCCGCGGACCGCGTGCGGACGGCTAGGCGGGCCTCATTCCCAGCGGAAGCTCCAGGCACCGACGGCGAGAAAGACCGCGGTCATCACGGCCAGGGTGATCAGGTTGGGGGCGATGGCGGCGAGGCCGTCGCCGTCGAGCATGATCGCGCGGGCGGCATGGATGATGTGCGTGAGCGGGAAAATCAATGCGATTTTCTGCATCCACGGGTTCAGCCCGGCGAGCGAGAACCAGACCCCGGAGAGGAACATCATCGGCCAGGTGATGGCGTTGAGCAGGCCGCCGGCCAGCTCCTCGCTGCGCAGCCGCGCGGCCACCAGCATGCCGAGGCTGATCAGGCAGGCCGAACCGAGCAGGAACACCAGCAGCAGATCGAGATAGGAACCCATCACCGGGAAGCCGAGCATCAGCTTGAGGCCGAAGAAGATGATGGCGGTGACGATCAGCATCAGCCACAGACGCGAGAGTACCTGGGCGGCAAGAAATTCGAAGGCGGCGAGTGGCGTCGCCTTGAGGCGCTTGAGCACGCCGTTGCGGCGATAACGCACGATCACGTAACCGACGCCGAACAGGGCGGAGAACATCATGTTCATGCCGAGCACGCCGGGGATCAGCCAGTCGACGTAGCCGATCTGGCGACCCTGGACGGTAGCCTGGCGATACTCGCCGGCCTGGGTCTCGCTGCCGGCGAGGATGCGTGCGAGCAGATAGCCCTTGGGCGAGCTGTCGTTGATCCAGTAGCGCTTGTCGCCGGGGTCGACGAACATGTCGAGCTTCTGATGGCCGACCCAGGCGATGCCCTGGTCCCGTGTGTGTACGGGTACGAAGCGGATGTAGCGGGTGGCGAAGAAGCCGCTGTCCGCATGCGGCCCGTAGACACCGACCTTGTAGGTGCTCAGCGAGTTGCCGCTGTAGGCGAAGGCGAAGCCGAGCACCACGAACAGCGGCAGCGCGAAGTTCCAGGCAAGCGCGGCGCGGTCGCGCAGGAATTCGAGATTGCGGGCCTGGATGACGGCGAAGATACGTGCGAACACTGGGTTCTCCTAGCCCCTCAGGGCCTCGCCGGTGAGTTCGAGGAAGAGGTCTTCCAGCGTGCGGCCGCGGATGCGCAGACCGCCGAGGGGGACTTGCGCGTCGAGCAGTTGGGCCAGCGTGCCGTTGACGTCGCCGGTCTCGATTTCGAGGTGATCGTGCTGGCGGCGGATCTCGAAGGGCAGGCGCTCGGGCGCTTCTACCGCGTCGGCGGGCAGCTGCAGCACCACGTCGCTGAAGTGGCGGGCGAGGAGTTCGTCGGGGGTGCCGCGTGCGATCACTTGGCCATGGTCCATGATCGCGATCTCGTCGCACAGGGTGTAGGCCTCCTCCATGTAGTGTGTGCTCAGGAGAACGGTCTTGCCCTCGGCCTTGATGTCCTCGATCAGATGCCAGAAATTGCGCCGTGCCTGGGGGTCGAGGCCGGTGGTGGGCTCGTCCAGGAAGAGGATGTCCGGGTCGTTGATCAGGGCGATGGCGAGCAACAGGCGCTGGCGCTGGCCGCCGGACAGGCGGCGGCTGTCGCGGTCGAGAAATTCTTCTAGCGTGCAGCGGGCGATCAGTTCCTCGATCGACCGGGTGCGTGGATACAGGCGCGAGAACATGCGCAGGGTCTCGCGCACGCTGATGTGCTCGGGCAGGGCGGTGTGCTGGAACATGATTCCGGCCTCGTTGCGAAAGCGCGCGCCGAGCGGCTCGCCGCGGTAGCGGATCTCGCCGGCAGACGGCTCGCTCAGGCCTTCGAGCATTTCCAGGGTCGAGGTCTTGCCGGCGCCGTTCGGGCCGAGCAGGCCGAGGCAGCGTCCGGCTGGCACGGCCAGGTCGATGCCGCGTACGGCATGCACCTTGCCATAGCGTTTTTCGAGTCGGCTGGCGGCGAGCAGGGCGTCGTCGGTCACGGGGGGCTCAATCGGTTCCGATGTGGTGGTCGATGCGTCCGCGGGACAGGTCGATGAACAGGCGGTCGCCGTCGAGCACGCTGGCGCAGGCGAGGAGGAATATCTCCACGAACTCGTTGCGCTCCTCCTCGGGCAGTTCGCCGCCCGGGGTGAAGGTGCCGAAGGTGGCGTCGTGGAACGAGGCGATGTAGACGATCATCGCTTCGATGCGTTCGCGATCGTAGGGGTTGGGCCCCTTGAATCCGGCGAACACGGGGGTGTCCCCCAGCTTGCGACGGATCGTCTCGTCCAAGTGTTCGAGGTATTCGAGCGCGCTCATACGCCCATTCGCATCCGCCAGGGTGACGTCGAGGCTGACCCGCGCGCCGCTCCGTGTTTTCAGCGAGATTCGCTTCTGGATGGGCGTGCCGCTCTCGGCGGGCGGTTGTGGGCCGGACACGCTCACGGACTCAGTCGACGAGGGTGCCGGTCACGACCGCGTCCCGGCCGTCGGCCACGAAGTACACCTCGGGCTTGAGGCCGACCGCGCGGAACTGATCGGCGATCTCCTCGGGACGCAGGAAGTGGTTGCCCTGGACGTGCTCAGTGAGGTTCTGGAAGGCCATGGCGCGGCGGTCTGGGCTGCGCAGGTCGCTGCGGTTGGCGGGCCAGTTCGGCTCCCAGATGACCGCGGCGCCGCCGGGCTTGAGGTGTTCGCGCAGGATGCGGAAGACGTTCTCCTTCTGGTCCCAGACGTGATGCAGCGCACGGTTCATGGCGATCAGGTCGACTGGTTCCTCGATATGGAAGCGGTTGAGGTCGCCGACGGCGAAGGTGAGACGGTCGCTGAGGCCTTCGGCCTCGGCCATCCGGGTTGCCTGGTTGACGTTCTCCTCGAAGCCGTCCATGCCGATGCCGCGCAGGTGCGGGTAGCGGCGCGCGAGGCGGCGCAGGTACCAGCCGTTGCCGCAACCGAGATCGACTGCCAATCCCCCGCGTGAGTCCACCTCGCGGAACACGGGTACCTGATCGAGCACCTGCTTGTCGAGTAGCGGGCCGAACTGGTATTCGAGCATCGGGCCGAACCAGGGCAGGATGGTTTCGCGCTCGGCGAGCACGGATTCGCCGGGACGTTCGCCGGTGCGCATCAGGCCGGCGGCGCGCTCGGCCATGTGCGCGGACAGCACCGACATCACCGCGAACGGCATCAGAGTGCCTGGGCTGTCGGGCAGGAAGGCGCGCCCGCTGTCGCTCAGGCGGAACACGCCGGGCTCGATTTCCTCGAGATATTCGAAGGCATAGGCGGCGTCGCACCAGCGGTCGACGTAGCCGGAATCCATGCCGGTGTCCTGTGCCAGTTCCGGCACGCTAGCATGGGTGAGTCGGTCCAGCGCGGCGAAGAGACCATTGGCGACGCCGATGAAGGCGATGTTCAGGCTCACTGCGCCCTGGGCGCGGCGCATGATGTCTTGACGCAGGGAATCGATCTGGCTGCTCATGGGCACTCGCTTGGTGGCGGTTGGTATTTCGCTGGGCGCATATCCTAGCACCGTGGAGACGACAGCGGCATGTCGGTGCCGGGGCGTGGGCGAGGCTATAATGCGGGCTTTGCTTTGCAGAGGGTCTGACATGCGCTTGGGTACTCCGTTCACGCCGAATGCCACACGGGTCATGCTGCTGGGATCGGGAGAACTGGGCAAGGAGGTGATCATCGCCCTGCAGCGGCTGGGCGTGGAGGTGATCGCGGTAGACCGCTATGCCGATGCGCCAGGGCATCAGGTGGCCCATCACGCGCGGGTCATCGACATGAGCGACGGTGCCGCCCTGCGTGCGCTGATCGAGGCTGAGCGCCCGCAGATCGTGGTGCCCGAGATCGAGGCCATTGCCACCGACACCCTGGCCGAGATCGAGGCGGAGGGGCTGGCCGAGGTCATCCCCACCGCGCGTGCGGCGCAGCTCACCATGAACCGCGAGGGTATCCGCCGACTGGCGGCGGAGACTTTGGGCTTGCCTACCTCGCGCTATGCTTTTGCCGATTCTCTGGACGGGCTGCGCGTGGCCTGTGCAGGGATCGGCTTCCCCTGTTTGGTCAAGCCGGTCATGTCGTCTTCCGGCAAAGGGCAGTCCCTGTTGCGCGGCGAGGATGACGTCGAGTCCGCCTGGTCGTATGCGCAGAGCGGCGGTCGCGTGCGCCGCGACCGGGTGATCGTCGAGGAGATGATCGACTTCGAATTCGAGATCACCCTGCTCACGGTGCGCGCGCGCGGCGCCGACGGCGAGATCGGTACGCAGTTCTGCGCCCCCGTCGGACACCGTCAGGTCAGTGGGGACTACGTGGAGAGCTGGCAGCCCCAGCCGATGAGCGAGGCCGCACTGACGCGCGCGCGGGAGATTGCCGCCAAGGTCACCGATGCCCTCGGTGGGCGTGGCATATTCGGCGTCGAATTGTTCGTGCGCGGCGACGAGGTGTGGTTCAGCGAGGTGAGCCCGCGCCCCCATGACACCGGCCTGGTGACGCTGGTCACCCAGGCGCAGAGTGAGTTCGCTCTGCATGCCCGCGCCATCCTGGAGCTGCCGGTCTCGACCGAAATGCTGAACCCGGGGGCCAGCGCGGTGGTCTACGGCGGGATGGATGCGCGCGGCATCGCCTTCGAGGGCGTCGCCGAGGCGCTGGCCGTGCCGGGTACGGAGCTGCGCCTGTTCGGCAAGCCGGAGGCCTTCGTGCGCCGGCGCATGGGCGTTGCCCTGGCGCGCGGGCGCGATATCGCCGAGGCGCGCGAGCGTGCCTCGGAGGCGGCCGCGCGGGTGCGTCCGGTGCAGCCCGATTGATTCCTCAACCCATACCCCACAATCCAGGAGACGATCCGATGATGTATGTAGTGGCCAACCGTGTGCCCGTGGCCCCCGAATGGGCAGCCGAGTTCGAGGCGCGTTTTCGCCGTCGCAGCGGTCAGGTCGAGCATCAGCCCGGCTTCGTCAGCATGGAAGTGATGCGTCCGAAGTCGCCGGACGCGCCGTGGATCGTGCTCACCCGCTGGGAAAGCGAGGAAGCCTTCCGCAACTGGGTCGGCAGCGACGACTTCAAGGAAGCGCACCGCAATCCGCTGCCTAAGGAGGCCTTCAACGGCGAGGGTCGCCTCGAACAGCATGAGGTGCTGATCTCGGCGTACCGAGAGGCGCCCTAGCCCTCTTCGTTCTCGTCCCCTCCGCCACCGGCCGTCAGGTCGGTGCGGATGCGGATCGGTGCGTTGCTCAGGCTACGGTGCACCGGGCAGCGGTTGGCGATTTCCAGCAAACGGGCGCGCTGGGCCGCATCGAGCGGGCCTTCAACCTCGATGCGGCGTGCAATGGCCAGCACCTGACCGCCTTGTTCGGCCTCGACCCCGTGCTCCAGACGCACGGTGACTGCGGTCAGCGGCCAGCCCTTGCGCTGGGCGTAGCCCTCCAGCGTCATCGCGGTGCATGCGCCGAGTGCGCTCAGTAGCAGCGGGTAGGGCGCAGGACCCAGGTTGTCGCCCTCGAGGGCGATCGGTTCGTCGGCGATCCAGTGATGGTCGCGGGTATAGATATCCTGGGCGAAGCGCCGGCCGGCCCGGCTGCGTACCATGACTTCCGAATCGCCGACGACCGGTCGGCGATGGGCGCGTGCACCGCTTCTGGCCTCCACGTAGCGCGATGCCCAACCTGCGATCAGGGTCGCGACGTAATCCACGTCGGCCTGGCGCCTTAACAGATGATCCGCACCGTCCAGGCTGACGAAGCCGCGTGGCTCGTCTGCGGCCTCGAACAGGGTCAGGCCGTGGGCGTAGGGCACGGTCTCGTCGCCCGGGGCATGCATCACCAGCAAGGGCAGATGCAGGGCGCCGACGTCCGTGGTGAACGGCGGCTGCGCCTCGAGGTCGGCCAGGAACGCGGGCGAGAAGGCGAATCGTCGACCGCCAATGGTCAGCGACAAACCGGACTCGTCGCCTTGTTCCGCGGCAGCGCGCAGCAGGCCGACCAGATGATCGAGTCCGCTGGGTGCGGCCAGCGTTGCGACCGCCCGAACCGTGGACAGCCGGGGTGCCGCGCTCAGGACCGCGCCGCCTCCGATGCTGTGACCGACGAGGATCTGCGGCGGGAGGCCGCGTCCCTCCAACCAGGCGGCGGCATGCAGCAAGTCGTCGACCTGCGCGCTGAAGCTGCCGGCGGCGAAGTCGCCCTCGCTGTCGCCGAGGCCGGCCAGATCGAAGCGCAGCATGGCGAATCCGGCCGCGGCCAGGGCGTTGCCCAGGCGCTGGGCCACGGGAATATCCTTGCCGCAAGTGAAGCAGGCGGCGAACAGCACGCAGGCGCGCGGTTGCGTGTCGGCGGGCTGGTGGAGTACGCCGCTCAGGCGTTCGCCGCGAGCATTGCTGAAATGGACGGGCTCACGGCTCGTGCGTGGAATCATCGTGCATGTCCTGTGGTGCGGATTCTGGTTTCGGGGGACTGCCGGTAAAAGGCGCTCAGCAGGCGGTGAATGCCGGGCCAGCAGGCGTGCAGGGCCTGCGGGCGTTCGAAGAAGAGTTCGCTGCACACGGCGAAGAATTCGGCCGGGTTTTCCGCGGCATACGGGTCCAGTGCGGCACAGCGTCGGTGCGGGTGCGCGCAGAAGGCGGCATAGCCTGCTGCGAATTCCCGGGTCCAGGTCTGCGCGTCCATGTCGCGGTGCAGCGGCGGGCGCCCGTTGGCGGCGCCGTTCTGCAGGTCCAGCCAGTGGGCGCATTCGTGTATCACCACATGGTGTCCGTCGAGCGGTCCGGCCGCCTCGACGTCGTGCCAGGAAAGCAGCATCAGACCTTCGTCCCAGGCCTCGCCGGCGAGTTCCATGCGGCCGCGGTGGGCGATGCCGTATTCGTCCGTCCAGTTGCGTTCCGGCGCAAAGGCATCAGGGTACACGATCACTTCATCCAGGCCGCGGTACCATCCAAGGTCTAGACCAAGTACGGGCAGACAGGCGAGCAGGGCGATCCGCAGGCGCTGTGTGTCGTCGAGTTCGAGGCCGCCGACGGCCTGCAGGCTGCGGGTGTGCAGAAACTCATGGGCCAGTTCCCACAGGCGTTTCTGCTCGCTCTCGTCCAGACCCGCGAGCACTCCCTGACCGACGCTGGCCTGGGCCCAGCGAGCCGGATCGAAATCGGGGGGCGGTGAGTGCCGGGTCAAAGGCCACATGAGGGGATTCTCGCATGGACGCAGTTCGGGAAGGATAGGGCACTGCTGCAGCAGGCACACGCTGACTGGTTTAAGCTCCGACAGGATATAGGATAATCAGGCGACTCGCCGCTTGGCGGCGATGATGGGGGATGCGGCCATGAACGGATTGGGTACCTTGCTCGTGCTGGCGGGAGCGGCGCTGTGTGCGGCGGAAATCGCCAGCGGCACCTTCTATCTGCTCGCCTTCGGGCTGGCGCTGTTGCTGGCTGGCGGCGCCGAGTTGGCGTGGAACCTCGGTGCGACGGTCGACTTGGGTCTTGCCACGCTGCTCGCCACCCTGTTCCTGTTGGCTGCCCACCGCTTGCGTCGGCGCCTGAGCAATGCGGCCGCGGAGCGTACCACGCAGGACGACAGCGGCCACGAGGTGGTGGTTCTGTGCGTCCAGCCCGAATTGCGGGTGCGCTACCGCGGAACCGAATGGGCCGCCGTGCTGCCGGGCGCCGCTCCGCCGGCCGTCGGCGAACGTCTGCTCATCCAGCGCAGGGAGGGCAACCGCCTGCTTCTCGCCCGCAATGAGGGGAATGTCGTGAATCCTGCCGATCCAGCGTCGCCGCATTCCTGATCCGCTTCGCCTACTTTTGAGGAGCTACATGCGATGAACCCGTTGCTCGTCGTTCTGATCGCGCTGGCCGTGATCGTCGTTTTCGTCATCGTCCGCGGCATCCGCATCGTGCCGCAGCAGCGCGGCTGGGTGGTGGAGCGCCTGGGCCGCTTCAACCGGGTCCTCGAGCCGGGGCTGAACGTGATCATCCCCATTGTCGACGCCGTACCCTACCGCTTCGACCTGCGCGAGACCCCGGTCGACATCCCCAAGCAGATCTGCATCACGCTGGACAACACGCAGGTCAGCGTCGACGGCGTGTTGTATTTCCAGATCACCGATGCGCGCGCCGCGGCCTACGGTACCTCGGACCCGGTGGCCGCCGTGGTGCAGCTCGCGCAAACCACCATGCGCTCGGCGGTTGGCCGCTTGCACCTCGATCAGGTGCTGTCCTCGCGTCAGGAACTCAACACCGAGGTGGTGACCGCGCTCGACGAGGCGGCAATCAACTGGGGCGTCAAGGTGCTGCGCTACGAGATTCGCGACATCTCGCCGCCGGAGGAGGTGCTACGCGCGATGGAGCTGCAGATTACCGCCGAGCGCGAGAAGCGCGCCATGATCGCCCGCTCCGAGGGCGAGAAACAGCAGCAGATCAACATCTCCGAGGGCGAGCGTCAGCAGCAGATCAATCTGGCCGAGGGCGAGCGCCAGGCACGCATCCTCGAGGCTCAGGGGCAGGGTAAGGCGATCCAGCTGGTGGCCGAGGCCACCGCGAACGCAATCGGCGCGATTGCCGCCTCGCTGCAGACGCCCGGCGGCGAGCAGGCGATGCGCATGCAGGTGGCCAAGGATTACATCGTGCAGTGGGGCAATCTGGCCAAGGAGGGTACCGCGGTGGTGATTCCCGCGGATACCGGCGACCTGTCGCGCATGGTGGCGACCGCGATGCGCATTGCCGATCTGCCGGCCGCCGCCCCGGGTTCGGCCGAGGGACCGCGATGAGCGCCCCGGAATCGGCGGAGCGGAGGCTGATCGAGCTGGAGGAGCGCATGGCGCATCTCGAGGCCGGGATGGATGCGCTGACCGATACCTTGCTGCTGCGCGAGCGCGAACTGCGCGATGCCTGGCGAGTGATCGAGCATCTCAAGGGGCAGCTGGCGGATCTGCGCGAAACGGCGGTGCTGGCGCCAGAACAGGAGCCGCCCCCGCCGCATTACTAGAGCCAGTTACACCAGCGCATCGTGTGAACAGGCCCTAGCAACCGGTGCGTCGGTTGCGCCCCTAAACGTCGCCGTCGTGGCCGGCGGCGCGCCCCAGCGTGTGCAACATGTCGATCAACGCGGGCGCCCATTCGGGATGTTCCAGGATGTCCGATTCGTCGAGTCCGGAACCCAGCAGCGGAACGGTCATGCAGGCGCCGTCGACGAGGCGGGCGGACATGGTGACGAGCGTTTCGCGCAGAGCGGCCAGTGCGTGTACGGCGCGCGGCGACGCGTTCAGCAGCGCCACCGGCTTGTCGACGAAACTTTCGTTGCCCACCATCCAGTCGAGGCCGTTCTTGATCGCGCCGGTCACGCCGTGGGCGTATTCGGGACTGGCGATGAGCAAGGCGTCCGCACGCAGAATCCGCTGCTTCAAATCGGCCACCGGCGCGCAAGCGTCGGCATCGAGATCGGGATTGAACAACGGCAGTTCGCCCAGGCCGCGGTAAAGCGCGACCTCGATGCCGGCGGGCGCGAGGCGGGCGACTGCGCGCAGCAGCAGGGTGTTCAGCGAGGCCTGCCGCAGGCTCCCTGAGATCGCGAGGATGTTCATCGCCGCCGGATTCCGAAGCCTGACTCAGGCATCCAGGTCGGGTATCAGCCGGCTTTCCAAGCGGGCAATGCTGTCCTTGAGCTGCAGCTTGCGGCGCTTGAGGCGGGTCAGCTGGAGTTGGTCGGCACCGGGGGAAAAGGCCATCGCCGCGATCGCGGCGTCTAGGTCGCGATGTTCGATCTTCATGGCCGTGATACGGGCCTGCAGGTCGGCGATGTTTTCGTAATCCATAAGGTCATCCGGGCGCGATGCGCCAACATAACACGAAGCCTGGATTTCTCACAGATCGACGAGTTCCACCTGGGTCGGGGCCTGCTCGGGATCGAGGAAGGCGGCGGCCACGCGTGCGAAACGCTCGGGCGCGTCGGTGGTCAGGTAGCGGCTGCCGCCAGCCCGTGAAGCGGCGTTGGCGAGATCCTCGCGAGTGAGGATTGCGGCGACCGTCTCGGCGGTGGTCGAGGCCGAGTCGACCAGGGCGGTCTGCGGGCCGACTAGGGTTTTCAGGGTCGCGGTGAAGACCGGGAAATGCGTACAGCCGAGCACCAGCACGTCCGGTGCGGCCGTTTCGAGCAGGGGTTCCAGGTAATGCCGGGCGACGGCCTCGACCACCGGGCCGTCGTGCCAGCCCTCCTCGGCGAGCGAGACGAACAGCGGACAGGCGGCGGAGCTGACCGCGGCGTCGGGGCGCAGGGCGGCGATGGCGCGCGCATAGGCGCCGCCGCGCACGGTGCTTTCGGTGGCGATCACGGCGATGCGTCCGCTGCGCGTGGCGGCGCAGGCGGCCGCGGCGCCGGGCTCGAGAACGCCGATCACCGGCAGTGCGGGGAAGCGTTCGCGCAGGGCGTCGAGGGCCAGGGCGGAGGCGGTGTTGCAGGCCACCACGAGGAGCTTGATGCCGCGCCCGACGAGTACCTCGGCGGCCTGACAGGCGTAGCGCGCGACCGTCTGTGGGCTCTTGGTGCCATAGGGCAGGCGCGCCATGTCGCCGAGGTAGAGCAGATCCTCCTTTGGCAGACGCTGGCGCAGCGCGCGCAGCACGGTAAGTCCGCCAACACCTGAATCGAATACGCCGATGGGCAGCGGGCGACGATTCTCCGGCAGTTCGCGCACGGTGTTCAGTCCAGCAGGGCCTTGAGATTGGCGATGTGTGCGCGGCCGAGTTCGCGCGATTCCTCGGCGCTCGGCGGTTCGCGCCGCCACTCCAGGTGTTCGGCCGGGAGCTCCTCCAGGAATCGGCTGGGCTCGCAGTCGTATTCCTCGCCATAGCGCTTGCGCTTTTCCGCGTAGGTCAGCGTCAGGCTGCGTCGCGCCCGGGTGATGCCGACGTAGGCGAGTCGCCGTTCCTCCTCGAGATCGCCGGATTCGATGCTGGTGCGATGCGGCAGCAGTTCCTCTTCCATGCCGACCAGGAAGACGTGCGGAAACTCCAGCCCCTTGGCGGCATGCAGGGTCATCAGGTTGACCGCGTTCTGATCCGCGTCCTCGCCGTTGCGTTCCAGGATGTCCATCAGCGACATGTGCGACACGATATCCGGCAGACGGCGCTCGGGTTCGTCCTGGGCAAGGCGCTGCATCCACTCGATCAGCTCGTGCACGTAGTCGAGCCGGCGCGTGGCGGCCTTGGGATCGCCGTGAATTTCCTCCAGCCAGGCGGCGTAATCGATTTCCTCGAGCAGACGGCGGGCGAGGGCGACCGGGTCGGCATCCTCGGCCTCGCGCGCGCGCTCGCCGACCCAGTCGGTGAAGCGCCGCAGGGCGGCGACGGCGCGGCCGGGAAGCTGTTGCTCCAACCCCATCTCGCCGGACGCGGCCAGCAGGCCGACGCCGCGTCCGCCGGCGTATTCGCCGAGGGCTTCCAGGGTGGACGGGCCGATGCCGCGGCGCGGGGTGTTGACCACGCGCAGGAAGGCCGCATCGTCGTCCGGGTTCACCAGCAGGCGCAGATAGGCCATGAAGTCCTTGACCTCCTGGCGCTCGAAGAAGCCGGTACCGCCGGACAGACGATAGGGGATGTTGTGCTCGCGCAGCCAGCGTTCGAACGGCCGGGCCTGATGGTTGCCGCGATAGAGAATGGCGAAATCGCGGTATTCGCAGCGTTCCTGGAAGTGACGCCGGATGATCTCCGAAACCACGCGCGCGGCCTCGTCCTCGGCGCTGCTGGCCGGCACCACGCGCAGCATCTCGCCGGCGCCGAGAGCGCTCCACAGACGCTTTTCGAACACGTGGGGGTTGCGCGCGATGAGGTGGTTGGCGGCGGCCAGGATGCGGCCGGTGGAGCGGTAGTTCTGTTCCAGCTTGACCACCTGCAGACGCGGGAAGTCGCTCTGCAGGCGGGTGAGGTTTTCCGGCCGCGCGCCGCGCCAGGCGTAAATCGACTGGTCGTCGTCGCCGACCACGGTCAGCCCGCCGTCGACGCCCACCAGCAGGCGCATCAGGGCGTATTGCGAGGCATTGGTGTCCTGGTATTCGTCGACCAGCAGATGGCGTACCCGGTTCTGCCAGCGTTCGCGCGCCTCGGCGTGGTCCTCCAGCAGGCGCACGGGGAGCAGGATGAGGTCGTCGAAGTCAACCGCGTTGTAGGCGGCCAGCGAGCGCTGATAGCGCTGATAGATCTTCGCCGCGCGCGCGTCGAATTCGTCCGCGGCCTGGGCCACCGCCTCTTCCGGGGATGTCAGATCGTTCTTCCAGCGCGAGATGCGGTGGCGGATCGGATCCTCGTCGCCGGTACCGTCCTTGTGCGTCAGTTCGCGGATCAGCGCATGGGCGTCCTGGGCGTCGAAGATGGTGAACCCGGCCTTGAGGCCGGCGAGCGCCAGCTCGCGCCGCAGGAAATTCAGCCCGAGGGTATGGAATGTGGAAATCGTCAGGCCGCGCGCCTCTTCGCGGGAGAGCAGCGCTCCGGCTCGCGCCTTCATCTCGCGCGCCGCCTTGTTGGTGAAGGTGACCGCTACGATGCCGCGGGATGGCGTGCCGCGATGGCGTACCAGATGGGCGATTTTGGCGGTAATCACGCGGGTCTTGCCGCTGCCGGCGCCGGCGAGCACCAGCAACGGGCGGTCCGCTTCCTTGACTGCTTCGCGCTGTGCGGGATTGAGTCCGTCTAGATCGTTCTGGGCGGCCATGTCAGAGAGAGCGTGGACTGCTTTTCCGGGGAGGCAGGAGGGAGCGCATCGTATCATTCGGGCGGCATTCGCGACAGGCGCCCACGCGGGACTCAGTCCCCGCCTGGCGTCGCGCGATGCAGACGTTCCAGCGTTTCGGCGGCGCGCAGGAGCAGGTCGACGGTCTCGTCCGGGGTGCCGCGCGACAAGCCCCCGGCGTGCTCACGTAGTTGACGGATCAGTGCCGTCGTCGGTGCTGTTTCGGGTCGATGTCGTTCGATGGCCGCCAGCCGGCGGCAGCTGCCGTCACATACGCGCATGGGGGTGGTTTCCTGCGGGGTTGTCATGCAAATGACGTCTGGGCGATGGAATAGTTCGCAAAGTTTGGGTGTCTCATGCAGTGTCGGGCGCGTCACTGGCAGGTCGATTGGTGATCGCCCGTTCACCTGACTATAAGCTGGCTGCCAGCCGGCACAATTGCTACAGAAATACACCTAAAGGAGTTGCTCATGTCCCGCATAGTCCGTTTGGTCGTTCCAGCACTGGCGTTGCTGGCTTGCGCGGCCTATCAGCCTGCACAGGCCGAGAATTGGTCGCTGTACAAACATTACAACTACAACAAGCTCGAATTCGTTCATTCACATCCTTTCGCCAAGGAGCATACGGTGATCCAGGTGAGTCAGGCGGATCCGAAGCGCTGGACGCTGGTACTGAACAACGCCTCCAACTTGCTCAATTACTTTGGGCCTTCCAATGTCCAGATCGTGATCGTAGCTTACGGCCCTGGTCTGAAGATGTTGTTCAAGAACAGCAAGGTGGCCGATCGTATTCAGAGTCTGAATTCAGAAGGTGTGGAGTTCGATGCGTGTCACAACACCATGCTCGGCTTCAAGAAGAAGCTAGGACATTTGCCCAAGCTGGTGGATTCCGCGGCGGTAGTGCCTGGGGGCATCGTGCGCATCATGCAGCTGGAAGCGCACGGCTTCCGTTACATCAAGCCCTGAGGCGAGTTTCAGTGTGGAGTCCCCGGGGCCGCATTAGGGCTTCGGGGAAGAATCGTATCCGCCAGACGGGGTGTGTCCTCGGTGGTTACATAACGCGGTGTGGCTGTGGCAACGGCTGTGTGCGGGCTGAGGCGTTTTTCGTAAACCACCCGGTTGAACAGCACCGATTCGACATACTGACGCGTCTCGCCGTAGGGCAGTGTGGCCACCCAGCGCGCGGAGCCAGGTTTTGCGGCGGCTGCAGCGGGCGAAGAGAGCCAGCGCGTTACCGTCGAAGGACCAGCGTTGTAGGCGGCGAGGGCAAGAGCCGCGTCGTTGCCGAACTGCTTGAGCAAGTAGGCGAGGTAGCTCGCGCCGGCACGGATGTTGACGGCGGGTTGTGAGAGCGCTTGGCTGTCACAGGCTTGTCCACCGAAACCGGCCTGACGACCGATCCAGCATGCTGTTTCGGGCAGAAGCTGCAGCAGCCCGCAGGCGCCCTTGTCCGAGCAGACCGAGGCTTGGAACGCGCTCTCCTGACGCATGACAGCGAGTATCAGTCCGGGGCCGAGTCCATTACTGCTGGCAGCCGCATGTATGTAGTGCATATGTTCGAAGGGGAACATCAGACGCGAGGCATTGCGAAGGCCGGCGCGTGCGGCTGCGGCATAGGCCCCATAGGCCCAGCCGTCACGGTAGGCGAGTTCAGCTGCGGCAAGTCGCTCACTGCGATGGAGTGGACGCAGCGCCGCGAGCCAAGCAGCCTTGGCGTCGCTGTGTTGCGCGGCGGCCTCGAGGGCCAAGGCAACGCGGATCAGGTAGCGCCGGGAAACCTGCCGCTGCAGGGTTGGATCGCTAGTCGGCAAAGGGTTCCCGGTAGCGTATGGGCGCTGTAGGAATTCAGCCGCGAGGAAGCCGTAATAGCTAAATTTGCGTGACAATGGGGCCGCCACTTTCTCTGCTTCAAGAGGTTGGCCGAGCGCATCCAGCGCGCGTGCCTCCCAGTATTGCCAGGTACCAAGTGCACGCTCCCAGCGGGGCATCGCACGGATCGCCTTGAGGGTGCCAAGCCAGTTGCCGTTACGCAGGGCGACGCGGACACGCCAGATGCGCACATCGTCATTGACTGCTTTAGGAGGAAGAGAAGCGAGCCAGGCGCCAGCCTGGGGTAGGTTGTCCCAGGCGGCATTCAGCGCGATGGCCCGGGTTACGCGTTCGCGCATGTAGTCCGGCAGGGCGATTTGTGTAGAGGAAAATTGCACCCAGATTCGTCGCGCCTGGACCGGATCACGTCGTGCCAGATTGAGAAAGGCCGCCTGTAGGACACGATCGCGCTCTTCGGAGGTGCCCAGGGCCACGCTGTTGCCGCCGGTTAGTGTGGTGGGTGAGTTGTAGGCTTGCAGCCAGTGGTCGGCCAGGTTGCGTGTGGCGCCTTGCAGGTTGCGAGCGAGATAGCGTGCAAGGCCGGGATTGTGCGCTTCGAGTGCGAGCAATATCCGCTCTTGCACGAGTGCGGGCGTCATCACCCCATGTGCATTCAGCAGGGAGAAGACCGGGTCGCAGCTCTGCGGTTGCGAATAACCTGCCAGCCACAGGCGCCGGGCCAGCGAGAGTGCGGCATTGACTTGCCCGGTCGCCGCAAGCGCTTGTGCTCGGGCACAGTCTATCCGTGAGCCGCCCTGTCCGGTGTCTTCGGCCAGGAAAGTCGCCCAGTCCTTGCGACGAGCCAGTTCAAGCAGCCACTCTCTGCGTAGCGAATCGCTGATCGGTAACCGTGTATTGTCGTGCAGGAAGGTATCGATCTCAGGGCGAGTGGCCTGTCTGATTTCGTGTTTGAGATAGGCGTAGCGTAGATAGGGATAAAGAATGTTGTCGTGCAAGGGGCTAGCAAGCGCGGTGAAGCGCTCGAGATGGCCGGTGGACAACGCCGCAAGCGCGGCCTTGAAGGCCGCCGTCGTGTCGGTTTGCGCGGCCGCAAGAGCGGTGCCGCTGATGATGAGCCCGATTACGACCAACGCCTTTTGCAGGACGGTGCGCATGCTATCGTCTCCCTCGACAGTGCACTCATTGTGCGGTGTAAGCGGTCGTCTTGCAAAGAAAATTTACTTGCCGGCAGGTACTCGCCCCACGGCAATGAAGTCGGCATCGAGTTCGAATCGATCCTCTGCGAAATCGTGACGCAGGGCTTCGATACCAGCGTCGAAGGCCTCGGCGGTGATCAGGCCGGCCTCGATCAGTGCATCGCGTTCGCTCAGCATGCGCGCCGTCTGATGTTCCTCCATCTGTCCGTTGCGACCATGCTGCAGACCCAGGCGTACACGCGGCATGATGATCACTTGGATTGATTCCAAGCCGGCATCGCGCATCATCCGATAAAGATGCCTGCCGATGAAGCGGTTGCCACCGGCACGTGCCTGTTGGTTGCGGATGGCCTCGCGTAGACCGGCAAGTGCCGAGGATTCCGGCGGTTCGCCGAGGGCGATGCCGTCATCCACGTCGACGATGAGAATGCGTCCCCCGGGTTGGGTTACACGACGCATTTCATGCAGTGCCAGGGATGGTTGCGGCAGATGCTGGAAGACGTAGCGCGCCACTGTCATCGACTGGCTCGCGTCGGGCAGGGGCAGCTTGTCGGCCTCGCCCTCCAGGCAGGTCACTGCGATATTTAGGTCTCGGGCGATGTCAGCAAGCAGGGCGAGCGCCACGGCGTCGTTGTCAACCGCCGTGATGCGTGAACCAGGTTGGGCGTGCCACGCGAGATCAAGGGTCAACGCCCCGGTACCGGCGCCCACGTCGAGAATGTCGCCGCCCATTTCACCCAGACTGCTCAGGGCTACCAGACGCTGAAAATGGGTGTATAGGCTCTGGCGCAGCAGCCAGGCATGAGGGCCGCTTTGTGTGACACGCGGGAGAGTGGCGTCGGCCACGCGCTGAATCCATTGATCGGCGGCTTCTAGGGGCATGCGTGCGCTCGTGGAGGCTGAGTGGACGCACATGCTAACGCCGCAAGGTCTCGGATAAAAAGGCTTTATCGACCAGCCGGCAAGCGCGGGGAAGGTTTGCCGCGTGGCGGCGAATGCTTGCCGCCTGGCATCGCATACAGCACATGCAAACCGCATCGTGGCTGGCTTTGCGCGATTGGCATCTGAATTGCTATCGGCCCTGTAGAGAAAAACTTTAGGGTGATGCAATGCCGTTTTCCATCGACCAGGCACTGGGTGTTTTCCCGCAGGCGCTGCAGCTTGAGTCGCAGCGTGCGGAGCTGCTGGCATCCAACATCGCCAATGCGGACACGCCCGGATACAAGGCGCGCGACATCGATTTCAAGACGGCTCTGGCCGCGGCCGACGGACAGGGTGGCAATCTGCCGCTGACTCGGACCAACCCGATGCACATGGAACCGGCCGGTAGCGGTTCTGGACAGGCGCCGGTGATGTATCAGGTTCCACTGCAGCCCTCGCTGGACGGGAATACGGTCAATCTGCAGTACAACCAGGCGGCTTTCGGCGAAAACGCCATTCGCTACCAGGCCACGTTGGCCTTTCTGAGTGGGCGACTGCAAGGGCTCAGCAACGCGATCATGGGTACCTGAAGATGAGTCTCTACAGCATTTTCAATATTGCGGGTTCAGGGCTTGCGGCGCAGAGCGTACGGCTCAACACGATCGCCAGCAATCTCGCCAACGCTGACGACGTGGCCTCCAGTGAGAAGGCGGCGTACCGCGCCAGGCAGCCGGTGTTCGCGAGCATGCTGATGCAAAGCCAGGGAGGCGATTCTGCCGTCGGGGTACGCGTGACCGACATACAGGAAAGCCGTGCTCCGATCCGTCGCGAATATGCGCCGGGCAATCCCCTCGCGGATAAGCAAGGCTACGTGTACACGACCAACGTCAACACCATCGAGCAGATGGCGAACATGATCTCGGCGTCGCGCAGTTACCAGAACAATGTGAACGTCCTGACCACAACCCAGCAGCTGTTGCTCAATACCGTGCAGCAACTCGGTAAATAACAGCGTAAGCGACCTTTGAGGTGCAGCGATGACTACCGGAACCGTTACCAATTCAAGTCTCAATCCCAGCATTCTTGCCCAGCTCGGGTTAACCGGTAGCACCGCTTCTCCCGGTACCGCGACCAGCGGTTCGAGTTCTTCCAATGGTCAACTCGGCCAGCAGGCTTTTCTGAACCTCATGGTGGCCGAATTGCAGAATCAGGACCCTACACAGCCGATGAGCGCACAGAACATGCTTGCCCAGCTCGCGCAGTTCAGCACGGTGTCCGGTATCCAGAACATGGCGACCTCGTTCGCCACCCTGTCCCAGTCAATGTCGACCAATCAGGCGCTGCAGGCCGCGAGTCTGGTGGGCCGGACGGTGCTTGCGCCCTCGTCGCAGGCGGTGCTGCCCGCCTCCGGTTCGATGCAAGGGTCGGTCGACGTCACCACGCCGGCGCAGCAGGTAACGGTGGGGATCTACGACCCGTCTGGCCAGCTCGTGAAACAGATCGACCTCGGAAATCAGGTCCAGGGTTCGGCGAATTTCACTTGGGACGGCTCGAACATGCAGGGTACGCCGATGCCAGCAGGGACTTATTCGGTAAAGGCAACCGGCGTGGTCAACGGACAGAACCAGGCCCTGAGCATCCTGACCCCGGGGCAGGTATCGAGCGTCACTCTGTCACAGAACGGCGGGCCGATCACGCTTGGGCTCGCCGGCGGGTTGGGTAATGTCGATCTTTCCCAGGTTCAGCAGATCAGCTAACGGGGCAGGCCGCCCGGTTCAAGGAGACACACCATGGCATTCGGAACGGCATTGACGGGATTGAACGCGGCTTCCCAAGCGCTGAACGTGACGGCGAACAATATTGCCAATGCAGGCACCACTGGGTTCAAGTCGTCGCGGGCCGAGTTCGGCGACATTTATGCCACGGCTTACAACGGTCTCAGCAACAAGGCGATCGGCTCTGGCGTGCAATTACAAGCGGTGACCCAGGAGTTCAGCCAGGGTACGCTGCAGAATACCGGTAATACCCTGGATACCGCGATCAATGGCCAGGGCTTTTTTGTTTTCAGCAACAACGGAACCCAGGTCTACAGCCGCGCTGGATCCATGCAGGTCAATCAGCAGGGTTACGTGGTCAATTCTCAAGGGCAGCAGTTGCAGGTCTATGCTCCGATCAATCCGCAGGCGACCAATCCAACCTTCAATCAGGGCAGTCTGACCAGTCTGCAACTCTCTACCAGCGCAGGACCTCCGCAGGCAACCTCTAATGTATCTGCTTCCATCAACCTGAGTGCGGCGGCTTCCGATCTCGGTGCCGGCACGATCAACCCTGCCAACACCTCGACCTATACCTACTCGACACCTGCGACGGTCTATGACTCGCTGGGTGCGCCGCATACCGCGATCATGTATTTCCGCAAGGACACCACCACACCATCGACCAGCACCACACCCGGCAACACGACCTGGCAGGTGCTGACCCAGATTGATGGCACCACGGTAAACGTGGGTGGCAATCCGCAGACCACACTGACCTTCGACGCCAACGGCAATCTGTCTTCGCCGGCGGGTGGTCAGATCACTTATGACCCGTATACCCCTTCCAATGGCGCAGCGGCGATGAATGTAACGCTGAACCTGACTGGGTCGACGATGTTCGGCAATAGCAGCAACGTCAACAGTCTGACTCAGAACGGCTACACATCCGGTCAGCTGGCCGGTCTGAATATCAGCAACACTGGGGTGATTTCGGCTCGCTATACCAATGGTCAGTCGCAGGCGCTGGGGCAGATGGCGCTCGCCAACTTCACCAACCCGCAGGGCCTGCAGTCGCTGGGCAACACAAGCTGGGGGCAGTCCTTTGCCTCAGGCACGCCGATCCTCGGTGCGCCTGGCACCGGAAGTCTGGGGCAGATCCAGTCGGGATCGCTGGAAAACTCCAATGTGAACGAGGGGCAACAGCTGGTCGATCTTATAACCGAGCAGCGCAACTACCAGGCTAATGCCAAGGTCATCACCACGGCCAACACGGTGACCCAGACCATCATTAACATGACCTGATCGGATAACGGGAACGGGATAGCGACATGGATCGAATGCTCTACATCGCGATGTCCGGCGCCAAGGAAATCATGTTGGCGCAGGCGAACACGACGAACAATCTGGCGAATGCCAATACGGTCGGGTTCAAGCGCGATCTGGAGGCCTTCAAGGCGATCCCGATCGAAGGTCCTGGTTATGCCAGTCGGGTCTACACCCAGGACGAGGGTACGGGTACGGATTTCACCCAGGGGCCGCTGATTACTACAGGGCGTTCGCTGGACGTTGCGATCAACGGTCCTGGTTGGATAGCGGTACAGGGGCCCAACGGCCAGGAGGCTTACACGCGCGCCGGCGAGCTCAAGGTCAACAGCAATGGCCTGCTCACCACGAATCAAGGATACCCCGTGATCGGCAATTCCGGACCGATTGCGGTGCCACCTAACCAAAAGATAGAGATCGGTGCCGACGGCACGATCACCGTGCTGCCTTCGGGGCAACAACCCAGTGCGCTCGCTGTTGTGGATCGTATCAAGCTGGTCAATCCGCCGGACAGCCAACTTGCCAAGGGACTTGACGGACTCATGCATACCCGTAACGGCCAGCCATTGCAGGCCAGTGCCAATGTTTCGTTGGTATCCGGTGCGCTTGAGGGGAGCAACGTCAACACCGTCAACGCAATGGTGAAGATGATCTCCCTGGCGCGGCAGTACGAGATGCAAGTGAAGATGATGAAAACCGCTGAAACCAACGATCAAGCCAGCGCACAGCTGATTCGCCTGGCCTGACGCACAGAGATAAACGCATGAATCCAGCCTTGTGGATCGCAAAAACCGGACTCGACGCGCAGCAGACGCGGATGGACGTGATCGCCAATAACCTGGCTAACGTCAGCACCACCGGTTTCAAGAAAGGGCGCGCCTCCTTCGAGGACCTGCTGTACCAGAACGTCCGCCAGCCTGGCGCGCAGTCCACCCAGAATACGCAGATCCCCTCGGGGCTGATGCTTGGTACCGGTGTAAAGGTGAACTCGACCGAGAAAATCTTCACCCAGGGCAACATCATCCAGACAGGCAACAATTTGGATCTGGCGATACAGGGGCAGGGTTTCTTTCAGATCACCATGCCCGACGGTTCGATTGCCTACACACGCGATGGTGAATTCCAGCTCAACAGCAACGGCCAGGTGGTCACGGCGAATGGCTATCCCCTGCAGCCGGCGATCACCGTGCCGGCCAACACGCAGTCGATCACCATTGGCACCGACGGCACCGTGACCGTCACGGTGGCCGGTAGCACTACGCCGACGCAGATCGGCACGGTACAACTCGCGAACTTCATCAATCCGGCTGGCTTGCAGCCAATTGGCCAGAACCTTTATCAACAGACGGCGGCGAGCGGTACAGCACAAACCGGCACACCCGGGCTCAACGGTCTGGGCACCTTGCAGCAGGGGGCGCTGGAAAGTTCGAACGTGAATACCGTCGAGTCGCTGGTGAACATGATCGAGTGTCAGCGCGCCTACGAGATCAACTCGAAGGCGATCGCCACCACCGATCAGATGTTGCAGTACGTCAACCAGACCTTGTAGGACGGGATGCGAGCATGAACAAGCGAGCGATGAGTACTGGCATACGAGCGGCAGCGCTGGCGGCCGGACTCGCGTTGCTTGGTGGCTGCGCCACGTTCAACCCGGGTCCGACGCGGGGCAACAATCCGGATTTCACTCCGGTGATGCCGGTCGCGCCCAAGCCGACCGCTCAGAACAATGGGGCAATCTACCAGAGCGCCGACAGCGTCCAGCTATTCTCGGATCAGCGAGCGCGTCACATCGGCGACATCCTGACGGTGGTTCTCGACGAAAACACCAACGCGAACAAATCCGCAGACACCTCCACGTCGCGCGATACCAGCGTCGACGTCTCGGCACCCACGATTCTCGGCGCCGGCGTTACCTACAACGGCAATCCAGTTCTCAGTACGAGTCTCGCCGGCAAGAATGCCTTCGCCGGGAAGGGCAGCAGTTCACAGAGCAACCAATTGAGTGGGACCATCTCGGTCACGGTAGCGAATGTGTTGTCCAATGGTAACCTCGTGGTGCAGGGCGAGAAGTGGATCGCGCTCAACCAGGGGCGCGAGTACGTGCGTTTCCGCGGGATTGTGCGTCCGGCCGACATCACTCCGCAGGACACGGTGCTGTCCACCCAGGTAGCCAATTCCGAGATCGAATACGGCGGTCGCGGCGTGTTGAACGAGGCTAACCGTGAGGGCTGGCTGGCGAAATTCTTCAACACATGGTGGCCGCTATGATGCGGAGATCGACCTTGTTCCGCTGCTTGCACCGCGCGCGTCGGTTCCTTGCTGTCGGTGCCGCCGCGCTTGCATTGTGGACCACCGCAGCAGGCATCGCCCAGGCCGAACTGGTGCGAAATTTGGCCACTGTCGCCGGCGTGCGCAGCAACCAGCTAGTAGGTTACGGGCTGGTTGTCGGCTTGGACGGCACGGGCGACCAGACCAGCCAGACACCGTTCACCATACAAAGCATCGAGAACATGCTCACGCGTTTCGGCATCACCCTGCCGAGCAACGTCAACCCGCAGCTCAACAATGTTGCGGCGGTGCTGGTGACCGCGGAGCTGCCGCCATTTGCCCGTCCCGGGCAGACGATAGACGTCACCGTTTCCTCGATCGGCAACGCCAAAAGCCTACGCGGCGGTACTCTGGTGATGACGCCGTTGCATGGCGCGAACGGTCAGGTTTACGCGATGGCACAGGGCAATCTCGTGGTCGGCGGTTATGGCGCCCAGGGTGCGAGCGGCTCAAGCGTGCAGGTGAACATTCTCAGCGTCGGCATGGTGCCCAACGGCGCCACCGTGGAGCGGGGTGTGCAGACCGCCTTCGATCAGGGTAACAGTATCACCCTGGATCTGAACAACCCGAGCTACACCACGGCCACGCGACTTGCGAATGCGATCAATAAAATCATGGGGCCGGGCACCGCAGAGGCGCTGGATGCTGCCGCTGTGCGCGTCAACGCACCGGCGAACCGCGGTCAGCGGGTCGCGTTTGTTTCATACCTGCAGAATCTCAATATTCACCCGGAAGCGCCTCCCGCGCGTGTCGTGGTGAATGCGCGTACCGGCACGGTGATCATCGGCAGCAGCGTGCGCGTGCTGCCCGCCGCAGTCGCCCACGGCAACCTTACTGTGACGATCTCTGAAAACCCGCAGGTCAGCCAGCCGAACGCGCTATCCCGAGGGCAGACCGCGGTCACACCGAATTCGTCCGTCAAGGCCAAGCAGGCAAAGGCGCATGCCTTCGTCTTCAAGCCAGGGGTATCGCTTAACTCGATCGTCAAGGCAATCAATCGCGTCGGCGCGACGCCGGACGACCTGATAGCGATCCTTGAGGCGCTCAAACGCGCCGGGGCCCTGCGCGCCCAGCTGGTGGTGATCTGATGACCTCACCGTTGACTACAGACGTGGGATCGATGGCCTCGACTTACACGGATTTCCAGGGATTGGGGCAACTCAAGGCGGCGGCGCGGGCCAATAATCCCCAGGCCAAGGCGGCCGCGATCAAGCAGTTCGAGTCGGTGTTCATCGAAATGATGCTCAAGGCGATGCGCGACGCGACGCCGAAAAACCCTTTGTTCGACAACAGCCAGACGAGCCTGTACCAGAACCTGTACGACCATCAGCTCGCCATCAATCTGGCCGGGCACGGAGATCTGGGGTTGGGCAAGCTCATCGGCCAGTCCCTGGGCGGGCAGGGCGTTGCACAGGGCGCTATCCCTCCAGACAGTTCCAGATCTGCGCCTGCTGCGACTTCCGCTCCACCGCCATCGGTGGCGGCAACCGGTGAGGCGGCGTTGCCAGTGACCTGGCCACCGGCGACACCGGCAGATTTCGTGCGCGCGGTGATGCCGTATGCGAAACAGGCCGCGGCGAAGATCGGTGTCGCGCCGCAGGTGCTGGTGGCGCAGGCGGCGCTGGAATCGGGTTGGGGCAAGCGGATTCCGCAACTGCCTGACGGGCGTAGCAGTTTCAACCTCTTCGGCATCAAGGCCGGCAGCGACTGGCAGGGCGCCTCCGTGGCTGTGCCAACGGTGGAGTTTAATGGCGGTGTGCTGCAGCAGGAGAAGGCTGCGTTCCGGGCCTACTCTTCACTGGCTGCGAGCTTCGCAGATTACGCGAAGCTCATTACCTCGCAACCGCGTTACCAGTCGGCCGTCGCCCAGGCCTCGGAGCCGTCGGCGTACTTGGCGCAACTACAAAGCGCCGGTTATGCCACTGACCCTGCCTATGCCGAGAAAATACAGAGCATTCTGGGCGGACAACACCTGCTCGCCATAGGCGCAGGGATCAAGAATCCCGCAAACGGGCCGCTAACCTGAATCGATTGAGGCGCATCAGGTGCCTCGGGAGTACGGCATGGCGTCAACCAACATTCTCGGCGTGGCCACCTCGGGTCTGCTCGCGTTTCAGCAGGCACTGCAGACGACCAGCCAGAACATCAGCAACGTCAATACCCCAGGTTATAGTCGGCAGACTACCAATCTGGGGTCATCCAATCCGCAGCTTGCGGGCAATTACTATCTGGGCACCGGCGTTCAAGTCAATGGTGTGCAGCGAATCGTGAGCAATGTGGTCAATGACCAGCTCAACAGTGCGACCTCTGCCAATGCCCGATACCAAACCTACAGTCAGTACGCGACCCAGGTCGATAATCTGTTAGGCAGCTCCACTGCCGGCTTGCAGCCCGCCGTGCAAAGCTTTTTCAATGCGGTGCAGGGCGTAGCCAATTCGCCCTCGTCGATACCGGCTCGTCAGACCCTGCTGTCGCAAGGCGGGCAACTGGTCTCGACCTTCAACAGCATGTATGGGCAAATCAATCAGGTCAGCACGCAGATCAATGGCCAGCTCACCAGCGAGGTCAGTACCGTAAATCAATTGGCCGGCCAGATCGCGGCGCTTAACCAGCAGATCGTGAACGGCACGACCGGTAACCCGGTTGGCCAACCCAACGACCTGCTGGACCAACGTGATGCGCTGCTGACGCAGCTGTCCAAGATCGTCAATGTCAGCACCGTGGCGCAAAGCGATGGTTCCATCAATGTGATGATCGGTACCGGTCAGGCGCTGGTAGTCGGTACCGCTACGACTCAGCTGGCAACGGCGCCGACGAGCGGCGATCCGAATCAGCTAAACCTCGTGTTCAAGACGGCCAATGGCAACATTCCGGTTGCCAATGTCAATCCGGGTGGCACACTCGGGGGCTTGCTCGACGCACGCAATAATGTAGTGGTGCCGGCCGAGAATGCCCTGGGGCGTCTGGCGATAGGTATCGGTCAGACATTCAATGCGCAGCAAAAGCTCGGCATAGACCTGACCGGGAATCTGGGCCAGAACTTCTTCAATGTACCTACGCCAACCGTCTATGCCGGGGCGAATAACGCGACAACCAGCGGTGTGCCCTCGGTGACCGTGAGCAACGTGAACCAGCTTACTACCAACGATTACCAGCTCAGCTACAACGGCACCAGTTGGACGCTGCAGATCGTCGGCACCAGTCAGACGGTGGCCATGAGCGGCGCTGGTACCGCCGCGAGCCCGTTTACCGCCGGCGGATTGAGCATCGTGGCGCCGACCAATGCCACTGCCGGTGATACCTACACCATCGAGCCGACACGCTACGCGGCCCGCGACATCTCGGTGGCGGCGACCGACCCACGCCAGATTGCCGCTGCGGCCCCGGTAGTCAGCGCGGCCAATCAGACGAATATCGGCACAGCCACGATCAGTGCGCCGACGGTTACTGCGGCCACCATTTCCAATCCGAATCTGCTCGACCCGGTGACGATTACCATCAATAATCCGCCTACGACATACACCGTCACGGATACGAAGACGGGGACGTCGACCACCCCACAACCCTACAATGCCACTGGCACAACCGTGAGTTTCAACGGTTGGCAGGTGACTCTGGGTGGCAATGCCAGTGCCGGTGACACCTTCACGGTCACGCCTTCCGGCCCGGGTGACAACGGTAATGCGCTAGCACTGGCCCAGATCCAGCAGAACAAGATTTTCAGCGGCGGTACAGCGAGTATCGGCGATGCCTACAACCAGCTAGTCGCCAGCGTAGGCAACAATACACAGGCGGCGTCGTCCAATGCCTCTAACCAGCAGGCCCTGCTCAATCAGGTGACCTCTCTACAGCAGTCGATTTCGGGGGTGAACCTGGATCAGGAGGCGGCGAATCTGGTGCAATACCAGCAGGATTATCAGGCCTCTGCCAAGGTTATCTCGACAGCCAATACTCTGTTCCAGGCGCTGCTTAATGCGGTCTAGCGAGATTTGAGGTAATTGCCATGAGCATACGCATCGCGACATCACAGATCAGCCAGGCGGCCATTAACACGATGCTGAGCCAGGAAACCCAGCTCACACATACGGAACTGCAACTATCGACCGGTCGTAAGATTCTTACACCATCAGATAACCCTGCAGGAGCGGCGCAGGCCCTGAATCTGCAGAGCGCAATCGATACGAATACGCAATTTCAATCGAACGGCAATGCAGCCACTGCCAGTCTGAATCTCGAGCAAAGCACCCTGCAAGGTGTAGGGAACGTGCTACAAAGCGTACGCACCCTGGCACTTCAGGCGAACAATGGCACACAGACGGATGCCAGCCGCGCGAGCATAGCCCAACAAATGAGTCAGGATGTCCAGCAGTTACTCGCGATGGGCAATACACAGAATGCCAATGGCTCGTATATTTTCAGCGGCTCGCAGACCTCGACCAAGCCCTTCACTCAGAACCCGAATGGCAGTTTCAGCTACCTCGGGGATTCGGCCCAACGCTATCTGCAGATTGACACTAGCCGTCAGGTTGCCGTGAACGACCCGGGCTCCAACGTGTTTATGCAGATACCCAATGGCAATGGCAGTTTTACAGCGACTCCTGCAACGAGCAATACCGGAAGTGGGATCATCGATCCGGGTAGCGTGACTTCGAATACAGGATACAGTGGGGATACCTATCAGATCCAGTTCACCAGCGCTTCGCAGTTCAATGTGGTCGATACCACGACGGGGACGACGGTGCTGAGCAATCAGGCTTATCAGAGCGGTTCCACTATCAGCTTCGCAGGAATTCAGACTGCTATTACTGGAACACCGGCCACCGGGGACCAGTTCACCATCGCGCCCAGTCAGCCACAAAGCGTGTTTCAAACAATTCAAAACATGGTCAATATTTTGAACACACCCACCAGCGGGAGCGTCCTTGCCCAGACCCAATTGCATAACGGTATGAACCAGGCGCTCAGTTCGCTTGATCAGGCAATGACCAATTTGCTTAACAAACAGGCAAGTGTGGGATCACGCCTGAATGCGATTACCTCGCAACAGCAGCTGCAATCTAACGCGAAGCTCCAACTACAGACCGCTCAATCGCAGATTCAGGACCTCAACTACGCCAGTGCCATCAGTACCTACAATCAACAACTGGCAGGCTTGCAGGCGTCGCAGAAGACCTATCTTCAGGTGCAGGGGCTGTCGCTGTTTAAGTACATTTAGTCTGTCGCGTTTGATCGGCGGAGCGCCGTGCCGTTCGGCCAGCCGGCGTTGCCGGCGCTCGCCAGGTCCGCATCCAGGGAAATTCAGAACCAATGACAAGGGCAAACGAGGATCGGCTGCAGGCCTTCTACAGCGCCTTCGAGGAGCGTTTCAGGGGGAGCTTCGACAGTATCCGGCAGCGTCTTGAATATTATCTGCCGGTTGCGAAGGAAATCCATCAGGCGCTGCAGGCGCCCGCGCTGGATCTGGGCGCGGGACGTGGCGAGTGGGTGGCCCTGCTGCAGGATGCGGGCATCCCGATAACCGGTGTCGACAGCAATCGGGTGGCGGTCGAGCGTGCGCGCGACGCAGGTCTGCCCGTCGAGGAAGGCGACCTGATGGATCGTCTTCGCGACATCCGACCGGCTTCGCTGGCGCTCATCAGCGCCTTCCACGTTATCGAGCATCTGCCCTGGGAGGCGCAGCTGGATTTCTTCCGCCTGGCCGCGCGCGCGCTCAAGCCGGATGGTTTGTTGATTCTGGAATGGCGAACATCGAAACGCCCGATGTGGCGATGCGCACGTTCTGGCTGGATCCGACGCATCTGCGTCCGGTGCCCGTGGAACTCATCGGTTTCATGGCGGAGTTCGAGGGCTTCAGAATCAGTCATGTCGAACGCCTCAACGGCGGCGGTGACATTGCCCTGCTGGCGCAGCGCGAAGCGGATTCCGTCGCGGCAAACAAGCCGGAACGGGCAGCCCGTAGCGTCGACACGACGACCAGCATTGCCGATGATCGCAAACCGCCTGCAGCGGTGGACGCGTCCAACCATGCTACCCAGCGAGGCTCGCCCGTGAAGGGCTTGAATGTTATCGGGCATGTCAGCGGCAACCTGGGCCTCGGTGTGTTCGCTCGTCAGGTTGTAGAGGCGCTGATGGAGGCCGGCGTGCCCGTGGCCATTGTCGACATCGATCCCGGACAAGGGCGGGGGCGTCACGACCTGCGTTTTGCGGATCTGCACGTTGCCGATATCGCAGCGCTGCCCTACGAGATCAATCTGTTTCTACTGCCGCCGGCAACCATGCCCTGGCTGCTGGGTTCGATCGGTCCGCATCTGCGGCTGTTGGATCGGGTAAATGTGCTGTGGGCGATGTGGGAACTGCCGGTGGTGCCGGAGGCCTGGCGCCCAGCCCTGCGTGTGATGGACGCGGTGCTGGGTGGCTCCCGCTTCGTGGAGGCCGCGGTGGCATTTTCCTGCGACGGCCCGCTGGCGCTGGACGCGCCGGTGCCGGTCAGCCTGCCGGTGCCCGAGCGGCGGCAGCGATCCGACTTCGGCCTGCCGCAGGACGCGGTGTTGTTCGCTGCGGCCTTCGAGCCGGTCAGCGATCAACAGCGCAAGAATCCATTGGCCGCGGTTCGGGCGTTTCTCGAGGGTGCCGGGGACGTGGCGCACGCCCATCTGCTGATCAAGGTGAACAATCCGGAAAGGGGGGGCGGATTACAATCCCTGGTCGATCTGATCGACGGGCACCCCCGCGTGCACCTGTTTACCGAAAGCCTCAGCTACGTGGACACAGTGAGCCTTTACCAGTGCTGTGATGTCTTCATCTCCTTGCATCGTGCCGAAGGGTTGGGGCTGGTGCCGATGGAATTCATGGCCCTGGGCAAGCCCGTCATCGCGACCGGCTGGTCGGGCAACATGAGCTACATGACGCCGGACAGCGCCTGCTTGGTGGGCTATCGGCTTATACCGGTCGACGGCGAAATGGAGGTGTATTCATCCGGCTTCGTCGGTTCGCAGGTCAGTTGGGCCGACCCCGATGTGGCGGAGGCGGCCGAGTGGGTGCGGACGTTGACCGGCGATGCCGATCTGCGTCGCAGGATCGGCGAGCGTGCCCGTGCCCGCATGCAGGCTTATCAAATCCTGGCGCGCCGCTGTGCGTGGCTGGAGGGGCTGGCTGCATTGCAGACGGAACACGCGCGGCTGCCGACTCGTCGGCAACGCAAGGCCGCTGCGCTGCAGGCCATGCGCGTCCCGCCAGCGACTGCCGTAAAGTCGCCTGTGGTGGCAGCTGGACCCGACAGGCGGGAGTGGGCGGTAGAGTCGATAGCCGCCGCCGACCTGCCGTCGCTGGGCGTGGCGGTATTGACCCCCGCGGCCTTCCAGGCCCTGCTGCCGCATACCATCGCCGCGCTGGATGCGCAGTGGCTACCGTCGGCGGACGTCGGGGTCGTAAGCGACGCGGATGTGCCGTCTCATGCGTCGTCGCCGCCATGGCATCGCGTGACGGACGGTGCCACGCTCGAAACCGTCAATCGAGTGTTGATAGCACTAGAGTCGGATTGGGTCGCCTTGCTGCATGCCGGCGATGTGCTGGCCGATGACGCCTTGTTCCGTCTGGCCGTTGCCGTCGCCGCGCATCCCGAATGGCAGGTGGTCTATACCGACGAGTACCCGGTGGATACCGATGGGCAGCCGGCGGGCGACCCGCACTACAAACCTGATTTCAATCTAGATTATCTGCGCAGCATGCCCTATACGGGCGGCCTGATGATGGTGAAACGGTCGTTTATGAGCCGGCTCGGCGGCTTCGACCCGGCTCTGGAAGGGGTGGAGGAATACGATCTGATGCTGCGGGCCTGGGAACTGGGTGGAGACGAAGCCATCGGCCATGTAGCCGGAGCGTTGTACGGGCGCAGGCAACAATCGAGTTATGCGGCCAAACCATTGGACGCATTGATCGAGAACGGTCGGCGCACGCTGGCCGCCCATCTCGGCCGTCTGGGTATCGAGGCGGAAGTCGAGAACGGTTCATTGCCGATGACCTATCGCGTACGCTATCAACACGCGCCACGGCCGATGGTGTCGATCATCATTCCCACGCGCGACCAGCAGCCGGTGCTGCAGCGTTGCCTGGAGTCGTTGCTCAGCCTGACCGCCTACCCGAATTACGAGATACTCGTCGTCGACAACGGCAGCATCGCCGCTGACGCCATCGAATACATCGACGGTCTGCGTGCCCTGGAAGGTGATCTCGGCGGTCGCCTGCGCATCGTCGACTATCCCGAAGCCTTCAATTTTTCGGCGATGAACAACCGGGCCGCCGCCGAGGCACGTGGCGATTATCTCTTGCTGCTCAATAATGACACCGCCGTGCTGCACGCCGAGTGGCTGGACGAAATGATGGCCCACGCCCAGCGTGAAGACGTCGGTGCTGTCGGCGCCAAGCTGCTGTTTCCGGATGGCAAGATCCAGCACGCGGGCGTGCTGTTGGGTGTGAAGGGTCCCGCCGAGCATCCCTTCATCAACCAGGATCCCAAATCGCCGGGGTATTACGCCCGCCTGCAGGTGGATCAGGACTATTCCGCAGTGACCGGCGCCTGTCTGCTGGTGCGCAAGGTGCTTTACGACGAAGTCGGAGGGTTGGATGCCGCAGAGCTGGCCGTCTCCTATAGCGACATCGATCTGTGCCTGAAGATCCGGGCGCTCGGCAAGCGCGTGGTGTGGACACCTCACGCGATTTTGATGCATGAGGGGTCGAAGAGTCAGCAGTCCGGGGTCGAGCAGGCGCCGGATGCGGCCAAGCTCGCGCGTTTCCAACGCGAGCAGGCCTGTATGTATGCGCACTGGCTGCCGCAGATGGCCAATGACCCGGCCTACAACCGCAATCTGAGTCTTGCCAGTACGGATTTTTTAGTTGAATCGGACCCAGCGTTGTCATGGGATTCAGTGTGGCGCCCGGTGCCGCGCATTCTTACCCAGCCGGCCGACCGCATGGGATGTGGAGAATATCGCATCATCGCGCCGACCCGGGCCCTGATCAGGGCCGGACTGATTCAGGGACAAGAAACGGATCGTATCTACACGCCGCCGGAACTCGCCAGGATCAAGCCCGACGCGTTGGTTCTACAGCGACAAGTCGAGCCGTTCCAGATCGAAGCCATAGAGCGACATAAGCGATTTAATCCTGATGTCTTTTGCGTTTTCGAGATCGACGATTTGGTGACCAACGTGCCGCTCAAAAACGTCCATCGATCATTGCTGCCGAAAGATATGTACAAGCGTATGCGCCGGGCAGTTGCCGCATGTGGTTGCTTGGTGGTGGCAACCGAGCCTCTCGCAGAGGCATACAGAGACCTTGCGTCTGACATCAGGATAGTACCCAATTTTATCGAATCGGCTGTTTGGGGTGGCTTCCAACCTGTGCGGCGCATGGGGAAAAAACCGCGTGTCGGCTGGGCTGGCGGAGTGAGCCATACAGGTGATTTGGAGATCGTTGCGGGGGTGGTTGAGGCGCTCAAGGATGAGATCGACTGGGTCTTTTTCGGTATGTGTCCACCGTCGTTGCGCGCGTATATCAAGGAGTATCACGAACCTGTTCCTATCGGCGAATATCCCGCCAAACTGGCCAGTCTGAATCTCGATCTTGCAATTGCACCGTTGGAAGATGTGCCGTTCAATCACGCGAAGAGCCACTTGCGTCTTCTTGAGTACGGCATACTGGGCTATCCGGTTGTTTGTTCCGATTTGACGCCCTATCAGGGCAGTTTCCCGGTGATGCGCGTGCGCAATCGTTTCAAGGATTGGGTCGATGCTATCCGAGCCCATGCCCTGGATGCGGATGTGGCGGCGCTCGCGGGGGATCGGCTGCGCGATCACGTCCGGGAGCATTGGTTGCTCGAAAATAACCTCGATGCCTGGCTTGCCGCCTGGTTGCCATAATCCACCGTCCGTCGGCGCTATCGCCGTTTTGGCGGCCTCTTCGGCCTCCGCCCCAAAAAAAACTAAAGTTCCCCGTCTTTGAGTCGATACCACTGGCATAGGCGCCGTGGGAGGCGCTTTGGGAGCAATAGCCGCCGGGCGGCGCAGGCACTTTTAAGTCGAACAAAACGGGTAGCACGTAACGGAGGTTACAGACATGGCCCTTGTCATCAATACGAACATTGCGTCTCTGAATGCGCAGAACAACTTGAATGCGTCGCAGAGTCAGTTGGACAGCGCCATTGCACAGCTGTCCTCCGGTCTGAGCATCAACAGCCCGGCCGACAACCCGGCGGGCTACGCAATCGCGCAACGCATGACGGCCCAGATCAATGGCTTCAATCAGGCCGTGCGCAATGCGAACGACGGTATTTCCTTCGCACAGGTCGCCAACGGCGCCATGAGTACGATTAATGGCGCTCTTCAGAACATCCGCACGCTCGCCGTGCAGGCTGCCAATTCGACCAACTCGGCGCAGGACCGTCAGGCTCTCAACGCCGAGGTTCAGCAGTCGATTGCGCAGGTCAACACCACAGCTCAGGATACTCAGTTCAACGGACAGTCGATCCTCAACGGCAGCTTGTCGAATCTGGTTTTCCAGGTGGGTGCAAACGCCGGTCAGATTATTTCCACGAACGGTCTCGATGTTCGCGGCCAGAACCTCGGTGCCAGTTATGCCGACGGTGCCAGCATCAATACTGGAAATCTGTCTGGGGCGAGTGGCACGGTCACCATCAACAATGTGGCGATCGATTTGAACGGCAGCAATGGCTCGGTGTCTGATGTGGTTGCGGCGATCAACAACGCCAGCAGCCAGAGTCAAGTCTACGCCCAGCGTGCGGATACAACATCCGGTACGGTCGGGTACACCAATACCGGCTCGGGTAGCGTGACGATCGACGGCGTTACCGTCAACATCGCCAGCGGCGCCACCTCGGCCGACGTGGCGGCGGCGATCAATGCCTACACCACCCAGACCAATGTGACTGCGACCACCGGTTCGAGCGGCATCACCTTGACCGACTCCACGGGTGCCAGCATCACGGTCACCGGTAGCGGCGGCGTTGCCATCAGCAGCGGCGGTACCATCTCCGCGGGTATTGAGCTTTACACCAAGATCGGTGGAACGATATCCGTTAGCGGAAGTTCGACCACGCTGACGAATATCGGGTTGAGCGGTACCGGGGTCAGCTTCAGCAGTCTGACCACCCTGACGCTGAACAGCACCAATGTGTTGACCTACGACAATGCCAAGACCGCGATCAAGGCCATGGATTTCGCCCTGAACCAGCTCAGTCGAGACGGGGGGCTGCTCGGTGCTTTGCAATCGCGTTTCCAGGCAACCATCTCGAATCTGCAGTCAGCTTCGCAGAACACTCAGGCAGCCAGATCGCGTATACAGGACGCGAACTTTGCAGCGCAGACGGCGGCCTTGAGTCGAGCCCAGATACTGCAGCAGGCTGGCGTTGCCATGGTCGCCCAGGCCAATACCGATCCGCAGGTCGCGCTGACGCTGCTCAAGTAAGCGTCAGCCAACAGCACCGCCGATAGGCTGGCTGTTGACGGGGAAGTGGGGATGGGGCTCTAGCCTCATCCCCTATGAAACACCAGCCCTGAATAATTGCCAGCCGATAGGCTCCCATATGGGAGGTTCAATGGGATGAATCAGGTCACAAACGATCTTGCTCTTCTGGTGACGGGTGGTCAGCAGGCGACCGGGACGGTGACGGCACCGGGAAATACGGGGCAGGTGGCTCAGCAATCCGGTGCGGTGGCAAGCGGCAATACTTCGCCGCCTGCGCAGTCATTGAGCGGTAAATTGCAGCCGGCAGAAATCAATAAGGCACTTGTCCAGGTCAACGATTACCTGCAGCAGCAGAGCCGTACCCTGCAGTTCAGCATCGACCAGACGACGCATCAGACCATCATCAAAGTAGTCGATCAGTCGACAGGGCAGGTATTGCGACAGATTCCTCCGGAGTCTATGGTGATTCTGGCGCAGAGGTTGCAGGAGATGCAGCATATGGAGTCGACTGGCGTCGTCGTCAAAACCTGATGTTGTAGCGAATGGGGTTCGTGGTATGTCTTCGAGTCTTTCGACAGGAACCATTAGTTCACCGGGCGTCGGCTCGGGGCTCAATATTAATTCCATCGTCAGCCAGCTGTTGCAGGCGGATTTTGGCCCTCAGCAAACTCAGCTAACGAACCAGCAGAACGGGCTGAATGCGCAGCTTTCCGCATTCGGCACGATCAACAGCGACGTTTCTTCGATTGGTAGCGCGCTCAGTACGCTAAGCAGCCTCACGCCCAGCTACAACGCGTCTTCCACCAATCCCGCTTTGGTTGGCGTTTCCTCCGACGGCACGGCAACGCCCGGCTCGTACAATGTCAGCGTGACGGCATTGGCGCAGGCACAGAGTTTGGCCAGCACCACGTACAGTTCGCCGACCTCGACGATCGGTACGGGTACGCTGACCTTCCAGTTCGGCAGCTATAACTCGTCCACTACGCCGCCAACATTTACCGCGAACAGTGGGACCAACCCAACCAGTATCACCATCGACAGCTCAAACAATACCTTGCAGGGTTTGGCGACGGCGATTAATCAGGCCAACTTCGGCGTTTCGGCGACCGTCGTCAACAACGGCAGCGGGTATCAGCTGGCGCTCACCTCGGCTACGGGGTCGAGTAACGAGTTGAACATCACGAGCAGCAGCTCATCGCTCAACGCATTCACCTACACGGGTAGCAACAGCACGACGGCTCTGAGTCAGACGGTGGCCGCGCAGGATGCACAGTTCAGCATCAATGGCATCGCCGCGACTTCGCAGACCAATACCGTCACGAATGCAGTATCGGGTGTGAGTCTGACGCTGGCAGGATTGACTAACGGCGCCCCAGTGGCTGTGACGGTTGGCCCAAATACATCGGCGGCCACCCAGGCTGTGCAGTCGTTCGTGAACGCCTACAACGGCTTCGCGCAGGATGTCAGCAAGTATGCGAGCTACGATTCGAAAACGAAGACCGCAGGCATTCTGTTGGGCGACCCAACGGTCCGCAATCTGGTAAACCTGTTTCAGAACGGCGTGGTGCAGAACATCAGCGGTGCGCCTGCCAATTATCAGAACTTGATGGCGCTCGGGATTACTGCCAACGCCAATGGTACCTTGAGCCTGAACACTTCGACGCTCAATAGCGCGCTGACCAGCAACTATACCGGCGTGGTCAGCGCGCTGCAGACCATCGGTAATCAGCTAGGTACGACGGTCAACAGCATGACCGGCGCGAACGGCATCATTACGGCGCGTACCAACACGATCAACCAGCAGCTGACCAACATCCAGACTCAGTTCAATCAGCTCAGTACACAGATGCAGCAGGAACAGGCATCACTGATGCAGGAATACACGGCGATGGATACCATCGTGGCCAATCTCAAGAACACGAGTAGCTATCTGAGCGCGCAATTGGGCAGCCTGCCGTCTGCCAGCAGCTCTTCCTCCAGCAGTTCCAGTGGTGGCTGATTTAACAACAAGTAATGCTGGGCGGATTTTTCAACGAGCGCATCTATTCACCATAGGATGAGCAAGCAAATGAACCGGGCAATGCGGCAGTACCAGCAAGTAGGTCTCGAGGGTCTTGTGGCAGACGCCAATCCGCATACGCTGATTCGACTGCTCATGCAGGGCGGCTTGGATAATATTACCAGGGCGAAGGGTGCGCTGGCTCGCGGCGATATGGGGGCAAAAGCTCAGTTTATTGTTGACAGTATCCGCATCATCGATGGCCTGCGAGTTTATCTCGACCACGAACAAGGCGGCGATCTGGCGCACAATCTTGAGACGCTCTACGACTATATGTCGCGTCGGCTGATCGAGGCCAATACGCACAACGATGCCCGTCTACTCGATGAAGTGTCTGCTTTGCTGGCCGAAATCAAGACTGGATGGGAAGCGATTGCTCCCGAAAGCAATGGACGTGTGCCTGCATGAATGAGAGCAAAAAAGCGGCACCCGCGCTTCCGGGCGATATCGTCGGCAGCGAACCCCGGGTGACGGCTCTGGTGCAACTTCTGGCTGAAGGGCGCATGTTGCTGCAGGAAGCCCAGGTCGCGCGCCCTGATTGGCCGAGTCTGTTGCGTGCCGAGGCGGAACTGCGTAGCAAGCTCGAAAGCCTGCTTGCGAGTCCCGTTTCGGGACGTGAGGTCGAGGCCGTGCGCATTGCCTTGCAGGAAATGCTCAGTCTCAATAAATCCCTGATCGAATTGATCGAAGGTCATCGTACCCGTACCCTTCATGCTCTGGAGCATAAGGCGCTCGTCAGGCGCGCCGCCAACGCCTACAGTCAGAGTGCCGTCGGTTAGATCGTTTCCTCTCGGCCTGACCATGGAAGTAGGCTATTCTTAAGCTTATGGAAGAACCGACTACATCGCCCGATGAGGGCATCGTCTACCGCGCGGCTTTGCCGTTGGCGTGGAAGCGTGTGAGCGCTATGCCCAGTGCCGAGATCGAGGCTCAGGTCAACGAGGCTAACAATTCATTGTTGGCGATGTTCGGGGTCCTCGATGAGCGCGCTGCCGAGGTTAAGGGTACCGAACCGGAGGTGATCCAGGCGATTGGTCGTCTGGATACCAAGATCAATCTCGTGCTCGACTTGGTCGGCGAGCTGCTACGCCGACAATTGTCATTTCCAAAGGCTGTGCCCTGCATTCTGTCGGAGCAGGGCTTGAGTTGGGTGGCGCATGCCGAACAAGCTCCCCAAGTCGGGGACTTGGTACGCATGGATGTCTACCTCAAAACCAGCTATCCCAGGCCCTTACGTTGTTGGGCTGAAGTGATCACTTCTGTGCCTGAGGGGCAAGGCGTCAAGATCGCGGCGCATTTCCGTGCCATGGCAGATGATGTGCGTGATGGACTGAGCAAATTGATTTTCAGGCATCATCGTCGCCTGATTGCAAGTCAAAGAATGGGTTGATAAGAAAGACTAAGACCCCGTTGAGGGCAGTAGTGTTGGTTTTTTGACATTTGGCGGCTTATCAATCATGCTTGCAAGTGTCGTCAACAGACGACACTCAAACCGGATAAACCGGTATTCCCATAAAAAACGATAAGAACCCCAGGGTTATGTCGAAATCATCGTTCGGCCATTTGGACAGCGCAGATACACCTACGCCTGTGGTTTGGGTGGCTTCCCATGCAGGCGCAGAGGCAGATCAGCTCCGCGCCATTGTTGAATTCCTCGGGTTCGACCCTGTGAACTTCGATGCCTCCGCGCCTCTGGGAGAGGCGGTTGCCTTGATGGTCTGCACGCTCGGCGACCCGACGGGCATGCGTGAGGTGCTGCTTTGGCACGCTGACAACCCAGCCGCTCCCCCTTTAGTGGTGGTGGGCGAGGAACCCGAAGGGTTTACCGGCACTCGATTAGCTTGGCCACTCGATGCGAGTCAGACGATTCTGGCGCTTGAGCGAGCGCGAGCCTATTCGAGCGCATCACGCGAAAGTACGACGGGCATCATGCCTCCTATCCTCGATCGCATGTTGATTGGGCGCAGCCAATCCATGCTGCGTCTGCGTCGTTTGATTGCGCGCGTAGCCGAAACGGATACAACGGTGCTGGTGCAGGGCGAAACCGGTACGGGCAAAGAGGTGGTCGCTTCGGCGATTCATTACTGCTCTCCGCGCAGAGACCGACCTTTCGTAGCGGTCAATTGCGGCGCCATCCCGGCCGAATTGCTCGAAAGCGAATTGTTCGGACATGAAAAAGGCGCATTTACCGGCGCCCTGACGGCTAGGCAGGGGCGTTTCGAACTGGCCCAGGGGGGAACGTTGTTCCTGGATGAGATCGGCGATATGCCGTTGCCGATGCAGGTCAAATTGTTACGTGTGCTGCAGGAACGCACCTTCGAGCGTGTGGGCAGTAACAGGAGCATGAATACCGACGTGCGGGTGATCGCCGCCACCCATCGAGATCTGGAGGCATCGATCAGCGAGGGACGGTTCCGCGAGGATCTTTTCTACCGTCTAAACGTATTCCCGGTGGAGGTTGCTCCGCTTCGTCATAGAAAAGAGGATATTCCGTTGCTGGCCGAGCATTTCGCTGCCCGTCTGGAAAGGGACGGACGAGAGCGGATACGCCTTTCACCCGGCGCACTGAAAGCGTTGAATCTTTACCATTGGCCGGGCAATGTCCGCGAACTTGCCAATATGATAGAGCGACTTTCGATCCTGGTGCCGGACGGTACGGTCGAGGTTATGGATTTACCCACGAAGATGTTGGAACTGGCTGAAGTCGACCTTGGCCAGAGCGATGAACAAATCACCCTGACGGCCTCACCTGAGATCGGGTTGCCCGAGGATGGCGTTGATTTGCGTGAATATCTCGGGCAGTTGGAGATGTCCTTCATTCGTAAGGCGTTGGAGGATGCTGGGGGCGTAGTTGCGCATGCTGCACATGCATTGCGCATGCGTCGGACCACGCTGGTAGAAAAAATGCGTAAGTACGGAATCCAGCGTCAGGAAGACGCGACAGAAAGTTGACGGGCGTCTTGTCTGGATTTCTTTAACTAACTGATCTTAAATAAAAAGACGTATTTGGTACGAAAACTGCTGAGGCCTGGGTATGAGCCCGAAAGACCAGGCAATAAGTAATCCGGTAGATCACGTCGTTTCTGCAACCGAAATCTCGGAACGTGAGCGCCTGCTTGCGGAGGCCTTTGATACCTTCAATCGGCTCTCCGAAGATCTTGCGCATTCGTATCGGGGGCTGGAGCAGCGGGTCGAGCAATTAAGCCGAGAACTGGCTGCCGCCCGTTCCGAGCGTTTGGAACAGTTAGCGGAAAAGGAGCGTCTCGCCAATCGCCTGGGCCGGCTGTTGGAACTTCTGCCAGGTGCGGTCATCGTGACCGGTGAAGGAGGTATCGTGCGCGAGGCGAACCCTGCTGCCTACGAATTTCTTGGCGAGCCGCTCGTGGGCGAACCCTGGGAATCAGTCGCTGAGCGCTTCGTTTCCGGTGGCGCAGGGGCCGGCGAAGTCCGTCTAACGGATGGGCGACGTCTTAATGTGTCGATACGCGCACTTGAATCGGAGCCCGGCGACGTGTTGCTGCTACAGGACGTTACTCACACGCGTGTCCTGCAGGAACAATTAGATCAGCACCGCCGTCTGGCCGCCATGGGCGAGATGGCCGCTGGGCTGGCTCATCAGATCAGGACGCCGTTGTCATCCGTGCTGCTGTACCTGTCTCATCTGGAAGCGCGCAGGATCGACGAGGAGCAGCGACAACGCGTGCTTGGGAAGATACGCAATCAGGTTCAGTATCTGGAACGCATGGTCAATGACATGCTTCAGTTCGCGCGCGGTGGCGCCAACAATCTGACGCCATTGACATTCGCTACGATTGTCGGCGATTTCGAGGAGATGATCAGGCTCCCGCTTGCCGAGCGTTCCGCATGCATGGAAATCACCTGGGCGGACGATGTATCGGCTCTGTGTTGCCTTGGGCAGCGCGAAACCCTGGTTGGGGCGCTGCTCAATCTGGCTTCGAACGCGCTGCAAGCGGCGCCACCCGGCGTACATCTCCACTTGACCGTCCGTCTGCCTGACGCCACGCACGTCGCGCTGACCTTGACCGATAACGGTCCTGGCGTACCCTCGGAGATTGCCGAGCGAATCTTCGAACCCTTTTATACGACACATCATCAGGGAACGGGGCTGGGGCTTGCCGTGGTGCGAGCGGTCATGCACAGCCACGGCGGAGAGGTGACGTTGGATCGCACCGGGGGTCCCGGCGGTGTGTTTACATTGCATTTGCCTTTGGTCGATTGTGCATCGGCCGGTCCTGACAGGGGAGCCTGACACTATGAGCCGACACCTCAAGATACTGGTGGTCGAGGATGACACGAATCTGCGTGAGGCGATCGTGGATACGCTATTGCTGGCCGGGTTCGAGGTCACTGCCGCAAGCGATGGCCGTGAAGCACTGAGCTGTCTCTCATCGGAGCCCATCGGCATCGTCGTCAGCGATGTGCAGATGAGCGGTCTCGACGGACACGCTCTGCTCAAGCGGGTAAGACTGCAGCGGCCGGATATACCGGTCGTGTTGATGACGGCCTACGGGACCATCCAGCGTGCTGTGGACGCCATGCGCGACGGGGCTGCTGATTATCTGGTGAAACCCTTCGAGGCCTCGGTTCTGGTGGAAATGGTCAGTCGGCTGCTGCCTCCAGCTGAGTTCGATGATGCGGCCCCTGTCGCCGAGGACATGCGGACACGCGAATTGCTCGCGCTGGCCGGACGGGTTGCTGGGACCGATGCCACTGTGATGATCACCGGGCCATCTGGCAGCGGCAAAGAGGTTTTTGCGCGCGAAATCCATCGCATGTCCAAGCGGGCCGAGGGCCCTTTCGTGGCGATCAACTGCGCTGCGATTCCAGAGAACATGTTGGAGGCGATGCTGTTCGGCTACGAAAAGGGTGCATACACCGGTGCTCATGAGGCGCGCGCCGGCAAGTTCGAACAGGCCAATGGCGGTACGTTGTTGCTCGACGAGATCTCGGAAATGGATCTTGGTTTGCAGTCCAAACTATTGCGTGTGTTACAGGAACGCGAGGTGGAGCGACTGGGTGGACATCGTCCGATCGCCTTGGATGTCCGGGTCCTGGCTACTTCGAACCGTAATCTGCGCGAAGAGGTGGCTGCGGGGCGTTTCCGCGAAGATTTATTTTATCGCCTGAATGTATTCCCGCTGCATCTGCCATCGCTGCGTGAGCGGCCGCGCGACATTCTGCCGTTGGCGAGGTGCTTGCTGTCGCGTCATGGCGCCAATCAGATCCTGTTGACTGCCGCGGCGGAGCAGCGTTTGCTGACGCATGGGTGGCCCGGCAATGTACGCGAGTTGGACAACGTAATGCAGCGAGCACTGATTCTCAGCGACGGGAAATGTATCGACCAGGGCGATCTCCACTTTGAAACCGTAGAAGGCCCAGCGCTGATGCTGCCAGAAGAGCCCGAAGTTCAGGACACGGGCGGAGTGCTGGATGCCGATCTCAGGCGGCGTGAAGGCGAATTGATACTGGAAACCCTGCGCGCCGTAAACGGCAATCGCAAGGAAGTGGCCGCACGCCTGGGTATCAGCCCGCGTACCCTGCGTTACAAACTGGCCAAGCTCAGGGACGCCGGGGTTGCGATCCCATGCTGACGAGATGGCGTCAATATTGCTTGTCAGGATTAGATTGAAGATCCGGAGATGACGGGGTCATAAAGATGAGCGGTACGGAAATCAATCAGGTGCTGGCGCAGATGCGAGCGATGGCCGCCATCGCTGATGGCAAGAGCTCGCCGCCGGCGGCACAACCTGGCCAGGTCGATTTCGGCAAGTTGCTGGCGGATTCGATCAATCAGGTCAATGAAGCGCAGCAACACGCGGGTAAGCTCGCGACGAGTTTTGAGCAGGGCACTTCGACGGCTGACCTGGGCCAAGTCATGGTCGCCCTGCAGAAGGCCAATCTTTCCTTCGAGGCGATGACCCAGGTCCGCAACAAGCTGGTGTCGGCGTACCAGGAAATCATGAACATGCAGATCTAAGCGGCAGCTGAAGCACTATGGCACTGATCAATCCAGAGGCCCTCAGGGCGCAGTTCGACAACTTCTCGCGTTTGCCCGCGTTGCGTCAGTTCGGGCTGATGGCCGGGCTGGCAGCAAGCGTCGCGCTGGGTGTCGCTATTGTCCTCTGGTCACAGCAGCCGAATTACAGCCTGCTTTACGGCGATTTGTCCAACAAGGACTCGGCCCAGGTTTTGGAGGCGCTCGGCAAGGCAGGCATCAGTTACCACGTCAGCCCGACCACCGGGGCGATCATGGTGCCTTCGACCGAGGTGTACCGCGCGCGGATCAAGCTGGCGACCGAGGGGTTGCCCAAGGGAACGGCGACGGGGCTAGCTACGTTCGAAAAAAATCAGGGTGCCTTCGGTACCAGCCAGTTCGTTGAAAAAGTGCGTTATGACCGGGCGCTTGAAGAGGAGCTCGAACGGTCGATTTCTTCACTCGACAGTGTGCAGGGGGCACGTGTACATCTGGCCATACCCAAGCAATCCGTGTTCATCGAAAACAGCGCAAAACCCTCAGCATCCGTGTTGCTGAACATGTACCCGGGGCGCGAACTCAGTCCGGCGCAGGTTGCGGGTGTGGTGCATCTCGTGGCGTCCAGCGTACCGGGGCTTTCACCACAGAATGTCACCGTGGTGAACCAGCACGGAGATCTCCTGACCAATAATGGCCAAGGCGCCCTGGAATCGGCTGGCTCGGCGCTGAGCGGTGCACAGTATGCTCTTACACAGCGATTGGATCGCCTCTATGCCAAGCGTATCCGCGAGATATTGGCACCCATCGTTGGTGCGAGCGGCGTGCGTGCACAGGTCGCGACGGATTTGAATTACTCGCTGATTAATACCACGAGTGAAACCTATGATCCCAAGAGCAAAGTAATTCGCAGCGAGCAGACCGAGAATCTGATCAAGCGTGGGAAACCCAGTGGAGGCGTGCCCGGGGCCTTGACCAACCAGCCACCACCGGCTGGTGTGCCAGCGACTTCATCGGCCAATTCGGCGCTGGGCGCGAATGCGACGAGCGTGAATCAGGGACCGGTACTGGAAAGCCTGCAAAAGGCTACCCGTAACTACGAAATTGACCGCACGATTCAGCATATCCGCAAAGCCCCTGGTGTGATCAATCGATTGTCTGTTGCGGTGGTAGTCAATTATCAGGAAAAGAAAGGAAAGGGCGGGAAATCGGTAGCAGCACCACTTTCGCCTCAGGAAATGACCAACATCACTAACTTGGTAAAGGAGGCGGTGGGGTTCAACGCGGCACGGGGCGATACGGTCAACGTGATCAACGCACCCTTCATGGCCACGCCGACCACGCCGCTACCCACCGGCCCTTCATTCTGGCAGCAGGCTTGGTTCTGGGATCTCCTCAAACAGGTGGCCGGTGGCCTGGCCGTTCTATTCCTGATCTTCGGCGTGTTGCGTCCGGTACTGCGCAGTCTTAGTCATATGCCAGAGTCACCCGCAGGCGGTGCGAGGGCGCACGGCGAAGGTGGCGGCGAAGGGGGCGAGGGCGGCATCGGCGAGGATAGCTTGACGCTCTCGGGTGAAGGTGGCGGCATGAGTGCCTCGGGTGCTTATGACCAGCAATTGGCCGCAGCGCGTTCTCTGGCGCAGTCTGACCCTAAGCGGGTAGCCCAGGTCGTCAAGGGTTGGTTGGGTGATGAGTAGCGCAGCATCCGTCAGCGGCGCCCAGCGTGCGGCGATTCTGCTGATGACTTTGGGAGAGGCCCAGGCAGCGGAAATTCTCAAGCACATGGGGCCGCGCGAAGTACAGAAAATCGGTAGCGCGATGGCCGAATTGACCGGTATTTCGCGCTCCACGGTAAGTGACGTGCTACACCATTTTATCGAGATCGTCGGCGACCAGACGGCTTTGGGAATCGGTAACGACGACTATATCCGCAATGTCCTCGTACAAGCGCTGGGTGAAGATAAAGCCGGCGGCATTATGGACCGCATTCTGACTGGCCATAGCTCGCGTGGTCTGGATCAGCTCAAATGGATGGATGCACGGGCTATCGCCGAAGTTGTCCGGCTCGAACACCCTCAGATCATCGCAATCGTGCTGAGCCATCTGGATTCGGATCAGGCGGCTGAAGTGCTGGCGCACCTCCAGGATCGCGTGCGCGCCGATGTTATTTTGCGCATCGCTACGCTGGACGTCGTGCAGCCCTCCGCAATCAAGGAACTGGACGAGGTTCTGGAGCGCCAGTTCAGCGGTAATTCGAGCGTCAAATCCTCGGCTGTCGGTGGTCTGAAGAGTGCCGCCAACATTCTCAATTTCATGGATTCCTCTGACGAAAGCGCCATCATTCAACTGGTTGCCGAGACGGACTCGGACCTGGCGTCTCGTATCGAGGAACTGATGTTCGTGTTCGATAATCTGGTGGAGCTGGATGACCGATCCATACAGGGTCTGCTGCGCGAAGTGGCATCGGAAACGCTGGTGGTCGCGCTGAAGGGTGCTGACGAACCGCTGCGCGAAAAGATTTTCCGCAACATCTCGAAGCGTGCTGAGGAAATGTTGCGTGACGATCTCGAAGCGAAGGGGCCGGTGCGTCTGAGCGAGGTGGAATCCGCGCAGAAGGAAATACTCGCAGTGGCGAGGCGGATGGCGGATTCCGGGGAGATTGCGCTGGGTGGCAAGGGCGGAGATGAGTATGTCTAAGCTCATCCAGGCGAAGCCGGGTGAAATGGCGAGTCTCTGGCAGGCACCGTCGATGGACCCCGCCTCTGCTCGTGAGGCGATCCAGGCGGTCGCCGATCCGCCGCTTGAAGCCGATGAAAACCTCACATTACGACCGTTGACTGCCGATCAGCTCGAACAGATTGAACAGGCTGCTCGTGATGAAGGATTTCGCCAGGGACATACCGAGGGGTTGGCCGCAGGGCAGGCAGAGATTGCTGAAAAATCCACCAGACTGGGAGCCTTGCTGCAGGCTTTGTCGCGTCCTCTTGACGATGTTGGCGAGCGGGTCGGGGATGAACTGGTCGCATTGACGGTTGCGATCGCTCGGCAATTGGTTCGCCGAGAACTCAGCGTTTCGCCTGGGGAAATCGTTGCCGTGGTGCGCGAGGCGCTGCAGGCCTTGCCTTCCTATGCGAGCGATATTCGATTGGAGTTGCATCCCGAGGACGCGCGCTTGGTACGTGAATCCATGCCACAGGGCGATGGAGAGCATGCCTGGCGCATTATCGAGGATGCTACGTTGACTCGGGGCGGTTGCCGGGTGCGTTCGGATGTCAGTCGTGTGGATGCATCGGTTGAGCATCGGTTGAGCCAGATTGCCACCAAGGTTCTAGGAGACAGCCGAAACGATTCCGATGCGGAGGTATCGTGAACCCGCTTGAGGCGCATCGGGCCGCCTGGGCTGAGAGGCTCGCACGCGCGCGTTCGCGTGCTGAGGCGGCGGAGCCGTTGACCGCTGAGGGGCGACTGACCCGGATGGTCGGTTTGACCCTGGAGGCGGTTGGCGTCGAGGTGCCAGTGGGCGGTCGCTGCGAGATACTCACTGTGCAAGGGCGTCAGGTCGAGGCAGAGGTCGTCGGTTTTTCCGGGGAAAGGGTATTTCTGATGCCGGTCGGCGATATTCGCGGGCTTACGCCAAATGCCAGAGTCAGGCCCCTGGGCACTGCGCACACGGTGGCGGTCGGGCCGGAACTCCTCGGTCGCGTACTCGACGGCATCGGCCGTCCGCTTGACGGTAAGGGAACCGTTCACGCGCCTGACAGCGTGCTGCTGACCGGGCATTCAATCAATCCACTGGCCCGCAGGCCGATCCAAGAACCCCTCAACGTAGGCATCCGATCGATCAATGCCTTGATCAGCGTCGGACGCGGGCAGCGGATGGGGCTCTTTGCGGGCAGCGGCGTGGGCAAGAGCGTTCTGCTGGGAATGATGACCCGTTACACCGAGGCCGATGTCACCGTGGTCGGCCTCATCGGCGAGCGTGGACGGGAGGTCAAGGAATTCGTGCAGCAGAGCCTGGGCGATGCTGGACTCGCGCGCGCCGTAGTCATCGCCTCTCCCGCGGACGACCCGCCCTTGATGCGTCTGCATGGTGCCTGGTATGCGACCGCGATCGCCGAGTATTTTCGTGCGCGTGGGAAAAAGGTTTTACTGCTGATCGACTCCCTGACAAGGTTCGCTCAGGCGCAGCGGGAAATTGCGCTGGCCATCGGCGAACCCCCTGCGACCAAAGGATATACGCCATCGGTTTTCGCAAAATTGCCGCAACTGGTTGAACGGGCAGGTACAGGCGATCATGGGAGCGAGGGTTCGATCACTGCGTTCTATACGGTTTTGACCGAAGGCGATGATCCTAACGACCCTATTGCCGATGCGGCCAGGGCGATCCTGGATGGGCATATCGTGTTATCCCGCGAAATTGCTGAGCGTGGGCGTTACCCTGCGATCGATATAGAGGCTTCAGTCTCGCGCGTGATGCACGATGTGGTCGAACCTCGGCATCTGGCACTGGCGCGGCGGTTCAAACAACTCAGTGCCGCCTATAGTTCACATCGGGATCTGATCAATGTTGGCGCCTACCAGCCTGGTAGCGATCCTTTAGTCGATGAAGCGATGGTGCGCTTTCCTGCGATGGAGCAGTTTCTGCAACAGTCCATGTCCGAGGGCGTCGACTTTGCCCGGAGTTTGGCCGAGCTGAATGGATTTTTCGAACCGCAGGTCGAAGGTGCTCCAGCCGTGCTAAGAGGTGAGATGCCTGTGGAAGAGGATTCTGCAGATCAGGGGCGGCATGTGGATGACTATATGACAACGCAAAGCCTGACATGAACCGCCGCTCCGAACGACTCAAGCCGGCACGGCAGCAGGCAGCCCGGCTGGAACGGGAAGCCGCGGTACGCCTCGTAGAATTGAGGCGGGCGGTGGAGCTAGCGAAAAACCGCTTGGGAGAATTGCAGCAGTGGGAGCGTGAATATGCGGAACGTCTACATTCAGGCGTGATGCGCCGTGATGACTTGATGGATTATCGGCTCTTCATGCAACGCCTCGCCGATGCTGGTGAGGCGCAACGGCTAGCGCTTCTCGAGGCAGAAAAGGCCTTCGCCAGCGGGCGCGAAACATGGTTAAGCCTGCATGCGCGTCACGAGGCGATCTGTCAGGTCGTGGTTCGTTATGAAGAGGAATCCAGACGTGACGCGGCGAGACGCGAACAGTATGCGACCGATGAGTTTGCTGCCAATGGAATACGGCATCGCGATGGGCGGCATGACCGCTGATTGCTGGCATCGGGTTTGCATTGGTGGGCATATGATACCCATCATCACAGGTAAATCGGCGTGAGTAGCGCTTCTGCGATAGACATTCAGGCTGCGCCACAATCGGTGGCTGCGAAACCAGCAGCTACGATTCAGAGTTCGGGGTCCGCAGCCACGAGTGGCGATTTCGCACAGGCGCTGCAACAGGCTGCCCAACAGCAGAATGGACTTTCGAATACGCCATCCCAGAGCGCCAGTAAGACCGCAGCGGGCAAGGCCGCTCAGGCGTCTCAAGATGCGTCCGCAGCTTCAAAACCCTCGCCCGCACACTCTGGACAGCAGCCCGAATCCGCACAAACCGGCGATACTCGTTCCTCTCAGGCGACAACCCATGGGAAACAAAACCAGCCCAGCGATCAGGGTGGCGGCAGGCAAGATCATTCAGACAAGGCATCCAAGCAACAGGAAGCGGCAGCGTTATCCGGCAATCCATTGCCGCTTGGTCTCCCCGTTTTGCCGCAGGTCGTACCAAAGGAAAACGCCGTAGCCTTGTCCACTGCCACCCGGCTGGCTTCAGATTCGTCGAGTCGTTTGCATCATGCACAGCCGAGTTCAACGGAGGGTGGAGTATCTACTGGAGCGAAACAGGCAGCAGCATCTTCGAGCGCAAAACCCTCGAACGCGGTTTGGCCTATGTGGCTTTCTGACAAGGTGACAGCCAAGTTATCCCAGGATGTGGCGGCGACTGGAGCGGCTACGGATGCGACTGGTCACAGCAAGACTTCCGTATCATTGCCCGGCAGCCCCAATGCACAACCGATGGCAGCGTTGCTGCCGACGGTTGTTTCAGCATCCGCCCCAGGTTCTGCTACCCCCGGTTTGTCACCCGCTACGCCAGGCACATCGTCACCGTTTGCGCAGACACTGGGCAATCAGGTGAGCTGGATGATCGGGCAGGGGCAGCAGGCCGCTCAGCTGCAATTGAACCCGCCTCAACTGGGTCCGCTGCAGATATCGATCCAGATCCAAGGCGATCAGACACAGATACTCTTCCAGACTCACCATGCCATGGTTAAGAGCGCACTCGACGCGGCAGTTCCGCAGTTGCGGGAGATGCTCGGGCAAACGGGAAATCAGCAGATCAGCGTGAGTGTGCAGCAACAGGCTTTGTCCTCGCAGCAATTCGGTCAGGGAGCTACTGGCGGCGGCATGGCGCAGCAGGGGTACACAAGTGGTGGTGGGCAAGCGGAGTACGTTGCCACGCTTTCCGAAGAAATGGACGCTGGTATGCAGTCGTCCGTTCCTGTCTGGAGCGGGATGGGGTTAGTGGATGCTTATGCCTGATCCCTCTACACATGGTTGGCATAACGCAGTAGTGATTTGTTTTTATTATTAATTATGTTTGTGGGGATATTTAAGTTTTTCCATAGGCTACCGATATACTGTGCCCCTGTGTCGATATGGGGCGCCATACGAATCCGTATCGGGATACCGAATTATAAGAAGCGTATCTATGGGTGATGCGCGAAATAAATAGCTCATGGAGGGACTGATGACCGTGATACCACGCACGCTCAAGGGTCGGCTGCTGGCTTCCGCCGGGATAGCAGTGATGTTGGTTGTCGGTGCAGTGATCGTCACCCTATCCTATCAGCGTAGCCTTAGCGATGCATTCAATTTAGTCGTGCAGCGCGATGTGCGTTTGAATCGTGCAATACAGGTGATGACTGTACAGGGGTTGCTGTCGGGAACTGCACTGCGCAACCGAATCATTCTCGGCGATGCAGTCAAGGGACCCTGGAAGCAGGTGGTACAGAACGGCGTTCGGAAATTCGACGATGCCTATGCCACGCTTAAGGCGATGACAGTGGACATGCCTGAATTGGGAGACAAGGTCAATGCTGTCGGTCAATTATGGGAACAAAATCGAGTCGATCGACTTGAGATGGTGCAACTGCTTACCAGCGACCAGAACTCGCAGGCACTCAAGATTCTGACCGAACAGGCACAACCACAGTGGTTCCAGATCCGCGTCAAGCTTGGCAAGCTGGGCGCTCAGATCGATCAGATTCAGAAGCGGGATCGCGACAAGGTCAAGGTGACCTTGCATGAATCGTCGTTCTGGAGCACGGCCTTGCTTGTCCTTGCGGTTGCGATCGGCGGTGGTCTGACGGGCTTGGCCATCTTCACGATGATCGGCCGTATGAACGGCGCCATCCGTGTGATGGACGATATAGCCCAAGGCGAGGGAGACTTGACGCGCCGGATGCCGGATCATGGGCGGGATGAGCTGGATCATCTGGGCGCGGCGTTCAATCGTTTCGTAGAGCGCATTCAGCATGTGGTGATGCAGGTCTCCGGCTCTACGTCGCAACTCGCGGCTGCGGCTGAAGAACTTTCGGCGACGAGCGAAGAGAGCAGTGAGCAAGTACGCCGCCAGCAGTCGGAAACGGAGCAGGTGGCGACGGCGATGCAAGAGATGTCGGCCACGGTACAGGAGGTCGCGCGCAATGCGAGCGATGCGGCACAAGCGGCGCAGCATGCGGATGGCGAGGCAAGGCAGGGACGCCAGGTAGTTGGCGAGGCGGTCAAGGCTATCGATACACTGGCAAACGAAGTCGAACGTGTGGCGCAGGCGATCCACAAACTGGAGGGTGACAGCGTACAGATCAGTCGCGTGCTGGAAGTGATAAGCGGGATTTCAGAGCAAACCAATCTCTTGGCGTTGAATGCTGCGATCGAGGCGGCGCGTGCAGGCGAGCAAGGACGTGGCTTCGCGGTCGTGGCTGATGAGGTGCGTACGCTGGCTCGGCGTACGCAGGATTCGACCGAAGAGATCCGCGGCATGATCGAGCAATTACAGAGTGGCGCTAAGGCGGCGGTGAACGCGATGGATGCTGGTCGGGAGCGTGCGACTCAGAGCGTAGGCAGGGCGCGCGAGGCGGACGCTTCGCTGAGTTCGATCACCGAGTCAGTGACGAAGATCAATGACATGAATGCACTGATCGCCAGTGCGGCCGAGGAGCAATCTTCGGTAGCAGAAGAAATCAATCGCAACATCAGCAATATCAGCCAAGTAACCGACCAGACATTGACGGGAGCCCAGCAGACGGCCACCGCGAGCGAAGAGCTTGCCAGGTTGTCGGCGGGTCTGCAGGCATTGGTGTCGCAATTCAAGGTCGTGGCCTGACCTGACTTTAAACTCCCGTATAGGTGGCTTCACTGGCGTGGTGTAGTCACCTTTTCTGAGCCTTCGGTATCACCGGCTCTTCGATACTCGCAGCCATGAGTCGCGTTAAATGGCGACTGTGTGTGTCTGCGATGGCAATGCGATTCTGATTGGATTTGACCCGGCCAGGCAAATTCATCATCGCCACATCCCCTTCTTTTGGTTATTGTCCTGCCGGACACAGGGATGGAACTTACCAGCGTCTTCAGAGCGCATGCCGTCGAAAAATTGGCGCATGCCCGATGTGAATTCCTGTGTTTAAACTAAACTTGTTGATATTTATTGTTTTTTTATTTTGGCTCGAAGTTTGCTTTGCTGCGTATTTCGGCGCAACGTGACCGGTCATTTCGCTCGAACGTGACCGCCCGTTTCGGATCAACGTGACCGGCCATTTCGTTTGATCGTGACCGATTTCGGCTCTTTTTCCGAAATCGGCGGTCACGTTCCTCCGTCATCTCATCCAAGCCACTGGAATTCTTTCACTTATTCCGGCACAACCGCGCTCCTTTGCTCACTCAAGGAGACAGCGGTGCCGGCAGCGAGGATTCCAATGAAGCATGTCATCGAGGTGCTGCGCCTCAAATACGCAGCCCAACTCAGCCACGCGCAGATCAGCCGCGCCTGCGGCCTGTCCAAGGGCGCGGTCAACAAGTACGTCAACCTGGCCAGGGCTCAAGGCATCACCTGGCCGTTGCCTGCGGACATGGACGAGGCCGCCCTGGAGGCACGTCTGTTTCCCGCCAAGGCGCCCTCGAGCCGGTTCGTCGTCCCCGACGGCTTCCAGATCCATCAGGAACTCAAGCGCAAGGGCGTGACCCTGCAACTGCTCTGGGCCGAGTACTGCGCCGCGCACGGCGAGCGCGCGTACGCGTATACCCAGTTCTGTCACCATTACCGGCAGTGGCGAGAGCGGCAGAAGCGCAGCCTGCGCCAGCACCATCAGGCCGGGGAAAAGGTCTTCATCGATTACTGCGGGCCCACGGTCGACATCGTCGACCGTCACACCGGCGAGGTGCGTACCGCACAGATCTTTGTCGGCGTGCTCGGGGCCTCCAGCTACACCTATGTCGAGGCTACCTGGACCCAGTCGCTGCCCGACTGGATCGCCTCCCACCAGCGCATGCTGGGCTTCTTCGGCGGGGTGCCGGCGCTGCTGGTGCCGGACAACCTCAAGGCGGCGGTTCAGCGCGCCGAGCGCTACGCGCCGCAGCTCAACGCCACCTATGCCGAGATGGCGGCGCACTACGGCACCGCCGTGCTGCCGGCGCGGCCCTACAAGCCCAAGGACAAGGCCAAGGTCGAAGTGGCGGTGCAGGTGGTCGAGCGCTGGATCCTGGCGCGGCTGCGCCACCACCGCTTCTTCTCGCTGGCCGAGTTGAACCGGGCCATCGCCGCGCTGTTGCCTGAACTGAACGAGCGGCTCTTCCAGGGTCGCACCGAGAGCCGTCGCGACCTGTTCGAGAGCCTCGATCGGCCCGCGCTGCGCCCGCTGCCGGGCGAGGCTTACGTCTACGCCGAGTGGCGACGCGCCCGGCCCGGCATCGACTACCACGTCGAGGTCGACAAGCGCTGCTACAGCGTCCCGCATGCCCTGGTCGGCCAGGTGCTGGACCTGCGCATCACCGCCACCACGATCGAGGTGCTGCACCGGGGTCAGCGCGTGGCCCTGCATCCGCGCCACCACGGCCCGGGCCGCTACGTCACCGTCACCGAGCACATGCCCAAGACCCATCAGGTGCACCGTGACTGGTCACCCAAGCGCTTCCTGCGCTGGGCGAGCCAGATCGGCCCCAGCACGGCCGAGGTGGTACGCCGCCAGCTGACCGACCGGCCTCATCCGGAGCACGGCTACCGCGCCTGCCTGGGGCTGCTCAGCCTCGCTCGGCGTTACCGCCCGGCGCGCCTGGAGGCGGCCTGCGCTCGAGCCTTGGCCATCGACTCGGCCCGTTACCAGAGCGTCAAGTCGATCCTCGCCCGCGGCCTTGACCAACAGCCCCTCGATCAGAGCCCGGCCCAGGAGGCACTGCCCCTGCACGCCAATGTCCGCGGCGCCAACTACTATCACTGAGGAGCTCCACGCCATGCTCAATCAACAGACCCGCCAACAGCTGCGCACCCTCAACCTCACCGGCATGCTCGCCGCCCTCGAGCAACAACAGGGCCAACCCCAGACCCATGCGCTGTCCTTCGACGAGCGCCTCGCCCTGCTCATCGAGCACGAGGTGCTGCACCGCGAGAACCGACGCCTCACCCGCCTGCTCAAGGCCGCCCGCCTGCGCGTGCCGGCCTGCGTCGAGGACATCGACTACCACCACCGCCGGGGCCTGGAAAAGCCCCGCATGGCCCAACTGGCCAGCCTCGACTGGATACACCAGGCACTGAACCTGTGCCTCACCGGACCGACCGGCTGCGGCAAGACCTGGCTCGCCTGCGCACTGGGCAATCAGGCCTGCCGGCGCGGCCTGTCGGTGCGCTACCTGCGCCTGCCGGCGCTGTTCGAGCAGCTGCGCATCGCCCACGGCGACGGCTCCTACGTCCGGCTCATGGGCCAGCTCCTCAAAACCGACCTGCTGATCCTCGACGACTGGGGCATCCAAAAGCTCAACACCGCACAGCGCAACGACCTGATGGAAGTCATCGAGGATCGCCACGGCCGACGCTCCACCCTGATCGCCAGCCAGTTGCCTATCGAACACTGGCACGACTACCTCGGTGAAGCCACCCTGGCCGACGCTATCCTCGACCGCCTCCTGCACGGCTCACACCGACTCAACCTGACCGGCGAGTCCATGCGCAAGATCCAGGCTCCGGTTGACGGATCGTGACCGCTCAGGATAGAAAAACCACTCCAGTGCGCAACCAATGAGAGCAGCGGTCACGTTCACCGAAATCGGCGGTCACCTTCGACGAAATGCGCACTTTGCATCATGCGGGTGAGCTTCCTTTAAGAAATCGCGATCGCAACCACTGGAGACAGAGCACATGGCTGAGGCGGCACAACCTGCCCAGGGCGGGTCCAAGACCAAGCTCATCATCATTATATCGGTCGTCGTTTTACTGGTACTCGGACTGGGTATTGGCGCGACGTTGTATCTGACTGGGGTGTTTTCCCATAAGAAGGCAGGTGCCCATGCCACCGAGTCTGTGCCGAAAAAGCCGGCGATCTACTTGTCTATCGAGCCTGCGCTTGTGGTCAATCTGGGGCCGGACCAGCCGGTCAGGTTCCTGCAAGTGGGCATTGATGTGATGGCGCGCAGTCACAAGATCATTGATGCGGTAAAGCAGAACATGCCCGCGGTGCGCAATCGCTTGATCAGTTTGTTGAGCGGTCAGAAATATGCGGTCGTCAGCACTCAGGCCGGTAAGGAGGCATTACGCAAGCAGGTGCTCGAAAACATCAACGAAGTACTCAAGGCGAACGGCGAGACAAAGCCAGTCGAACAGGTTTATTTCACCAATTTCGTGATGCAGTAGCGCGACAACCATGGCGACCAACGACGTACTTTCACAAGAGGAAATCGACGCCCTGTTGCACGGTGTCGATAGCGGTGACGTCGATACGAGTCCCGACGAAGCCGCGCCAGGGCAAGCACGCGAGTATGACCTGACCAGTCAGGAACGCATCGTCCGCGGGCGGATGCCCACGCTGGAGATGATCAACGAGCGTTTCGCCCGGCATGTCCGCATCAGCTTGTTCAACATGCTGCGGTTTGCGCCAGAAATCAGCGTCAAGAACATCCGCATTCTGAAGTTTTCGGAATACCTACGGGGGCTGTTCGTGCCCACCAGTTTGAACCTGACGCGTATTCGGCCGTTGCGTGGTACGGCGCTGGTCGTCCTCGATCCACAGTTGGTATTCATCGTGGTCGACAATTTTTTCGGTGGCGACGGCCGTTTCCGCGCCAAGATCGAGGGGCGCGACTTCACGCCTACGGAAATGCGTGTGGTCAAGATGGTGCTCGACCTTTGCTACAAGGACATGCAGGAGGCATGGGCACCGGTGATGCCTCTGAACTTCGAATACCTCAACTCAGAGGTCAATCCGCAGTTCGCGAATATTGTAAGTCCGACTGAAGTAGTCGTCGTGTCGACCTTCCACATCGAACTTGAGGGCGGCGGCGGGGACCTGCACGTGACGATGCCGTACTCGATGATCGAACCCATTCGTGACGTGCTCGACGCGGGTATCCAGAGTGATCGGTCCGAGGTTGATGATCGCTGGTTGCGCGCTCTGCGCAGCGAAGTGGCCGAAGCCCCGGTTGAGGTGGTAGGGACACTGGCGGAAACAGAACTGACTTTGCGCGATGTGCTGCGCATGAAGTCGGGCGACATCATCCCGTTTGACATGCCAAAGAGCGTTAGCTTGCGTTGCGAGGGCTTGACGGTACTGCGAGGACGTTTTGGAACCCATCGGGGCTACAACGCGGTGCAGGTGTTCGAGCACGTGAAACGGGATTTTTGAATCCAGAGGGCTGGGTATGAGCGCAGACAACGACGAACCGGAAAAGGCAGGCGAGGAAGATCCGTGGGCGGAAGCCCTTGCGGAGCAGGCGCAGGCCGAAGGCGGCGAGAAAGAGGCCGGCGAGGGTGCGAAGCAGGACAACGCACAATCCGATCATGACTATGCCAAGGCGGCCTTCGGGCAGCTTGAGGAAGCCGTGGCGGATAACCACGGAGGAGACTTCAGGCAAGCCGAGTTGAGCGGCGATATGAATCTGGATGTGATTCTCGACGTGCCCGTGAGCGTCTCGATGGAGATCGGTAGGACGCGCTTGCCGATACGCAATCTGCTCCGGCTGAATCAGGGTTCGGTGGTCGAATTGGATCGACTGGCAGGTGAGCCGCTCGACGTGTTGGTCAACGGTACGCTGATCGCGCATGGCGAGGTCGTCGTCGTGAACGAAAAATACGGCATACGTCTGACCGATGTGATCAGTCCTGCCGAACGCGTGCGCAAACTGCGGTGAAGATGATGCGCCCCAGTATGGTTGCTGCCGGGTTGGCGCTGATGCCGGTTGCGGCATCTGCTGCCGAAGGAACAGCAGCTGCACCGGTGATTCCGGGCGTGGGCGCGGGATATTTCGTCCAGGTATTCCTCGGTCTCGCGGTTGTGGTCGTCGGTATCTTCGCGCTGCTCTGGCTGCTGAAACGGATGAACCGATTTCAAGGTGGGGTGCAAGGGCGGCTACGGGTGATCGCCGCCGTTCCTCTCGGTACGCGTGAACGCGCAGTGGTTTTGCAGGTGGGTGAAGAACAGGTTTTGCTCGGGGTGGCTCCGGGGAGGGTCAGTCGCTTGCACGTATTGAATCGCCCCTTGGAACCGGCGGTTTCCGAGGCGACGGGCGAAAACTTCAAGGCTCGACTTGCCGCAGCGTTGGGGGGGCGTGGAAAATCATGAGATACGGTTTGCCCCTGATGACGGCCATAGGCCTGCTCCTCTTGCCCGCCATGGTGAATGCGGCGCCGGTCGGTATTTTGCCGTTGGTGACGGTGACGCCAGGCACCGGCGGATCGCAGACCTATTCGGTGAGCATCCAGGTGCTGGCTGCCATGACGGCGCTGAGCTTCCTGCCAGCTGCGCTGATTATGATGACGGCATTCACCCGTATCATTGTCGTGCTGGCACTGTTGCGTCAGGGTCTGGGTACCACGTCGACACCTTCCAATCAGATATTGATCGGGTTGGCGCTGTTTCTGACGTTCTTCATCATGTCGCCGGTGTTTTCGGCGGCCTATCAGAACGGGGTCAAACCATATCTTGCCGGTTCTTTGCCGGCGACGAGTGCGATCGAAAAGGCGGCCCAGCCGTTTCGCACCTTCATGCTCAATCAGACACGCGAGACGGATCTCGCGATGTTCGCGCGCATCGCACATCACGGCAAATTCAAGAACCCGCAGGATGTGCCTTTCGCCTTGCTGGTGCCGGCGTTCGTCACCAGCGAGCTCAAGACCGCGTTCCAAATCGGTTTTCTGATTTTGATCCCGTTTCTCATCATCGATCTCGTGGTCGCCAGTGCATTGATGTCCATGGGTATGGTCATGCTTTCACCGATGATCATCTCGTTGCCGTTCAAGCTGATGTTGTTCGTGCTGGTGGACGGCTGGACGCTGATCATGGGCACCCTGGCCTCGAGTTTCTATCACTGAGGGCGCGGCGATGATGACGGCGGATACCATTTTGACGATTGGCCAGGAGGCAATGAAGGTGGCCATGCTGCTGTCCGCGCCATTGCTGCTGACGGCGCTCGTAGTTGGCGTGTTGATCGGTATGCTGCAGGCCGCTACGCAGATTCAGGAGATGACCCTGAGTTTCATCCCCAAGCTCATTGTCACAGCGATGGCGTTGGCCATCGCAGGGCACTGGATGCTGAGCTTGCTGGTGGACTACACGCGCCAGCTGTTCATGAGCATTCCGGGGTTGATCGGCTGATGGCACTGATCAACCTCACGACCGGGGAGCTATCGGCCTGGGTGGGCAGCATCATCTGGCCGTTCATCCGAATTGGTTCGATGCTGCTCTCTGCCCCGATGTTTGGCGCCAACACGGTCCCAGTGACGGTGAGGCTGGGGCTGTCACTGGTACTGGCATGGGCAATCCATCCCTACATTCCCGCTCCGCCTCCCATCGATGCGGTCAGCGTCGAAGGTGCCTTGATTACGGCCTATCAGATACTGATCGGCGTTGCTATGGGGCTGATTGTGCAGACGTTGTTCTCTACGCTGGTGATCGCGGGGCAGGCCGTGGCGCTGAGCACGGGACTCGGTTTTGCCACATTGGTCGATCCGCAGAACGGTGTGCAGGTGCCCGTGGTCAGCCAGTACTACGTGATCATCGGAACCTTGTTGTTCCTGAATTTCAATGGCCATCTGCTACTGGTGGATATGCTGGTGCGCAGCTTCCATTGGCTGCCGGTTGGCCTGATCGGCCTTGACCGGTCTAGCCTATGGGCGATAGCCACCTGGGGATCGCACATGTTTGCCCTGGGATTGCTGATCGCCCTGCCGGCAGTGGCAGCGTTGTTGTTGGTCAATCTCGCCTTCGGCGTGATCACGCGTGCCGCACCACAGCTGAACATCTTTGCGGTCGGTTTCCCAATGACCATTTTTCTGGGTTTCGTGCTCATCGGTCTGAGCCTGCCCAGTCTGCTGCCCAAGTTTTCGCACCTGATGGGGCAGACGTTCCTGTTGATGTCGCGCGTGCTTGGAGGGTGAGCTAGATGGCCCGCGACGATTTCCAGGAACGCACAGAACAGGCAACTCCCAAACGCCTGCAGGAGGCCAGGGATCGCGGTCAGATTCCGCGTTCGCGCGAACTGGTGACTGCAGCAGTACTGATCGCCGCAGCAGGTGGACTACTCGCCTTTGGACCGCATCTCATCGGGGGGTTGATGCAAACCATGCGTAACGGCCTGACCTTGGATCGGTCGTTGTTGATGGACTCGCAGGCTCTGTATCCGCTATTGGCCAACGCGCTACTGCACGCGGTGCAATTGATGACCCCGCTCCTCATTTTGTTGGTGCTTGCCGCGTTGCTTTCGTCTGTTGCGCTGGGCGGCATCAGCTTCAGCATGCAAGCGATCGGTTTCAAGTGGGAGCGCCTGGACCCGCTTGCCGGTTTCGGGCGCGTATTTTCTCTCAACGGGCTGATGGAATTGGCCAAGGCGCTGGTGAAATTCCTGGTCGTCGCTGTGGTTGCAGTCACCGTTTTGTGGCTCGAGGCCGGCTCTCTGATGGGGTTGGGTGGGTATTCGGTACATCCGGCATTGGCGTTGACGGGGCATTTGGTGGGTTGGTCTTTTCTTGCCTTCGCCGCCAGCCTCATCTTGATCGCCGCGGCTGATGCACCGTTTCAGTTATGGCAGCATGCCAAGCAACTGCGGATGACTCAGCAAGAGGTACGTGACGAGTCCAAGGAAACGGAGGGTCAGCCGGACATCAAGCGCAAGCAGCGGCAGTTGCAGCGCGAGATTGCGCAGCGACGGATGATGCAGGAAGTGCCCAAGGCGGACGTGGTCGTGACCAACCCGACGCATTATGCCGTGGCACTGCGTTATGACCAGGAGCGCATGAATGCGCCGAGAGTGGTCGCCAAGGGCAAGGATCTGGTGGCTGCGCGCATCCGGGAAACCGCAGCCGAACACGGGGTGCCGGTACAGTCCGCCCCCGAGCTTGCGCGAGCGATCTATTTCCATACCCGCCTTGGTCAAGAGGTACCCACGGCGCTGTATCTCGTAGTGGCGCAACTGCTCGCGTATGTGTATCAGATCAAGGCTGGCGCGGCTCCGGAAAACGGGCCCCCGTCTTTGAGTGTGCCACCCGAGTTCGCACAACCGCCGTCTCCCGTCGGGGGAGTTGACTGATGGCTGATGCGACGACCACTGCGACTGAAACCGGTGGAGCGCTAGGTACGCTGCGCGGTCTCGCGCGTTTCGGCCTTGGTGTGCCCATCGTGCTGCTCGCCATGCTGGCGATGATCACGCTGCCATTGCCACCGTTCGCACTCGATGTGCTCTTTACCTTCAATATCGCGTTGTCGATGGTGGTGGTACTGGTCACGGTGTACACCCGCAGACCGCTCGATTTCGCCGTGTTTCCGACGGTGCTGCTCGTTGCCACCCTGCTCAGACTGGCCCTGAACGTGGCTTCGACCCGGGTTGTCCTGCTCAACGGCTATACCGGCACGGCGGCGGCCGGACACGTCATCGAGGCCTTCGGCGATTTCGTGGTGGGCGGCAACTACGCAGTCGGGCTGGTGGTCTTCACCATCCTGGTGGTCATCAACTTCGTGGTGGTTACCAAGGGTGCCGGGCGCGTGTCCGAGGTCAGCGCACGCTTCACCCTGGATGCCATGCCCGGCAAGCAGATGGCCATCGACGCGGATCTCAACGCCGGTCTGATTACTCAGGACGATGCCCGCTCGCGCCGCGAGGAAGTGGTCCGTGAAGCCGATTTCTACGGCTCCATGGACGGTGCCAGCAAGTTCGTGCGCGGCGATGCCGTCGCCGGGATCATCATCCTGTTCGTGAACATCATCGGCGGTCTGATCATCGGTATCGTCCAACACAACATGAGCGTGCAGGCGGCGACGCACAATTACGTGCTGCTGACCATCGGCGATGGTCTGGTGGCGCAAATACCCTCGCTGTTGCTATCGACGGCTACCGCGATCATCGTAACCCGCGTTTCCGCAGCCCAGGATATGGGCGAGCAGGTCATGCTGCAGCTGTTCGCCAATCCGCGCGCGCTGTACATCACCGCGGGCGTGCTCGGTTTGCTCGGTCTGGTACCTGGCATGCCGAATCTGGTTTTCCTGAGCCTCGCGGCGCTGCTCGCAGGCGGCGCCTACCTATTGGCACGCAGCCGACAGGAGACGGAGCGCAGAAGCGAGGAACAGGCTGCGGCCGAGGTGGCCGAGCCTCAGTCTCAGGAACTCTCCTGGGATGATGTATCCAGTGTGGACATGATCGGGCTGGAGGTCGGCTATCGTTTGATCCCGCTCGTGGACAAGGCACAGGGTGGGGCGTTGATGGCGCGGATCAAGGGCGTCCGGCGCAAGCTCTCTCAGGAACTCGGTTTTCTGATCCACCCCGTACATATCCGCGATAATCTCGATCTGGGACCGAATGTCTATCGCATTAGCCTGATGGGCGTGCCCGTCGGCGAGGCAGAGGTCTATCCGGATCGGGAACTTGCCATCAATCCGGGCCAGATTTACGGCGAGGTTGCCGGCATCGCCACGCGTGATCCCAGCTTCGGCCTCGATGCGGTGTGGATCGAACCGGGTAGCCGAGATCAGGCGCAAACGATGGGTTACACCGTGGTCGACCCGGCTACCGTAGTCGCCACCCATTTGAGTCAGATCCTGCAGACACATGCGCACGAACTGTTAGGCCACGAGGAAGTGCAGCAGTTGCTGGACAAGCTTTCACGCAGCGCGCCCAAGCTGGTGGAGAATCTGACGCCCAAACCCCTTCCGCTGGGTGTCGTGCTCAAGGTGTTGCAGAATCTGCTGGCCGAAGGCGTGCCAATCCGCGATTTGCGCTCGATCGCCGAATCCATGGCGGAGCGGGCTACCCAGAGTCAAGATACCGACACCTTGACCGCCGCCGCACGCGAGGCGCTAGGGCGCTCGATTGTCCAGCAGATTTACGGATCGGAGGAAGAGCTGAAGCTAATGACCCTCGATCCTGCGCTGGAACAGATATTGCTTAAGTCATTGAAAGGCGACGGACTCGGGCTTGAACCAGGCCTGGCCGAGCAGCTCAGGCAGACGGTCGCACAAGCTGCGCAACACCAGGAAATGGCCGGTGACCCGGCAGTGCTGGTGGTGTCACCAGCCCTGCGTACCTGGTTGGCCAAATGGCTGCGACCGGCTATCCGTGGCTTGCATGTGTTGGCGTTTACAGAAATTCCAGAAAACAAGCGTCTGCGCGTGGTGGCCGCCTTAGGCGGAAATCGTTGAGTTTGGCTGCGGCATTCTTCTCTGGCAGCTGAAACGACAGCGGAAGCGAGGTGCTAAAGCCTCGGGTACCGCTGGTGAATGATCCAAAAAGGAATCGACGGCATGAAAATCAAGCGCTTCGTGGCAAGTGAGATGCGGCAGGCGATACGACTGGTGCGCGATGAATTGGGCGCCGATGCCGTTATTCTCTCCAGTCGGCGTGTCGAGGATGGGATAGAGCTGGTCGCGGCGGTCGATTTCGATGCTGAATGGATCGCAGGCGAGGCGCGCCAAACGACGCCAGTGACCTCGCCGGAAGTGCGCATGCCCGAACATTCCGCAGCGGATGGACTGAGCCAGGAAACTGCGGCAGGGCCGATTGCGGCGACACCGGCACCGACACTGGCCCCAGCCCCAGCCCCAGCCCCAGCGCAGGCGCAGGCGCAGGCAGGTGCTGACAGCGCCGGGGGGCATGCGGATGCGCGTACGGTTGCAGCATTGCAGCGAGAACTTGCCTCCATGCGTGGTCTGCTGGAAGAACAGTTATCGCAGCTGACCTGGCGCGAGTTTGCACGCGAGCATCCGCGTCGTGCCGAGGTGGTCAGGCATTTCGAACAGTTGGGACTCGACCCGGATTTGGCACGTGAAATCGCGGAAAACGTGAATCTGGCGAACGGTGATCGTGAGGCGTGGCGGGAGGCGCTGTTGGGATTGGGGCGGCGTTTGCGCGTCGGTGGCGACGAAATCGTCCAGTTCGGTGGTGTGATCGCCCTCGTTGGTCCGACCGGCGTAGGTAAGACCACGACATTGGCGAAACTGGCGGCGCGCTACATCATCCGTCATGGACGCGGACGTGTCGCACTGGTGAATACGGATACATACCGTATCGGCGCGCAGGCTCAGCTCAATACACTGGGTCAACTGCTCGGGGTTCCCGTTTACCAGGCCGAGGACAAAGAGGATCTGGCCAAGATCATTGAGGGACAGGGAGATAAGCGTTTGGTCCTGATCGATACGCCCGGTGTGGCGCCGCGCGATGGGCGCTTGGCTGAGGAACTTCAATCGCTGGCGGGTATTGAAGGTCTGCGTTTATATCTTGTCCTCGCGGCCAATGCCGCACGCGATGTCTTAGGTGAAACATTGCGACGCTTCGGGCGCGTACCCTTGGCCGGTGCCATACTGAGTAAATTCGACGAGGCAGAAGCCTTAGGGCCACCTTTGTCAGCACTGGTCCGCGCAGGATTGCCGCTGACCTATCTAGGAACGGGTCAGCGTGTTGCCGAAGATCTTGAAACGGCCCGGGTGCAACGCATCGTTAGCCATGCCCTGGCCTTGTCCAAACGTCGCGAACGCGAGCCGGAACACGCAGGTGGACGATCCGTTAATTTGAGAAACCAACGATATGCTTACAACGGGTGAGGCGATGGATCAGGCGAATGGGCTGAAGCGCGTGCGTGATCTCAAGCCTGTCAGAGTCATAGCCGTGGCCAGCGGCAAGGGCGGCGTGGGCAAGACCAATGTTTCCGTCAATCTCGCCGTTGCCCTGGCTGGGCGTGGACGTGAGGTCATGCTGATGGACGCCGATCTCGGATTGGCGAATGTGGACGTGATGCTCGGTTTGCAGCCGCGGGTCAATCTGTCGCATGTGATCAACGGGGAGTGCAGTCTCGACGAGGTCGTGATCGCGGGTCCGCGCGGGATTCATGTGGTGCCTGCTGCATCCGGCATCTCGCACATGGCCGATCTGACGCCCGCCGAACATGCCGGCTTGATCCGCGCGTTCAGCGAACTGAGCCTGCCTCTGGATGTGTTGATCGTGGATACACCGGCCGGGATTTCCGAGGACGTGATGAGCTATACCCGCGCTGCCCAGGAAGTGATCGTGGTGGTGTGCGACGAGCCGGCCTCGATGACGGATGCCTATGCCTTGATTAAGGTGTTGAGCCGTGAACACCAGATCGGACGTTTCCATGTTCTTGCCAATCGAGTGCGCGACGAGCAGGAGGGCAGCGCCTTGTACCGCAAGATGGCGGCCGTGTGTGGCCGTTTCCTGGATGTGACTTTGCATTACTTCGGTGCCGTCCCGGAGGATCCGCTGTTGCGACAGGCAGTTCAGCGTCAGGGCGCGGTGGTCGAGCTTTATCCAGGCGGCCCGGCAGGGCGGGCGTTCAAGAATCTGGCGGACAAGGCCGATAACCTGCCGACGCAGACCGGTTCGCGTGGGCATCTCGAATTCTTTGTCGAACGCCTGGTGCGTGCGCCTGCGCCAGCGGGTATGCAGTGGGCAGAATGAATAGGTACCCTGCGCGTGAGGCCAACGACGTCGAGCGTTTGGTGGCCGAACACGCACCGATGGTCAAGCGTATTGCCTACCATTTAATCCATCGATTGCCGCCTAACGTGCAACTGGATGATTTGGTGCAGACTGGAATCGTGGGGTTGATCGAAGCAGCGAAGCACTACAATGCCAGCCAAGGGGCCAGTTTCGAAACCTATGCGGGTATCCGTGTGCGCGGCGCGATGCTCGATGAGGTGCGGCGTTCCGATTGGGCGCCACGTTCGGTGTATCGTAAGTCCCGAGAGATTGCCGCTGCCCTGCGCAAGGTCGAGAACCGGCATGGGCGGGCGGCTAAGCCCGGGGAGGTGGCGGCCGAAATGGGTGTGAGCCTGGACGAATATCATAGACTGCTGCGCGAGGCGACCAGCTATCAGGTGTTCAGTTTCGAGGAGTCCTTCGGCGACGGTGAACACGAAAATGATACCGATCCGCACAGCAGGGAACCGCTTGCTGCAGGACCTCTCGATCAGCTGGCGGGAGATGCCTTCAAGCAGGCGTTGGCCAATACCATCGCGGCCTTGCCTGAACGTGAGGCCCTGGTATTGTCGCTGTATTACGACGAGGAGCTGAATCTCCGCGAGATCGGCGAGGTGTTGGGCGTGTCGGAATCCAGGGTATCCCAGATCCACAGCCAGGCATTGATGCGGTTGCGTGTGAGAATGGTGGATTGGCGTGCCTGATGGCGTGTCATAGTTGGGCAGGTTGAATTTCAAGGAGTGCTTTTCGTGGATAAGAACATGCAGATTCTCATCGTGGACGATTTTTCCACGATGCGCCGAATCATCAAGAACCTGCTGCGCGAGCTGGGTTTCAACAATACCTCCGAGGCCGACGACGGTTCGACCGCGCTGCCTATGCTGCAATCCGGAAAATTCGATTTTCTGGTAACCGACTGGAACATGCCGATCATGCCCGGCATCGAATTGCTCAAGGCGGTGCGTGCCGATCCCAAGCTCGCCAAGTTGCCGGTCTTGATGGTGACCGCCGAAGCACGCAGAGATCAGATTGTCGAAGCAGCCCAGGCCGGAGTGAACGGTTACGTGGTTAAACCTTTTTCCGCTGAAACCCTGAAGGAAAAAATCGACAAGATTTTCGAACGGCTCGAAGGCTGAGCGCCAGTACAGGAGAGTCGCGGGCGTGGATAAACAAGATATAGAACAACAAACTGGCCCGATGGATGACGACCGGCTTGTGCTGGCGCGTCTATTGGTTTCGGCGCTGGAAGCGGGCGACGAGGGACCGGTGAGCGAGCTTCTGGATTCGCTGGGCGTGCAGCAGGAAAGGAGTTTGTTCAATGAGTTGGGTCGATTGACCCGGGATTTGCATGAGGCGTTGAACAGTTTCCGGCTCGACTCCCGCGTGGCGGAAATTACCCAGGAAGAAATCCCCAACGCTAAAGAAAGGCTCAGTTATGTCGTTACGCTGACCGAGCAGGCGGCGCATCGTACTCTGAATGCCATCGAGGACAGTATGCCGCGCTTGTCGCAAATCTCGCGGCAGGCCGAGTCGCTGATGGGTGATTGGGCGAAATTCAAGCGCCGCGAATTGAGCGTGGAGGAGTTTCGCGAAATGAGCGCGACGCTCGATGGGTTTCTGTCATCCGTGCAGGATGATCTGGCGGCCGTATCGGGCAGGCTTTCGGATGTGATGATGGCACAGGATTTCCAGGATCTGACGGGGCAGGTGATCCGCCGTGTCATCGAGTTGGTTCAGGAGGTCGAGGAAGGATTGGTCGGCCTCGTCAAGGTGGCGAGCGAACGGATGGTAACGGGTGAGCCGCCCAAGTTGGAGGAAAAGGCCGAGGGCGACTCGTCCGGCAAAGGCTATGGACCTGCCGTGCCCGGGGTCGACAAGACGGACATTGTGAGTGGCCAGGACGAGGTCGACGACCTGCTTTCCAGCCTAGGCTTCTAGCGCCGCCTTTCGGTGCGACCCGATAAAACACCCCCGGAGAAGGGTTTGGAGACAATATGACAATCGGCGCGGACGACGAATTGCTACAGGATTTTCTGGTCGAGGCAGGCGAGATACTCGATGCCCTGGGTGGTCAATTGCTTGACCTTGAACAAAATCCGACCGATGCCGATCTGCTCAATGCGATCTTCCGCGGTTTCCATACCATCAAGGGCGGCGCGGGTTTCCTCTCGTTGACGCCGCTCGTAGACGTCTGTCACCACGCCGAAGATGTGTTCAACCAGCTACGGCAGGGCGAGCGTAGCGTCGATAGCGACCTGATGGACGTGATCCTCGCGGTGCTGGATGCATTGAACCTCATGTTCGGCAACCTCCGTAGCGGGCAGATGCCCGAGCCCGCATCGGCCGACCTGATGCGTCGTTTGGCCGATCTCGTGGCCGGCGTGTCTTCCGCTCCCGCGGAGCCTGCATCACCGATAGCGGAAGAGCCTTCGACCGATGACGCGGACGCGGCTTTCGAGGCCATGTTGGAGGCCGCGGAGGAATCGCCGGCGGAGCCTGCGGCATCCGCGCCTGTCACCTCATCCGACGAAATCACCGACGATGAATTCGAGGCCCTGCTCGATCAGCTGCATGGTTCGGGCAAGCACGGCGGGTCGGTGGAGTCCGTGGAGGAAGCCGCATCGCCCGCCGCGAGTGCTGGCGACGAAATCAGCGAAGCGGAATTCGAGGCCTTGCTGGATCAGCTGTACGGAAAAGGCGCACCTCCCGGGGAAATGGCGGCCAAGGTGCCGGCTGCGACGCCGGCAAAAGGTCAATCGCAACAGCCTACTGGACCTGCGCCGAGTAAAACGCCGCCTGCCAAGAGCGCGGTCCCGGCAGCGAAGAAGGAGGATGGGGCTAGCGCTCCGGCACCTCGCGCCGGTCAGCAGGCCGCCGCTGCCCCGGCTGCTGCCGCCCCAGCGGCTGAAAGCACGGTGCGTGTGGACGTCAAGCGCCTGGATGACATCATGAATCTGGTCGGCGAGCTTGTGCTGGTGCGCAACCGTCTGGTGACCTTGAGTACGCAGATCAAGGAGGAGAGTGTTTCCGGCGCGATTTCCAGTCTGGAACTGGTCACGACGGATCTCCAGGTGGCGGTGATGCGTACCCGTATGCAGCCGATCAAGAAGGTTTTCGGGCGTTTCCCGCGCGTTGTCCGCGATCTCGCCAAGAGCCTGCACAAGCAGGTGGATCTCGAATTGCGCGGCGAGGATACCGAGCTCGACAAGAACCTCGTGGAGGCGTTGGCCGATCCGCTGGTCCATCTGGTGCGCAATTCCGTGGATCACGGCATCGAGATGCCCGAGGATCGCGCCCGTGCCGGAAAACCCGAAACCGGCCGGCTGGTACTGTCGGCGGCGCAGCAGGGCGATCACATCCTGTTGGTCATCGAGGATGACGGCAAGGGCATGGATGCCGCGTTGCTGCGCAACAAGGCGATCGAGAAGGGCCTGATCGACGATAACACCGCGCAACGAATGACCGATGCCGAGTCATTCGATCTGATATTCCGCCCGGGATTCTCGACCAAGGAGCAGGTATCCGATGTGTCCGGGCGCGGCGTGGGCATGGATGTGGTCAAGACGCGCATCGCCGGGCTGAACGGGGCTATTGAAATCGATTCGGTCCTAGGCCGAGGCACGATCATACGTATCCGACTGCCGCTGACACTGGCGATCGTGCCGACCTTGATGGTGCGGATCCGTAAACGCCCGTTTGCCATCCCTTTGAGTTCGATCGGGGAAATTCTGGATATGGACCTAACGCAAACCAAGATTGTCGACAATCGCGAGGTTATCGTGGTTCGCGGCAAAGCCTTGCCTCTGGTTCGCCTTGGGGAATGGTTGCGGCTCAAAGAGCCGAAAGGCCAGGCCGGAGACGAGCCGATGGGGCATGTCGTGGTTGCCTATGTCGACAATCGCCGCGTTGGCTATGTTGTCGATGAATTGTTAGGACAGGAAGAAGTCGTGATCAAGCCGTTGGGGCCGGGGTTACGCCATGTGCCGGGGTATGCCGGCGCAACGATTACCGGAGATGGACATCTGGCGTTGATATTGGATTTACCGGGATTGATGCGCGCTAAGGGTCTTGCCGCCTGATTGCTATCAAGGCGGCCGTCCGGCCGACGAGTAAGGACAGAGCATGAAAGTACGTGTTTTGGTGGTGGACGATTCCGCCTTCTTCCGACGGGCCGTCAAGAGCATGCTCGAAGCGGATCCCGAGATCGAGGTGGTTGCAGTTGCCACGAATGGCCGCGAGGCCGTAGTCAGCGTAGCTGAAACCAAGCCTGATATCGTTACGATGGATATCGAGATGCCGGTGATGGACGGTATCAGCGCCGCACGCGAGATCATGTCTCGCTATCCCAGACCGATCCTCATGTTCTCGTCGCTGACCCATGAGGGGGCCAAGGCTACGCTGGATGCGCTGGAAGCAGGGGCGGCGGATTTTCTACCCAAGCAATTCGAAGAAATTGCGCGCGACCGCGATGAGGTGGGGCGCGTGTTGTGTCAACGCATCAAAATTCTGGCGCGACGGCGGGTGGGTTTTACGGCAAATACAGCGCAGTCGACGGCAATACCCAGGCAGGCACCGCGTCCTGTCGGTTCGGTGGCGCGCCCAGCCGCTAAGCTGAGTCATTGCAGATTGGTGTTGATCGGCACTTCTACAGGTGGCCCAGTAGCCTTGCAGAAGGTGCTGACCGCTCTGCCTGGCAACTTCAGTCGACCGATCTTGCTGGTGCAACACATGCCTGCGGCATTTACCCCGGCTTTTGCCGAACGGCTCAACGGTTTATGTGCCATCGAGGTGATGGAAGCCAAGGATCAAATGGCTTTGAGGCCTGGGTTGGCGCTATTGGCACCTGGCGGGTTGCAGATGACCGTGGAGGGCTCTGCTGGTGCGATGCGCGTGCGGATCACCGAAAGCGCGCCGGAACTCCATTACCGTCCCTGTGTCGACGTGACCTTCGGTAGCGCCGAGCGCGTAAATCCGGGCGCGAACCTCGGTATCGTTCTGACCGGTATGGGGGCAGATGGACGCGAAGGGGCGCGTCTGATGAAGCATAACGGCTCGGTCGTCTGGTCTCAGGATCAGGCCAGTTCCACGGTATATGGCATGCCTGCCGCTGTGGCTGAAGCCGGTTTGAGCGATCGTATTCTCGCGTTGGACGAATGCGGAAAAGCGCTAGCGGGTGCATTTTGAGGCGTGCCGGGGTGTCGTGGCGCGAGTACAGGACTTATGGATCCAGGGCGACGGTAATTACTCGCTCCCCTGGCACAGGATTTAAATACCGCAAGGGCGATTTTTTTGCGCTTGTTTTGCCGCCTTGGCGGATGCAGTGATGGACATACTCAGCCTATTAGGCATTTTGCTCGCGCTGGGTGCGGTGCTGGGCGGCAACTTCATCGAGGGCGGCAAACTCGATTCGTTGCTGCAGCTGACGGCTTTCATCATTGTTATCGGCGGCACGTTGGGGGCAGTCCTGCTACAAAGCCCGCTATCAGTGTTTTTACGGGCGGTAAAGATGGGGTTGTGGATTTTCAAACCGCCGTTGATCGAACCTGAGCGGCAGATTGAATCCATCATCGAGTGGTGCCAGATTGCTCGACGAGAGGGGTTGCTTGGATTGGAGAGCATATCCGAGTCGCTGGAAGAGCCTTTCGCCCGTAAGGGGTTGCAATTGCTGGTCGACGGTCGAGAACCCGATGCGATCCGGGGCATACTGGAGGTGGAGCTTGAAGCGGGTGAAGAGCAGTTACTGCACTCGGCAAAGGTCTATGAGGCGGCTGGTGGCTATGCGCCGACCATCGGTATCCTGGGGGCGGTCATGGGGTTGATCCACGTAATGGAAAATCTGGCCGATCCGGCTAAATTGGGTGCAGGCATCGCCGTAGCCTTCGTGGCGACGATTTATGGTGTGGGGTCAGCGAATTTATTTCTCTTGCCGATTGCTAATAAACTCAAATCCATCATTCACCGTCAGAGCAAGGTGCGTGAGATGATCATCGAAGGGCTTACCGCGATTGCGGAGGGCGAAAACCCGCGAGCCATTGAGTCGAAATTACAAGGTTATTTGCAGTAAACGGAGAGTGTGGAGGATACAACCATGGCGCGTCGATCCAGAAAAAAAACCGACGAGCATGAGAATCTGGAACGTTGGTTGGTTTCCTATGCCGACTTCATCACACTGCTGTTTGCGTTTTTTGTCGTTATGTATGCAATTTCTTCAGTCAATGTCGGCAAATACCGCGTACTTTCCGAAGCCCTGGTAGCGGCATTTCACAATGTGCCCCGCTCGCTTGAGCCTATTCAGTCGGGCAAGATCGTCGCCGCCGGCGGGCCCGCCGTGACGCCATTGCAAAATTTCCCCGCACCTATTCAAGTTCGTAAGATGCCGCAGTCCATGGCCTCGGAAGCGGTGCTTTCAGCGCAGCAAACCTCGGCTCTGCGAGCTAGCAGATCGACGGATAACGAAGTGGCCGCAACAGAATCCGTGATTCGCAAAATAGGCGCCGAGATTCAGCATCGCCTAGGCAATCTCGTCAAGCAAAACCTGGTTTCGGTGAACGTCCATCACTTGTGGATCGACATTAAGATCAATACCGATTTTCTGTTCTCCAGTGGAAGCATACGGCTGGAGCCAGCAGCTACCCAGATTATCAAGGAGGTCGCAAAGGCTTTGGCTCCTTTGCCGAATCAAATACAAGTCGAGGGGTTTACCGACAACGTGCCTATACATAGTCTCGAATTCCCCTCGAACTGGGAGTTGTCTGCCGCGCGAGCGGCTTCCGTGGTCCGCCTGATGGCGGAATTCGGGGTCGCTCCGCAACGCATGGCCGCTGTGGGTTTTGGACAGTATCGGCCGGTCGCAAGCAATGCCACCGCGTCTGGTCGTAGCCAGAACAGACGGGTTGATCTGGTGATCCTGGCTTCCAGTCCAGCCGGCAAGTCGCTGTTCCATGATAACGTGGGGTCGCCAGTGCTGCTGCAACATACGCAGCCTCAAGCTGTGGTGGGAGGGCAGCACGGATGAATATCGTCGCCGTGGCCAACCAGAAGGGCGGTGTGGGTAAGACGACCACCACGGTCAGCTTGGGTGGTTTGCTTGCACAGGCCGGCGAGCGCGTACTATTGCTCGACCTGGACCCACATGGCTCGCTTACCAGTTACTTCGGATTTAATCCTGAGGGAGAAGGCGCTGGCGTCTACACCCTGTTTCAGCGACGTGCACAGGGTGAGGCACTCAATCCCGGAGGCGTCGCATCGCTGACGGGAGTCGATGGGCTTTCGCTGATTTGCGCAAGCACGGCCATGGCTACCCTCGATCGTCAGTTGGGTGCCCGCGAAGGCATGGGCTTAGTGGTTGCCGAATCGTTGGCACAGCTGCGCGCCCAGTATTCATGGGTGCTGATGGATTGCCCCCCCATGCTAGGGGTGCTGATGGTCAACGCCCTGGCCGCCTGTCAACATTTACTGGTGCCTGTGCAAACTGAGTTTCTTGCACTTAAGGGGCTCGAACGCATGCTGCGCACGGTCAGCATGGTACAGCGATCGAGGACGCGGGCCTTGGATGTTACATTGATTCCCACCCTGTTCGATCGCCGAACTCGCGCATCGATCGACACCCTGCGCCAATTGCGAGAGGATCATACTGGCATGGTATGGCCCGGTGTAATCCCCGTGGATACACAATTTCGTGAAGCCAGTCGCGCTGGACAGCCACTGACGACCATGCGCCCGTCGGCACGCGGAAGCAAAGCGTACGCTCAGCTTTTGGAGTGGCTACTTGCAGAAACGCCACTGGGCGGTGCGATTCCCTTGCGCGAGGTGAGTCGTGGATAAATTGCGAGCCGAATCTGGAACGTTGTTCGCGCAGGAAATGGCCCTGAGCGCCTACCTTGAGGGTCTGCTCACGCCGGTTACGGCGGAGTTGGGGCCTGCATCAGCCGTGCCTTTGCCTGCCCCGTTACCCTCCGTTGGGAAGTTGCCTGTCGAACCGACTGTCAGACAGGAAACGGCTTTGAAGGTCGTGCACCCGGTCCGGCGTGACCCAGCGGAGACTGTGCCGACAGGCCTGCCTATCATCGATGAACCGGAAAGCTTGACACCTAAAGTGTCGGATAATGTTGTGCCTGCCTGGGCTAGTGACGGATTCGAGTGCCTGTTGTTTTATGTGGGCGGGCTCAAGCTTGCCGTACCATTGGTTAAGTTGACACGCATCGTGGCCTGTGGAGAACGGATCACCAAGACGCCCGGGCGAGCACCCTGGTTCATGGGTATTATGAGATTCGATGACCACCAGGCGGGTGTCGTGGATACTGCCAAGTTGGTTTTTCCTCGAGATCGCCTGTCCCGACGTGTCGAAGAAATGGGAAATGCGGATTCAGCGGAAGGCTATAGCCGAATTCTGATGGTCGAGGACGGGCGTTGGGGTCTGTGCTGCGATCGGGTGGATACAGTCGTCTCACTATCTGCGGATGCGGTGCGCTGGCGTACGGAAAAAACGACAAGACGATGGTTGGCTGGTACGGTTACCGAACAGATGTGCGCTTTGCTGGATGTGGAGTCCTTGACCGGTGAGATCGAGGCGCGTGGCAAGGAACCATAACTAAAAGCATATCCAGGTTGACATGCCGATGGGCAAGAGGGTAGCGAGATGGCAGAAAAAAACAATATGAGCAAAGTAGATGAACTGCAATGCGTAACTTTTTTCCTCAGTGGAGAGGTGTATGCACTTGATGTGATGCGAGTGCAGGAAGTTTTGCGAGTTGGAGAGATTTCGCCGGTCCCGGGGGCGCCAGAATACGTCCTAGGCATCATAAATTTGCGTGGTAATGTGGTCACGGTGATAGACGCAAGGCAGCGCCTTGGCCTGGAGTTCACCGAACCCGATGATTCCAGCCGTATCATCGTGCTGGAGGCGGCTGGTCAGGATGTGGGAATATTGGTCGACGGGGTGGCCGAGGTTGTGCGCATTCGTCAGGATGAAATCGATCCTAGCCCGAGCGTGGGTAACGAGGAGGCTGCTCGGTACATCCATGGCGTCGCGTCGCGCGATAAGGAACTGATTATCGTGGTCGATGTGGAGAAGCTGCTCAATGAAGAAGAGTGGGCTGAGTTGGCGGCGATGTGAACGCGGTGCGTCACGGTGGCCGAAGACAGAATCGAGCCCCTACATCCCGCTGTGCCGTCACGTCAGCAAGGGTACACTGGGTCCGGTAATGAGCCCGCCAAACCCCCAATACGACGTTCGCCGGTGAATAATCTTGAGCATGATAAAAAGAACCGCCCTCCGGCGGAACCTGGACATGTTGATGAATACGTCTGAACGCGGCGCATGCATATCGATTGGCTGAGCGTATTGGTAGCGCTGGACCTGATCTACTTTCCCGTGATCGCAGCATGGGCTGCATGGCAGGTTCTGCGATTGAGAGGCGAACGCGAACAGGCAAAGCAACAGGGAAACCTGCTGCAATCGCAGGTGGATGCACTGCGTCAGTCGGTAAATGAGGTGCGCCAGCGGGACGCGGAGTTGGAAGAACGATTTGACACGTTATATAGCCGCCTGCGCGAACGCCTGGATAGTCAGGAGCTTCGTGCTCAAGGGACGGGGGGGGCGCACGTACAGGCGCTTAAACTGCTTGAGCGAGGTATTCCTGCGGAGGAACTGATGACGGTTTGCGGATTGTCTCGGGGAGAGGTCGACCTACTGAAGGCATTGCACGAAGCCGGTGACGGCAATGGGGAGCATCAGGATCCTCCTGTAGGTTGAACATCCTCAGCATTTTCCGGCAGTTCGATGAACGCATCACCGGTACTCCACCCGATCCGATACGCGAACGCTAGAACTTCAGCGACTGCCACATACAGACTTTCCGGTATTTCGTCTCCCAGTGGCACTTGAGCCAGAACCTGGCATAACTGGGCATCAGCGCGCATGGGTACGTTATGCAAGCGTGCGATTTCCATAATCCGCTCACCGATTTCCCCCTGCCCCTTGGCGGTCACGCGTGGTGCGCCCTCGCCGTTGTATTTGAGCGCGATGGCGAGACGTCTTAGAACCGTCGGAGGAAGCGTATTTTCGCTCATGCTCGAGTATCGACTAATCCAGAAGTTGTCGGGGTGACCGACGGCGAGCCCGGCGCTGTCCCGTGATGACTTTGCAGCAGCCCCGGCGTCAGTCCGTGACTTTCCCACGCGGCGGCGAGCTCTGGCAGCGCATTGGAGATCCGATCTGTAATACTCGGGTTCGAGGACCAGAAATGCGCCGATACGATATTGAGCCGGTTAGTTACGACGGCCTCTAGTGTGTTTGATTCGCCGAGTGGGAGCTGTATGCGTACGGTCCAATTTTCCTGCGCTGTCTCGTGCTCTGAGGATGGGGAGTCACTTTCTATTTCTATGTGTAGGCTATGAAAGTCCTGACCTTGGGCAATGGGTAGTTCGATGGTCCAAACCAACGGCGCATTAGTTGTATTGGCTGTGGGTTGGCTTGCAAGTTGATGGATTCCTATTCGTGCCTGGATGCTTTCACCGATTTGGCGGGTTTGTGCCAATGCCGTGTGTTCCGGTACCTGATTGGGAATTGATTCCAGTAGACGCCCGACAGCAATCTTCATATCAGAGGGGGGCGGGGTGCTTCCTCCGACCAAGCGAGCTTCCAACGATAGGCCGGAGTTATTCAACGCTTGTTTTAAGCCGGTGGGGGTAGCGAGCTGCGCTGGGGTGGGGGTGTTGTTTAGCAGCCCGCGTGCAGGTGCTGCGGTGGTTGTCGGAAGTTGCGGTAGAAGCTTGCTCAAAGCGCGTAGTGAGCTGTCTAAGGCTTGCTGTACCGGGAGGAGGCTGCGCAAGGCGCGCTCTACGGCCGCGGTCTGGGGAGGAGTTGATGAAGATGCTGCGGGTGGCATTTGTCTGAGCACGACTTCATTTGGCGTGCGTTGAACACTTAGGCGGAGTGATTCTCCAGTTTGTAGCGGAGTAGATGAGCGGACAGGTATCAGTAAGCCACCGATCTGCAATTTTGCCTGCCCACCACCCGCTTGGGCAGGTGTTCCTTCAACCACAAACGCGCGGAGAATTTGACCGACTCGCCAGGCAGCGACTTCAAGTCGACCGGCTGAGCTGTTGCTCTGAGCTAGGCTTTGGCTGTCGATGCGTAAACCGAATTCCACAGAATGCGCTTCCCCGGCATTGTGCCGTCATTGGATTGTCTGCAGTCGGTGTGCGAATGTGGTGCGGTTTCTCAGCTGAGAAACTCGCGAATGCTCGCGATTTCCTCCGCGGCATCCTCCAGCATCTGTAACGAGCGATCCGAGCCGATGTCGCCGAGCCCTAGTTTACGGAAAGCAGGGGCTTCGTTCAGTGAGTCGATTGGCAAGGTGCGGTCATTGCGGATATCGGCATACAATCTTGCGGCGATAACGATGTCGCATAAGTCAGCGGGCGCATCTGGATTGCGCGTCCATTGTTCTCCTTCCTCGATGGCTTGAACAATATCCTGAGCAAACCCCCATTCCTTCAGCAATACCCCACCAATCATGGGTGCCAGGCGGTTGATCGCGAGGTTGACGTCGGCGTCATGCGTATCGAGGTTTTCGGAAAAAAGGAGTATCGGTACCGCGCCGACCCGGTGCATCAAGCCTGCAAGCAATGCATGGTCCGGGTCCATCAGTCTGGAATGGCGGGCGATGATATAGGCAATGGCGGATACTTCAACACTGTTTTCCCAAAGACTCTGCATCTGATGGGAAATCTTCGCAGATTTTGCCTTGAATACATTGTGCATGGTGATGCTGAATGCGAGGCTGGCGGTACGCTTGAGGCCTAGGCGTGTGATCGCTTCGCGTACCGAGCCCACGGCTCTAGTCCCACGATAGGCAGCGCTGTTCGCGGCCTGGATCAGACGGGCGGTTAAGGATGGGTCAATTTGGATGACCTTGGCCAGGTCGTTGAGGCTGGCATCCTCGTCGGCAGTCAGTTCGCGGATGCGCAATGCAATCTCTGGCATGCTGGGCAATTGCATCTTGCCATCGCTGAGGGCCTTGTAGAACTGTTCGAGCAGTTCACCCTCGGTCGAGGAAAGGCTTTGTTCTCCGACTTCGTAATGACTTGTTTCGGCGGCCAATGTGGCCTCTAGCGCTCGTCGACTGATGCTGAGCAGTCGTGTAGAGGTGATGGCGGCTGCAAATTCAACATCCAGGCCATCGGCAAATAGCGGTTGCGTCGCGCGGCCGTTGTCCTCAGCGGCATCTATCCGGCCGAGGGAAGTATTGCCGCGCATCAGATCCATGCTTCCTTCAAGCACATAGCTGATCCAGCGTTCCTTGTTGCGTGCAGGCAAGCGCTTGCCGGCCTCCAATTGATCCACTCGCAATTGGGCCTGCAGGCCTTGCAGCGCCGTTTCGTTCAGGTGCTGCAAAGGCTCAAGGCGACTTAGCACGCTAAGGGAAATATCCGTATTGGCCATGATTTAGGCTCGAAGGTTTCTTAGTAAGAGGTGCCCGGAAGAGCCGCGGGGCCGTGAGCGATTATGCCTCTCTAGGCGTGTCCGGGTGAAGTATGTGCAGAATCGCTTCGGCGAATTCGTTGGGTTGAAATTTAGGCAGGAAGGCTGTTGCACCCACGCGATCTACCATGGCTTGATTGAATGAGCCGCTTAGCGAGGTGTGTAGGATGATCGGTAGGTCAGCCATCTGCTTATCGGCTCGTATGCGACTGCATAGCGTATAACCATCCATGCGGGGCATTTCGATGTCCGATACGACAAGGTCGACGGGACGCTCGCTGCCGCCTGAAGAGAAGATAGCCTCGAGCTTATCCAGGGCCTCGCGACCATCATTGGCGAGGATGACCTCCATGCCAAGTTGTTCGAGCGTACGCCTGACCTGAAGTCGGGCTACGGACGAGTCATCAGCTACGAGTACGCGGTAAACCTGGTCCTGATGTGTGGAATCGTTCTCGCGGATGTTCTCGGACACGTCCGTGTTGAGTCCTTGAACGTCTGCTAGGATGCGTTCAACGTCAAGTATCTCTATGAGCTGGTCTTCGTACTGGGTGACAGCCGTCATATAGTGGCCAGACCGACTGCCTTTGGGCGGAGGCAATACCGATTCCCAACTGATGTTGATAATGCGTTCTACGGCAGAGACGCGAAAACCCTGCACGGTGCGGTTAAATTCGGTGACGATGACGAAGCTTTCCTGGTCCGACGGCGCGCTGCGCAGACCCAAGGGCCTCGCTACTTCAATGATTGAAGTGGGACGCCCCCGGATATTGGCGATACCCAGGATGTAAGGATGCGCCTGAGGTACCGTTTTCAGTGTCGGTAGGGGGATGATTTCACGTACTTTGAAAACGTTGATGGCGAAGATCTGGCGTTTGTCTAACCGGAACAACAGAAGTTCCAGGCGATTTTGGCCAGCGAGTCTAGTGCGCTTGTCTACAGCAGTGAGGATGTCGGTCATGCGGCCCCTTGCTTTGGCTAATCATGGTTTTATGCAAACGATGTCGGCAGTAAACGCCCAGAGTTTAGGTTGTTCGTGAAAAATCTGCTCACGCTGTTAAAAGTACTTGGTCTGTATTTTGCTTGATCATATGAAGTGAAATTTGCTCCATTGGATACAGAATAGGCTATTGAGCCGGGTAGTGTGGCTGTGGTCAAAATATTGTCGAGTATTGGATGCGACCTTCATGGGTTGGCGTCGAAAATCCGGCGGCTGGTCTGCGAGGGATTGGCGTGGGCTGGGGCTGGGTGGGTTGGCGTGTTTCCTCTGACAGCAATCGCAGCACCGACCTATGAGCCACATGCTGCAATACTTCGAGCAGCGAGCAGTTATGCCCTTTCTGCTGCCCGTAGTGAATTGCCAGGCGCTAAGTTATCAGTGGCGCCTGCGCCGCTCGACGCCCGCCTGGCGCTGGCTGCTTGCGGGCAGTCGTTGTCGACCTTTCGGCCAAATGGCGGCGCAGTCGTCGGTAATACCGTGATCGGTGTGCGCTGCAACGGTGTACATCCGTGGACCTTGTATGTTCCGGTCAAGGTATCTGCGCGACTGCCGGTGGTAGTGGCTGCTCGTCCGCTGGTTCGGGGTGAGCAATTGGGGGCGGGTGATCTGAAGTTGGCGACCCGCGATCTCGGTAACCTGGCCTACGGCTATCTGACCGCCGAGTCGCAAGCGCTTGGCCAAATAGTTATGCGGCAGACAAACGCCGGTCAGGTTATTCTGCCCGGCATGCTGGCGCCGCCCATACTCGTCAAGCGCGGCCAGCAGGTCACCTTGGTTTCATCCGCGGAGGGCATCGAGGTTAGTACCGAGGGTGTGGCGCTGGCGTCTGGTGCGCGCGGGCAATGGGTCAAGGTGCGTAACAGTCGTTCGCACAGGATCATCGATGGAGTTGTGGCCGGCCCCGGCCGGGTAAGCGTAGGTGGGTAAAGATGATGAAACCTGGTTCTAGCCCCCGATCGGGACTAAAGTTCCACAACAACTTGCCGATAAAGCTGATGTCAGTTGGTGTAAGCTGGCGCGAACCCGTGCCAATGTGGATCCCCGGCGGCATGCGGCTATAGGGTGAAGGCTATGAATATCGATCTCAAGAATGTTTCTTCACAGGGTGGTACCAAAACTGTTGGAGACACTCAGACTGCAAATCGCGTTACGCCACAGGCGGCGGAGCAGCAAGGTGCAGCTACTACCCAGGGAACGCCTGCCACAAGCGATTCCGTTAGCCTGACCAGCGGCGGTCAGCAATTGGCCCAGCTGCAGGCGGGGCTGGCACAGCAGCCTGTTGTCGATAAACAACGGGTAGCCCAGTTACGGCAATCGATTCAGAACGGGCAGTATTCCATCGACCCTCAACGTATTGCCAGCAAGCTTTTGGGACTCGAAGGATTGACCAAGAACTAGTGAGGCGGGCAGAGGGCATATGAGGTACCGCCATGGGTGACATCGGTAATCACGAGGTTCAGGCAGATTTGCTGACTATATTGGCAGCCGAGTTGGATGCCATGGGTAGACTGCATGCCGAATTGCAGGATGAAGCCGATGCACTCGAACACCTGTACGCCGACCGGCTACCGATACTCGCGAAAAGGAAGCAATCCTTGGTGGATGTCCTTGAGGCGCTAACTGCGCAACGCACCGAATGCCTTCGGCGTGCCGGTATCGGAACTGAGCCTGCTGGGATGCGTGCATATTTGGGCACGGCGCCTGCCAGAGTCGTTAAGGCTTGGGAGGATCTGATCGCTGAAACTGCGCTTTGTGAGCAGCTGAATCGGCATAATCGGGCGTTGAATCAGAATGGGCAGCGCCAGATTCTCAGAGTGCTGCGAGTGCTGCGTGGCGAGCCAGTCGAGCCGCCAACCTACGGTCGAGATCCAGGCATGGGCATCGGAGGCCAACCGCTGGCCAAGGTTTAGGCCGTCAGTGCGCTTCGAGTTTGTGTGCGTAGCAATCTCCTTCAGCGTCTGCGGTAGGCGCTTCCAGGATTGAATCTGGCTAGTTCAAGTAGGTCACTTGCAGCCCCCGCTGTCTCAGCAGAACCCAGGAAGAGATACCCGCCAGGGTTCAGTGCTTGCGCGAGACGCCTAAGGATGTCCTCCTTCGCAGTTGCTGAAAAATAGATCAGCACGTTGCGACAGAAAATCACATCGAATTTACCCAGAGGGGCAAAACTCTGCATGAGGTTGTATTCCCGAAAGGAGACTCGGTTCTTCACCTTCGGTATGACCTCCCAGCGGTCGCCTTTATTCACAAAATAGCGTTGCCGCATGTCGTCCGAGAGGCCTCGCGTCATGCTGAAAGTGTCATAGCTGGCGGCTCGGGCCTCGTCGAGTATCTGTTTCGAGACATCCGTGGCGACGATTTGGGTATTTACCAGGGAGACACCGGCTTGGCTGCGCTGACATTCGTCGATCATCATGCTTAGCGAATAGGGTTCCTGGCCCGAGGAGCAGGCTGCCGACCACATGCGTAATGACGTGCCGCGGCGTGCAAGCTCGGGAAGTATTTGGTCGCGCAGGCAGATGAAGGGGTGTTGGTCGCGAAGCCAGGAGGTTTCGTTGGTGGTCATCGCCTCTACGGCCAGGCGTGCGAGTTCGCGGTCGTGCGGTAACCGGGAGAGCAGGGCGCTGATTGACGGAAGGTTCGCCTCCCGCACCATGCGGTTCAGGCGACTCACCACGAGGTAGTGTTTGTTATCTCCCAGCATGATGCCGCATGCATCGGACAGAAAGCGACGGAAGGCGTCATATTCGGCCTGTCCCAGGCGCTCGTCAGGCATGGCTGCACTTCCCGTTGCTGCCCGGGAATTGTTCCATCCAGATGTCAGTCATCGTCCGTCTGCTTGCGCAACTGCTCACGTTCCAGGTAGCTGACGCTGCGTTGCACTTGGCGTTGAGCGTCCGCCGTCAGGTTACGAAATGCGAGTCCAACGTGGGTGTTGGTGGTATCTGTGGTCGAGCGTACATGCCGGATTTCTGTTTCGGTCACGATTACGCCTTCACCTGGAAGTTCGACTTCACAATGGGGCATCAAAACACCCGGTTCTATGGACGATGCATTCAAGGTGGGGAGCAATGCCGAAACCCCGCCCACGGAAAGATCTCGCAATTGGCCGGTCAGCGGGTGGGCCATTGGGCTTGAGCCAAGACGGATACCTGCCTTGATCCCGAGCGCGATACTGACTCGATAGCTGTTGCGACGCTGTTCGTAGCGAATCGAGTGAGGTAGCGCTGCTCGGTGAAAGGGGATGCCATTTTCGCTGCTGTTTTCGACGATTTCTGTTTCGAACGCGAACTTGACGCCCTTGAGTTGCCCAAGAAGCCAGATACGCGTGTGGGGGCCAATGCTCGCATTGCCCTCTCGAGGGACGAATTCATCGAGCATGAAATATTGATGGTCTTGCGACTGCTCGTCGTCTTCGAGTATCGCCGTGCTGAATGCCTGCTTGCCGTCTTCTGGAATGAGCGTAATCATCGCCCGTTCCTGATGGATCTCGCGCAACAGACGGAAAATCCTTGGTGGATGGGTAATGACTTCGTAATGGCTACCGTGTAGCGAGGGCTCGAATTGCACTGGGCGCATGGGCCTGGATTCTAGGGAGGCTATCAGTCATTTTAGCCGAAAACGGGGTCGGTTGGCCCGTCTGTCCCTAGAACTTCTCCTGCCTGACTAAGTTGCGTCCATCGGACTTTGCGCGGTAGAGAGCCCGGTCGGCCCGTTCGATCAGAGTTTGCGGCGTATCGTGTCGTTCCAACTCGCTGACACCGACGCTAATGGTTGGCGATACAGACCGCCCGTTATTCAGACGACAAGTGTGACCCTCCACATTCTTGCGCAGGCGTTCGGCAACCTGGTGTGCTCGAACACCATCGGTGTTGACTAGCAAAATGGCGAATTCTTCGCCGCCATAGCGATACACCAGATCGAAATCGCGGACTGTTCTGCGAATGATGTCGGCGATGCAGATGATGACTTGATCGCCGCTCAGATGCCCCTGCGTGTCGTTGATGTTCTTGAAGTGGTCGATGTCGATCATCAGCAGGCTTGCCAATCTGGCTTCCCGGTTGCTGAGGCTGATCTCACGTTGTATCTGGGGAAGCATATTGGAGCGGTTGCCGAGGCCGGTCAGCGGGTCTGTGAACGAGGAACGAATGGCTTCCTGGTAGCGCAGGCAGTTGCGCAATGGATATACCACCAGGCAGAGCATGTCTTCCAAGGTCATGCTTTCGGCCTCGCTGAAAGGGCGCGAACGGTAAACCAAGAGCTCCCCGAGTTGTTCCGCTTCCACCATCAGTTGATAGGCAAGCGCGTGCCGGTTGGTATGGCCGCCCTGGCAATGAATTGCCGATCCTTGTGGACCGATATAGCTATAGCCATCGATGGAAAGTTCGGCTGTGATCAGTGATATGAAATGCGCCAGAAGCTCTTCGACGTCCAAGGTGGCTTGTAGCTTGAGTAAGGCATCGAAGGCGCCGGGGGCGATGATGCTGCCGTTTTCCGAAGGGACGTTTTGATCTTCTGATTTAGGGAAACGGAATATCGCCATGGTTTCGGCTCGCATGTGTTTGCGATAGGGTATGCGAATTCCGTGCCACTTGGATGTTATTTGGATTTTTATCAAATTAAACAATAGATTAGGTGTGTTGTTGAAGTGGGTTGATGGGCCATGGACAGAACGTTGACACCATATGGGCAGACTTCCCGGTGGGCGCGTCAATTAATCGTCTTCAGTCTTTGCATTCGGGGGGGTAAGGCGTGCTGCGAATCCGGTCGTGTTCGTGCTGACGGTAGTGCACGAAACGATCGACGTCGGCAAAGTGCATGAATGGGTTGCAGCGTGCCTGTTCCTCGATCGTCGAGGTCGTTTTTTCCGCGTAGTTGTGTCCGGGGCGAATGCGTGTGTCCGCAGGCAGGTCCTCGCGCAGATGGCGCAAGGTGTCGAACATTGCCTCGGGATCGCCGCCTTTCAGATCGCAGCGCCCGCAGCCGAAGACGAACAGCGTGTCTCCCGTGATGAGGTCGTCGCCGAGGCGATAGCAGGTAGAACCCGGGGTGTGCCCAGGCGTGTGCAGCAGTTCGATTTCGGTATCGCCGAGTTGGAATCGGTCGCCGCCGTGATGCAGGCTGGGTTTGGCAAGCGGGTGTCCCCAGAAACTCGCCTCGGGTTTGAGCAGGTGGACCTCGGCGTCCGTGGCCTGCAGCAGTTCGTCGACGCCGTTGATATGGTCGTGATGGCTGTGCGTCAGCAGTATGTCGGTGATGCGTACGCCAGTTTCGTCCGCAAGCCTGCGGATGGCAGGTACGTCCCAGGCAGGGTCGACGACGGCGGCACGTTGACTCGCAAGGTCCTGAATCAGGTAGACGAAATTGTCCATGGGCCCTAGGGACAGCGTATGGATGCGGTATCCTGCGTCTTGCGTCATGGTTCGTTCCCCTCGTCGTCGCTATGCGGTCTTGTGTAGACCGGATCGATGGCCAAGAATTCGCTTTGACCGAGCAGCCGATCCCCAGTCCATGAGCCAGGATTCAGCGGACGATATTGTACCCGCACCGCGCAAGGGGCGAGGTGCCGCCACCAACCGCACGGGGCGTTACGAGGCGCTGCACAAGGAGGCAGTGGACGACGGTTGGCCGGGCAGCGGAGAGTCTCGGCCGCCACTGCGGACACAGCTCGGTATCGATGCTGCGCGCCGCGTCATCAGCCGCAACGATTCTCCCGATGTCGCCTTTGAACTATCGGTGAATCCCTATCGCGGATGCGAACACGGCTGCAGTTACTGTTTCGCGCGTCCGACCCATGCCTACCTCGGACTTTCGCCCGGTCTGGATTTCGAGACCCGTCTGTTCCACAAGCCCGATGCCCCGACGCGGCTTGCCGACGAACTGGCCCACCCCGACTATGTCTGTTCGCCGATCGCGCTCGGCATCAACACCGACGCCTATCAACCGGTTGAGCGTCGTACCGAGCTTACCAGGAGCCTGCTCGAGGTCTGTCTAGCCTATCGTCAACCCATCTCCATCGTCACCAAATCTGCCCTTGTCGAACGCGACGCGGATCTGTTGTCGGAGATGGCAGGGCTCGGGCTGGCTCAGGTGTTCTTTTCGGTGACAACACTGGATGGGACGCTGGCGCGAGCGCTTGAACCGCGCGCCAGTGCGCCGAAAAGAAGGTTGGAGGCCATGTCGCGCCTCTCTGCAGCGGGCGTCCCCAGCGGTGTGCTGTTCGCGCCGGTGATTCCGGCGCTCAACGATCACGAAATGGAGCAGGTGCTTCATGCCGCTGCCGAAGCGGGGGCTTCCGGCGCCGGTTACGTCATGCTGCGCCTGCCGCGCGAGGTCAAGCCGCTATTCACCGAATGGCTGCAGGCGCACGCGCCAGGGCGTGCGGAGCATGTATTGAGTCTCCTGCGGCAGATGCACGGTGGACGCGAGTACGAAGCGGAGTTCGGTGTGCGCATGCGCGGGCGCGGCGTCTTTGCCGATCTCGTTGCCCAGCGCTTTCGCGCAGCCCGCCGCCGCGAGGGCCTGGATCGCGGCTTGCCGCCACTGGAAACCGGGCATTTCAGCGTGCCGCCGCGCAGCGGAGATCAGTTGTCCCTGTTATGAATAGTTTTTGACTATCAGGTAAATTAAAACAATTCATTTTATTTATTATTGACCCGCCCTTATGCTGGTTTCCGTCAGGTCGTGACAGACCGTCGCGACCGCAAAACCTGAATTGGGAGGTTTGTTATGTACCAGCATCGTGAGGGGCAGGCCGTCCCCGAGATCGTTTTCAAGGCGCGTGACGCCGAAGGCTGGGCCGAGGTGTCCAGCAGCGAGATTTTCACCGGGCGCAACGTGATCGTATTTTCATTGCCCGGCGCATTCACGCCGACCTGCTCATCCAGTCATGTGCCGCGTTACGACGAGTTGGCGCCGACGTTCCAGGCCAATGGCATCGACGAGATCGTTTGCGTCTCGGTCAACGACGCCTTCGTGATGGACGCGTGGCGCAAGGATCAGCGCGTGCAGAATATCCGTTTCCTGCCGGATGGCAATGCCGAGTTCACCGCGGCCATGGGCATGCTGGCGGACAAGCGAAATCTCGGCTTCGGCGGACGCTCGTGGCGTTACTCGATGCTGGTGCGCAATGGCATCATCGAGAAGATGTTCATCGAGCCGGAAGTGGAGGGCGACCCCTTCGAGGTGTCCGATGCCGACACGATGCTCGCCTACCTGAACCCGGCCGCGGAAAAGCCGCACGATATCCTCGTGTTCACCCGCCCCGGCTGCCCGTACTGCCGCAGGGCCAAGGAGCAGCTTGCCGCACAGGGCCAGGCTTACGAGGAAGTGACGGTGGGCGAGGGTGTCGGCATGCGTGGCGTACGTGCGGCCACGGGGCGCGATACGGTGCCGCAGATCTTCGTCGACGGCACCTATCTGGGCGACTCCGAGGCGCTGACCCGCTGGCTTGAATCGCCGCGCGGGATGCCGGTTTCACAAGTAGCCTGAGCGGCTTCAGCAGGGTTTCACGCAGCTCATCGGGGCGCTCAGGATGGCCTGGGCGAGTGTGTCGATCGCGGCCTGGCGGGGGAAACCGGACCGCCAGGCCAGGGCGACGCAGCGGTGGGGTACCGGCTCGGCCAGGCGGCGTACGGTCACCAGCCGCCCGGCGTAATGTTCCGCGCCGGCGGCGGTGCAGGGAAGTACGGTCACGCCCAACCCCGAGGCGACCATGTGACGCAGGGTTTCCAGCGAACTGCCGGCCAGCGGGGTTTCCCCCATCTGGCCGCTACTTTGTGCGCGGGCGCACTCCGGGCAGGCGGAGAGTATCTGGTCGCGCAGGCAGTGTCCGGAGCCGAGCAGCAGAAGTTCCTCGCCGGCGAGTGCCGCGAGCGGGATCTCCGGCTGGCCGATCAATGGATGGGAGGCGGGCAGCAGGGCCACGAACGGTTCCTCGTACAGAGGACGCACCTCGATGCCGGCCTCGTCGAAGGGCAGGGCGACGAGGATGGCGTCGAGTTCGCCCTGCTTGAGCCGACGGCGCAGATCGGCGGTGAAGCCTTCCTCGATCTGCAGCGGCATGTGCGGCGCCAGCGTATGCAGGTTGGGGATCAGTTGGGGCAGCAGATAGGGGCCAACGGTATAGATGGCGCCAAGGCGTAGGACGCCGTGCAGCGGATCGGCATGTCCCTGCGCCAGATGGCGGATGCTCTCCACTCTTTCGAGAATCGACTGGGCGTGCACCACCACGGCTTCGCCCAGCGGGGTCAGGGTGATGTCGCTGCTGGCACGTTCGAACAGCGGCGAGCCGAGTTCCTCTTCGAGCTTTTTGACTGCGACGCTGAGCGTGGGCTGGCTGACGAAACAGCTCGCTGCCGCACGTCCGAAATGACGCTCCCGTGCCAGGGCCACGACGTAGCGGAGTTCGTTGAGGGTCATCGGATCGGGCTCGGCGTCGCATCGCATCCGGGGGATGCGGGATTCCTACTATAGCCGTTCCCTGGGCTGGGAGTCGCCTCCGTGCCTGAGGCGCCAGGCGGCGGCGAACAGCGCGGAGACGTCGGTCGCGATCTTTTCCAGCAGTGCCTGTCGCAGCACCGGATAGGGGTGCTCGCGGTCCGCTGCTTGCCAGCGTCCCAGTGCAGGGCTCATGCGTGCGTTGGCGCTTTCCAACTCGTGCAGGTCGCCGAGTTCCTTCATGGGTTTTTCCTTCGAGGATTGCGCAATCCGCTCCAGCGTCTCCCGCACGGCGGCGATCCATTCTTCCAGCGCCGGGGCCGCGGCGGCAGCTTCGCCCGTGCCGAGGAATTCGTCGAGATCGGTCAGGTGACGGACGAGACGTTCGTTGTAGCTCACCAGGGCCAGGTAGGCGAGCTCGTTTTCGCGTTGTCGGCGTGGCTCGGCGAGCATGCGTTGATAGGCGGCATCGGCATTCGCGGATTCGGTTTCCGCTGCGCGGCGCAGTTCGATCGTTCCTTCGTCGACGCCGGTATCGGCGCTCAGGTGCGCCAGGGTGGCGGCCGCATAACGTGCAGTCGCATCCAGGGTGGCGGCGATCTGCACAGGCAGCTGCCGGCGCTGCCAGGAAGGCCATAGCCAGTAACCCGCGGCGAGGGCGAGCGCGGCCCCTGCCGTCGTATACGCGATGCGCTCGAACACTAGCGCCAGGCCGCTGGGTGCGAGTCTTTCCAGCAGCAGGATGATCAATGGCGTCAGCAGCGTCACGGCCAGTGCGTAGCGTCGGCGCAGAAACAGCAGGGTGAAGAAGGTCAGGGCGACCAACAGCAGATTGACGATGTCGGTGTCGTCGATCCAGGTAATCAGCAGACCTGCAAGCGCCACGCCGGCCACTGTGCCGACGGTGCGCTGCAGCGCCCGCTCGCGGGTACCGCCGACGTCCGGTTGCAATACCACGAGGACGGTCAGCGGTATCCAGATGCCGTGTGGCAGACCCAGCCCGGTGTAGAGCGCGCTGCCTGCGGCTACGGCCAGCGCCAGGCGCAGGGCATGGCGGAAGATCACCGAACCAGGCTGCAGGTTCGCGCGCAGATTGCTCAAGCCGCGGTGCAGGAACTCGCGCGCATACAGGCGGGGAAAGAGGCGGCTGCCGGTGCCGTGTTCGTCGCCGAAGAGCTGCGCGAGCACTTCGGCCGCATTGCCTAGGTGGGGGCGGTTGCGGTCCAGCGCGGCGAGGGCATGCTCGAGTTCGATCCAGGGCTGAGGCGGGCAGTCGGGTGCGTGGCGCAGTTGTGCGAGCGAAGCGGAAAGGCGGTTCAGCTCCGCCTCGTATTCCCGTGTATCCAGTTGTTGCTGGCCGAAGGCGATATGCCGGGCGCTTTCGCGGCAAACCCGCTCCAACGCGGCAAGTGTGCGGGCGAGCGCGGTGCGGCCCGGTTGCGCACAGTGGGCGCGGATCGCCGTGAGTTCGCCGACCGCCAGGGCATTGGCAGCGATGCGTGCCGCCGAGCGCACGAGCACCAGCAGACGCGGCAAGGTGAGATTGCGGCCGTCGGCGTCGCGGCGCAGCTGTTCGAGCGTGGTGCGGGCCAGTTCGACCCGGCGCCGCAGTTCGTGGTGCGTGCGTGCCAGACGCAGGCCTTCGGTCGCGGGTACATCGCCGGCGATATCCGCGGCGGCCGCGGCGATCACCTCGGCACAGGCCGTGAAACATTCGGCGGTTTCGTATTCCGCACGTTTGTACGGACGCAGCTTCCAGAATGCGAGGGCGACGAGCAGGGTCCATCCCGCGCCCATGAACAAACTGCCGCCCAACATCGCCGGCCCGGCGGTGGCTGCCGGTATGACGAGGCCGACCAGATAGGACATGCCGGTGGCAAAACCCAGGGCGGCGCCGATCTGGCCGAAGGCGCGCGCAAGGCCGATTCCGAAGGCAATCAGTGTGGCGGCCAGGGTTGCCGCCCACCACCAGGGGGATAGCGCCTGGCCGGCGACGGCGGCCAGCGGCTCAAGCAGGCTGGCCAGCGTGAGGGTGATGAAACGGTCGCGGTAGGGTCCGCCGACGTCGGCGATGGATGTCTGCAGTGCGCCAAGCGTGGCCAGCAGGGAGACGATCGGCAGGTGCAGCGCACCGAAACCGAGCAGCGGCACGGCGGTTGCGAGCGTGCCGCGTACCGCGACGGAAAGCCCCAGGGTCAAGGGTAGAGCGGGGAGACGGAAACGGAACGGCGGCATGGCGTCCTGTATGTCGGGCATCGTAGCGGGAACGCCGGCTATTGTGCCATCTGCGTGGCTAGGGCCTGTTCACACTCTGGGGTGGCGTGCTGCCGGAGCCACTTTGCGTGGCTCGCCAGGCGCCGCGAGGCGCGCAAAGCGGCCGGCCCTACGGGTTGCGGCTGAAAAACCGCCACTCGGCGTTGCTCGTCGCTGATTTGGCATCACCAAACTGCGCTCCTCGCGCCTTGATTGGCGGTTTTTCAGTCACAACAGCTCGCTACCCCAGAGTGTGAACAGGCCCTAGTGAGGCGTGCTACCCACAGCCGGTTGCTCCATGTCGGTCGCCGCATTGTGATGGATGATGTCGGTGTAGAAACCGGCCAGCCGCCGTGCCTGCGCAGCGGCATTCCACTGTTCGGCGTATGCGGGACCTTCCGCGGCAAGTTTTGCACGCAGTTGCAGGTCGCGCAGCAGGGCGATCACCTTGGCCGAATAATCGGTCAGATCGTCTTCGGCGACGAGCGCGCCGCCGCCTTGCTCCGTCAGAATGTCGCGGGTGCCCATGATTGCCGTCGAGATCACCGGCACGCCGAGGCTCAGCGCCTCGAGCAGCACCAGGCCCTGGGTTTCGGTGCGCGAAGCGAAGACGAAGGCGTCGGCGGCACGGTAGCAGTCGGCCAGGGTCTGGCGGCGGTCGAGATAGCCGACGAAACGCAGATGCCCGTCGAGGCCGAGACGGTGGCCGAGTTGCTTGAGGTGGCGTAACGCAGGACCTTCTCCGGCGACGATGAGCAGGACCTCGGGAATCTCTCGGCGGACCCGATCGAGCATGTGCAGCAGGAAATCGATGTTCTTCTCGTGCGCGATGCGTCCCACGTGGACCAGCGTCGGGCGATCAGCGGCGATGCCGAGATCGCGCCGGAACGCGGCGCCGTCGCCGGCGGGGTTCAGCGTGTCGACCCCGGTGGGGATGATGCGTGTCGGCACGTGCACGCCGTAGACCCGCAGACGCTCCGCCATCGCCGTCGAAGGAACGACGAGGCCGTCCAGGTCGTTGCACTGCATGGCCGAAAACCGCCGCGCGGCGAAGCGGGTCAGCGCCGAGGGTACCCAGGGCAGATAGTGGTAGAGGTATTCCTCGAAGAAGGTATGGTAGGTCTCGACCCGGGGGATACCGAGGCGTCGAGACAGGCGCACGCCGGCATGGTGGGCGATGAAGGGCGTTTGGATATGGATGATGTCGAAATCCTGTGCCGCCAGCGTGCCGGTCAGGGACAACACCCGACCGCGCCGCATCATGCGGTCTTCCGGGTCGGCAAACAGATAGCGCGCCGCTACGCGGGTGATCCCGGGTTCGTCGTCGCTGGCTCCCGGATAGGCCGGCGCGATCAGGTGGACGCGGTGCCCCAGCGCATCGAGTTCGCGGCGGAAGGTGGCGATGGATGTCGACACGCCGTTCACGCGTGGGAAATACACATCGCTCAGCATCAGGATATTCATGCGCTTGCTCGACCGGTTGATAGGGGTGGCCAGCGATCATGCTACGGGGCACGAGTGTCAATCCTGTTAAACTGTTCCGGCTATCGTACTGATTGATAACACGAGAACCTGTCGACATTATCCTCTCCCTGCCGGCGCAGGGATACCACAGAATCGGGAGCATGCATGCCGACTCAACAGTTCGAGCTGACGGTCGAAACGCGGGGGCGGGGTAGCTACGAATTGACCGATATGCTCAAAGGTCATGTGCACGGCTGTGGCATCGGCACCGGTCTTTGTCATGTCTTCGTGCGCCATACCAGCGCCTCGCTGATGCTGTGCGAGAACGCCGATCCCGATGTGCGACGCGATCTGGAGGCCTTGATGGCGCGCATGATCCCCGACGGCGACCCGCTGTTCGTGCATCAGAACGAGGGACCCGACGACATGCCCGCGCATGCGCGCAGCGTGCTCACCGGCAGCGATCTCACTATTCCCGTGCGCGACGGGGTGTTGGCCCTCGGGACCTGGCAGGGCGTGTTCTTGTGGGAGCATCGTACGGGTGCTTTAGCGCGCCGGCTCATCGTCACGGTGCAGGGTGACTGACAACGCGCCGCAGGTCCGCCTTTGGGGCCTGAGTCATTACTATCGCGACGGCACCGATCGCCACGCGGTGCTGGAAAAGGTCGACGCGCGTTTCGAACGCGGCGAGTCCGTTGCCCTGATCGGCGCCAGCGGCGCAGGCAAATCGACGCTGCTGAATCTGATTGCGGGCATCGAGTCGCCAGCCTCGGGGCGCGTGTGGGTGGCCGGGGTCGAGCTGACGGCCCTGGGCGAGCGCGAGCGTACGCTGTTTCGTCGCCGCCATATCGGTTTCGTTTACCAGTTCTTCAATCTCGTACCCAGCCTCACTCTGCTGGAAAACGTGCGCCTGCCGCGCGAGCTCAATGGTGCCAAGCCCCAGGGAGCACGCCGCCAGGCACTGGATCTGTTGCGCCGTGTCGGTCTCGAAGCGCGCGCGGACGCCTATCCGGAACAGGTTTCCGGCGGCGAGCAGCAGCGTGTCGCGATCGCCCGCGCGCTGGCCCATCGTCCGGCCTTGATCCTGGCGGATGAGCCGACCGGCAGCCTGGATGCCGCGACCGGCGCCGAGGTGCTGACGCTGCTGCTCGACACCGTGCGCAGCGACGGTGCCACGCTGATCATGGTGACGCACAGCGAAGCGGTTGCCGCGGCGGCGCAGCGGCGGCTGCGCCTCGCCTCCGGGGCGCTGGTGCCGGCGTGAGTCGCCTGCTCGCGCGAGCCGGCCTGCGTTACTGGCTGCGCAGCCCGACCCAGCTCGCCCTGGCCCTGCTCAGCGTCGCCCTGGGCGTTGCCGTGGTGGTGGCCGTACAGCTCGCCAACGAAAGCGCGCTCAAGGGATTCAGACTCTCCACCCAGGCGCTGGGCGGCGCGGCGAATTACCGTCTGCTCGGCGGGCCGCGGGGCGTGCCGCAGGCCTGGTACGTGCGGCTGCGCGTGGACCTTGGGATCGAGCGTGCCGCGCCGCGGGTGGACGGCAACCTGCGTGTGAACGGGCAGACCCTGCAGCTCGTCGGCATTGCGCCGCTGGCGCAGGCCGCGCTGGCGCCGCATCTGAGCGGTGGATTGCCGGGCGGAGGGCTGAAGCTGATGACTTTGCCGCAGGGCATCATGCTGACCCGGGCTACCGCCGCCGGCCTCGGGCTTGCCGTTGGCCGCAACTTTCCAGCACGGGTAGGCGGACGCACGCGAACACTGCGCCTACTCGGCTACGTCTCCGGGCCACAGGCTCCCGCGCTGCAGGGCGTCGCCTTTGCGGACATCGCCACCGCTCAGGAACTGCTTGGCCGGACGCGCCATCTGAGCGAAGTCGACCTGAAGCTTACGTCCGCACAGGCCGCGGCTCTGCGCCGCGAGCTGCCGGCGCCGCTGCACCTTGAGCCCGTCGATGCCCTGGTCGGCGAGGCGGAGCGAATGACCCGCGCCTTTCGGCTCAATCTGACCGCCATGAGCCTGCTCGCGCTGCTGATCGGTGCCTATCTGGTCTACAACGCGATGGTGTTCTCGGTGTTGCGCCGCGGTCCGCTGATCGCCCTGTTGCGCGCGCAGGGCGTCACCCGCGCCGAGATCCTGCGCGGCGTGCTGGCCGAAGCGGTAGTCCTGGCCCTGATCGGCGCCGGCGCCGGACTTGCGCTGGGTATCGTGCTGGGTCACGAGCTCGTTCACCTCGTCACGCGCACCATCGACGACCTGTATTTCGCGCTCACCGTCAGCCGGGTTTATCTCGACCCCTGGCTATTGGCGGCCGGTGTGGTCGCCGCGGTCGGCGTCGCTTTGGCAGCGGCCGTGCCGCCGGCACTGGAGGCGAATCGACTTGTGCCGCGCGGGCGCAGCGAACCGCTTTTGGCCGAGTTGCGAGCACGACAGCGCGAACCCTGGCGGCTGCTGGCCGGCGGAGCGCTCGTCAGCGTGGGGCTCGCCTTTTTGTGGTTGCCTTCGCGAGCCCTGGTGCCGGCCTTCGCCGGTCTGTTTCTCGCCTTGATCGGGGCCAGCCTGTGGATGCCGAGCTGGCTGCGGCTGGTGGCCTGGCTGCTCTCGCTGCTGGCAGCGCGGGCCGGTGTGCGCACGCGCCTGGCCTTGAGCGACGTGCGGCGCTCAGTCGGCCGCACCGGGCTTGCGGTGGCCGCACTGGCCGTCGCACTGGCCGCCGCCATCGGTGTCGGCATGATGGTGTCGAGCTTCAGGGGCGCGGTCGTGGACTGGCTTCACCAGACCCTGCGCGGGGATTACTACCTGGCGGCAGCCGGGGGCGACTCGGCACGGCTGCCGCCCGGGATTGCCGCCCGCGTGAGTGCGCTGCCCGGCGTCGAGCGGGTGACCCGGGCGGTGCATGTACCGGTTCGAGGTCCGCACGGGCGGTTCGTGATCCTCGCCCTCGGCACGCCGTCGGGCGTGGACCCTGCGGCCTCGATCAAGCAGGCGCTGCCGGATGTCTGGCATGTCTTCGAGGCGGATGACGGCATCTTCGTATCCGAGCCGGTCGCCTATCGCCTGGGCCTGCATCCCGGAGACACGCTGCAACTGGATACACCGCAGGGCGTGCACGCCTTCCGGATCGCGGGGGTGATCCGCGACTATGCAGCCGGCCGCGGCCTGATTCTGATGTCGCGCCCTGCCTATGTGCGTTGGTGGGGCAATGACGGCATCGGGTCGCTGGCGATCTTCCTGAAGCCCGGCGCAGATCGGGCTGCCACCGCTTCGGCGCTGCGCACGCTGGCCGCCGCGAGCGGCGCGCGCGTGCGCGCGAACAGCGCCATCGTCAGCCGCTCGCTGCATATTTTCGACCAGACCTTCGCGATCACCCGCGTACTGCGCTGGCTGCTGCTCGGGGTAGCCTTTGTGGGCATGCTGGCCAGCCTGATGGCGCTGGCCCTGGAGCGCTCGCGCGAACATGCCGTGCTGCGTGCCCTGGGCATGACGCCGCTGGAAATCCTGGCCGTGGTCGGAACGCAGACGGTCGTGCTCGGCCTTGCCGCCGGGCTTGCGTCGCTGCCCCTGGGGATCGGTCTGGCATGGGTGCTCACCGAGGTGATCAATCCGCGTGCCTTCGGCTGGACATTGCCCCTGCAATACCCGCCAGGGGAATTTGCCGCGGCCATGGTGGTGGCGCTCAGCGCTTCCCTGCTGGCCGGCCTGTACCCGGCCTGGTGCATGGCGCGCATCTCGCCGGCGCAGGCGCTGAGAGCGGAATGAGGACGTTCGCGATACTGGCTGCATGGCTGGTCTGTCTGCTCGGTCTCTCGGGCTGTCTAGAGACGCAATCGCCGCAACAGACCGCAGGGCAGGCAAGCCTGCAGGCGCTGCTCGGTCAGCAGGCGGATGCGGCGGGTTTTGCGCGTGCGTTGGCGCCCCGGACTTTCAGTTTTCCCGCCGACTTTGGACCACACCCGCACTTTCGGACCGAGTGGTGGTACTTCACCGGGACCCTGCACGATGCCGCAGGACGGCGTTTCGGTTACGAATTCACGGTTTTCCGCTTTGCGCTGACACCACAGCGGCCGCCGGGCGACTCTGCCTGGCGCAGCAATCAGGTGTACATGGCCGATTTCGCGCTCAGCGATATCGCGGGGCATCGCTTCCTTGCCTACCAGCGCCTTTCCCGCGGCGCACTGGGGCTGGCCGGCGCACAGGCGGCACCGTTTCGCGTCTGGGTCGACGACTGGTCGGTTGCATCAGCGGGCCAAGCGTTCCCCTGGCATTTGCGGGCGAGGCACGGCCATGCCGCGGTCGACCTGACATTGACCCCGGTGCAGGGCGTGGTGCTCAACGGCGACCGGGGGTTGAGCCGAAAGGGGCCGGAGCAGGGCGATGCCTCCTATTACTATTCGATGCCGCGTCTTGCGACCACGGGTACCGTCGAGGTAGACGGCAAGGTCTTCCGGGTTTCCGGTCAGACCTGGATGGATCGCGAGTGGAGTACCAGCGCGTTGGCTCCGGATCAGGTCGGCTGGGACTGGTTCGGGCTGCGCCTGAGCGACGGCGCCGACCTCATGTTCTACCGTCTGCGCGACCGCGATGGGCGGACCGATCCATATAGTGCGAGTACCTATGTCACGCCCGGCGGCGACGTGATCCACCTGACAGCCAGCGCCATCAAGGCTGTTCCGACGGATTTTTGGACCTCGCCATCGGGTGGCCGTTACCCGGTGGCCTGGCGTCTCTTGGTGCCTGAGCTGGGCTTGTCCTTGAATGTGCGTGCGCAGATGGACAATCAGCTTCTGCCCTTCGCCGTGCGCTACTGGGAAGGTGCGGTATCGGTCGACGGTGTGCGGGCAGGGCATGCACTGAGAGGCGATGGCTATCTCGAATTAACGGGTTATGGCAGTAGGTGATGTCAGGGAGTGTGATCGGTGCCGACTGGTCAGTAACAACATGCATTGGGAATCGCGTAGGCATCGCAGGGGGTAAAAAAGAAGCTCGACTGAATTAATTCGCAGTTTCCTCGATCAGCTCGCAACTTCGGCAAACTCGAGTTGTATGCAAGCTAATGCATACATGAATGCATATCTGATATGGCGGGATTTCTGATCGCATAACACACTAGAACATGTGGATATAATTTTATCTTGATATGATAAGTTGATGTTTTTCGATAAGAAAAAACGATCATAGAAATCGCATTTTGGCGATATATTGCTGCAACTTTTTAGCAATGCCACGAGTCAATAGTTTCGTGGAATTAAGACAACTCAGATATTTGCTTGCCATTGCAGAGGTCGGACATGTCGGCCGGGCCACGCAACGCGTGCATATTTCCCAGCCGGCTTTGTCGCAGCAATTATGCAAGCTCGAACGAGAACTCGGCGTCGCGCTGTTTACCCGGCATCACCGGGGAGTCAGCCCAACCGAGGCGGGTTTGGTCATGCTCGATCATGCGCGGAAGATACTCGACCAGGTCGAGGAAGCGCGTCAGGCGATCGAGAGCTTGAACGAAGCCAAGACGAGCTGAACACGCTGGGATCCGATTTTCGCCGCTGCTTTGGTTTTGCATTCGACGTGCACGCGCACAACATTCCTCTGCGTTTTGCCATTGCCTTAGGATTTTTATTTGACAGTGGTATGGTGTGGGCGCTTCCAGCCACGCAACTCGATCCGGGACGTTGGCGCATCACTACCCATCAGGAAATTGCGGGGGCATCGTTTTCTTTCATGCCTCGGCATCGTGAGTTGTGTCTTTCGCCTCGTCATCCATTCCCTGGAGTTGGCGAGGCAGATTGTCGGAAAATCTTATTAGGTCATCACGGGCCGACATTCACATGGCGTCTGCATTGCACGCCACCTGGTGCGATGCCGGCTACGGGGCAAGCTCGAATCCGCTACTCAGGACAGCGTCTGTCTGGCGGGGTGCGCCTAGTCATCGCCGGTAACCGGGATTTGCTGCATACCTCGCGTCCCATCCGCTTGCATTTGAACGAGCAGATGAGTGGCCGGCGAATCGGGCCCTGCGATCAGGCAAGCGACAAAGCGGATCTGGGTTAGGCCACCGGGCTGGCCCGTCTCCAGTCACGATCGAACGCGGCGCGCAGTGCACCCACACTATGCCCGCGCAACACGATGCCCACGTCCCGGCTCGAATGCAGCACGCTCCAGGACAGATTCTGAGAGCCAACGAATCCCTGTGTCGGGCCGGCGATCATGGTCCCCTGGATATTCAGGCCGCGTAGATAGCGAACCTGCACGCCGGCACCCAGTACCCCCTTGAGGTTGGCATGATCATAGCGGCTCAGCGTGGCTGGCAGGATCACGCGTGCCTCCCGTCCCTTGCGTTCGAGCGCATGAATGATTCTGGGTAGGTAACCGAATTTGCGTGCTTCCAGGTCGACGGGACCGGATTGCAGCAACAGGTGGGCGAGTGGACGCGATTTGCTGGGAGAGACCAGCAGTATGCGGCGGGGATCTCTGCCGACATGCTGGCGGAGCCAATCCGCGTCGAAAACCTGGGCGAGGGCGTTGTTGACGACAGGGTCGTGACTGATCCACAGGTTGCCCCGTGCGTGAAAGATGGCGCGCCAGGTGAGATTTTCACTGTCGACGAGGCACGGGCCGCGTCCCTGATCGTCGACCACGATATGCGCATGATCGATGGCATAGCGGTGTGAAAAGCGATAGGGGCTCCAGCGCACTTCCGCGCCTGTCACAGCGAGCCTATGGAATTCCTCACGGGCCCAACCGACCGGTCGTCCTTTCGGACGGGGTGCCAGGATGACCTGAACCGTCACACCGTGGTGCACTGCAGCGGCAATCGCGTCGATGACCGCGGTATCGTCGAGTTCGTAGGCGTCAATGGCAACCTGGCGACGTGCGGCGCGAATGACCTGGACGATGGGAGTGGGGCCGGAGTGAGGTTCGGTGTAGAGCATGCTGACCTAGGCTGGAATTTGCAGCAAAGACCATTTTTCTGGGAGGAAAGTTCCAAACGTCTTGGCGGACAGATCTGGGTTATTTGCTGAAAGTGAAACGTTTCTCGCGAAACAGCTTCAGGCATGCATCTACGACAGCCCTGTCGTAAAGCTTGCCACGATGCTTGCGAATTTCGGCTAGAGCTAATTTGATACCCAGGCCAGCGCGATACGGGCGGTGTGAGGACATGGAATCGACTACGTCGGCAACAGCAAGTATGCGGGCCTCGATAAGAATATTTTCGTTCTTCAGCCCTTGTGGATAGCCAGAGCCATCCATGCGTTCATGATGTTGCAATACAGCCTGTGCGATAGGCCAGGGAAATTCGATGCCTTTGAGGATCTCATACCCGTTTTGCGAATGTGTTTTAACCATTTCGTATTCAATGGGGCTTAACTTGGCTGGTTTGCTTAGGATTTCTGCTGGGATATGAATTTTCCCGATATCGTGAACAATACCGGCCAGATACACGCCGTTCGCACATTCATCACCTAAGCCCATTTCTTGTGCGATTGCAAAGGCTAATTCTGCCACTCTGAGTTGATGTCCTGCTGTATACAGATCCCGCATCTCAACCACAGTTGCGACTGCCTGGATGGTGTCCACCATGGTTTTACGTAGATGCTCAGCATGGTTTTCGCTTTCTTGGATGGCATGATCTCGCTCGGCACGTACCCGTAAACTGAAAATGCCATAGGCTAGATTGCCTGCTACTTCTTCGAGTAAATTTATGTAACTACTCAGCTAATTCTCAGAGATCGCCAGAGCAAAAGCCGGTAGCTTGCGATCGAATACTAGGCGCAACGCCTCCGAAGCCGTGACCCCCTGCTTTCGGCAGGTCGATAGATATCCCCGTATGCGGCAAAACATCGCGGCACCCTCCAGGCTGCGGAAGCAGCCGGAGATCTTCTGCTGCACTTTGGTCATACGGATATCGTTCTCCGCCTGATTGTTCGTGAACGGCACATTGACGTCCACCATGAAACGCAGCACATCGTCTTCATAGGCCATCAGACGCTCCAGCAGATTGCGGGCCTTGCTCCGCTTGATCCGCCCCCGAGGCTTGTTGTCGGGTGGTTTTTCCGGCTCAGGGCATTCCAGTTGCCCCGCCTCGAGCACATCTCGGTAGCGCTGCCGGTAAGCATTGGCCTCGGTCAGCGGCAGGATGCCGCCAGCGTTCTCGACGGCCTGATGAATCTCTCTGAGCAGCTTGCCCATCGCTTCCGCCCATTGTTGTCCGTCCTGCTCGAATGCTCGTTCCAGTTCGCGCAGGTGGTGGGCATTGCACAGGGCATGGGTGCAGTCCCGATAACGGTAATAGGGTTTCCAATGGTCATGACACAGCACACCGCGGAACCGTGGCAGGATCCCGATCGCGTCCATCGCCTCCTGGCCTCGCTTACTGTGGACCTGATAATGCGTCCAATCAGCATTGGACAGACCATGCAGCCAATGGCGTTTGCCATCAATGTTGACCCCGGTCTCGTCGGCATGAGCGGACACGGCTTTGGCCAATGCCGTTTTGCTGATCGCCTCAAAGGCCGCCAGGCGGGTAAATGCCTCGCGATTGAAGTTCACCAGTGAACCATCGCTCAAAGGGATGCCCAACTGATCGGCAAAGTAATCCTGGATCCGCTTGTAGGGCAAGAGCTGATATTGGGACAGATAGACGGCATGGGCCTTGAGGCCGGAACCATACTGCACCTTCTTATCCACCCCTTCCGGGAATGAAGCCACAAAACGTTGGCCTGATTCATTCTCCAGGATCTGCGCCCGATACTCGGTCACGATCCGGCTGATGTCGATATCAAAAACCTGGCGAGTCTCGAAACCCGCCTCGGTATAGCAGCCTTTCGGCAAGCGACGACGATCGATCTTGAGGACCTCGATCTCATCGGGATGCTCGACCGGGCGCAAGGTCTTGCCCACGTGCCCCGGCTGGCCACCGGAAGGTCGGCTTGAGCGCACACGCTGGCTGCGTGGCCGATTGGGATCCGATGCCGGCGGCTGACTGCTGTTGCGGCTATTGAGCCCGAGACGGTTGAGTAACACGACGAACAACATGAGCATCATCTCGATACTGGCGCGGAGTGCCGGAGATAGGTCTTTCTCCTGCTCCAGTTGCGCCCTGACCTGTGCCAGGGTGATCTCGATATCGACGCCGTCGATCCGCACGCAAGACTGCTCCAAAGAAGTAATGAAGCTATTATCTCACGGGTTTTGAAGTGCCAATTTTCTCGTTTGTAAGGCGATCTGGCGGCGTAAAATAATTGACTGACGGTGGGGCAGTGCCTCGCGTGATGTCGCAAGGAAGACTACGCCTCTGTCGCTTTCGGAGACCAATAATCGCACTCGTTACAGCGCCGCCATATTTTCAAAAAAACTACCAAAAACCCTGTCAAGTACTTTTTGTAATTATTTTCACTGAGTAGTTACAAATTTATTTCATCATTGCTAAAGGTGAACTCATCTCTCGAGTAAATCGTTAAACACCCAAGGGTATGGTTTCTGTCCATGATCGGAATAGCGGTACAAGAAGCGTAGCCAAAGCGGCCGGCTAGGTTACGCCAGGGAGTGAAACGGTGATCGTTATACATATCGCCGACGTTTTGAGTCTCACCCGTGCGAACCGCTAGCCCACAGGGGCCATTCGCGTTTGGTCCGTCCCCCCAACTGAGTTGGAGTTCGTTGACATAAGCCTCTCCATCTCCGGCAATGGCCACTGGCGTAATATTCTTCTCAGGGTCATTCTGGGCCAAACCGATCCATGCAAGCACATAGTCGCCGCTGTCGACCAGCATTTCGCAAATATTTTGCATCAGCTTGGGTTCATTTTCGGCATGTAATAATGCGTTGTTTGCTTCGTTCAAGGTTCTGAGTACACGGTTCAGGCGAAGCAGTTCGGCTTCGTGTTTTTTGCGTTCGCTGATATCTCGTGCAATGCTGATCCAGTAAGGACGATCGAGTTCGATTACTTGTACGCTGACTTCAACGGGAAACTCTTTTCCGTCTTTGCGTCGATGTACGCTTTCGAAACGTGCAACACCTGATTTCCCCAGCTCGGAAAGTACTCGATTCGCTATCTCTGATTTGTTTTGCCGGGCAGCTGGGTCGATGTCGAGTACGGTCATTTGCAACAGATCGTCCCTTTGGTAGCCGAGACTACGGCACTCGGCGTCATTGACGTCCATAAAGCGCATGGTTTCTGGATCGACAACTTCAATTCCATCGGTTGATTGATCGAGCAGCGTGCGGAAAAGTTTTAGTTTTTCCATTGTCTCGCGCAGTGACTGCTCTGCTGCCTTGCGGTGGCGGACCTGTTCTTCCTGCTGTAGTGCTTGCTGAATACTTAGCGGTAGTCTTGCGATGTCTGATATGGGTACGTAATCGCTGGCGCCATCGTGAATCAAAGCGACAGCTTCCGTAGCCTTGAGGTCTCCGCCGACGAAAATGACTGGAATATCTGGGTGGTTTCTACGTATGTCGCAGAGGATGATTTTATCCGCATATCGCGGGATGTCTACATCCGCGAGCACTGCGTGGGGAAGGAAACTTTCCAGATTTTGACGCAATGTTTTGACTGCATGCACATGGCGAGTCACGCACGCCATGCGGCTCTGCACGAGTGGACGCTCGAATCTTTGGGCATCGGTGCGAGGTGGGTCCACGATCAGGATGCGCAGATCATCATGCCTTTTGTCGTCCATCTTCGCCTTCTCCGATTCTTATCGGACTCGCGGGCAGGTGGGTCGTGGTATGAATTCGGGACAAGGAATAGTATAGACAATGCAAATGGGTAAAAATTGATGGTTAAAGATTTTGGGTTTGAGCGAATGGAGGGTGCCTGAGCCTATTTTTTGGCCCTAATGCATGGGGAGTATGGAGCGTATCGCCTATAAACCAGTGCGGCCGGCCCAGTCGCGCGCGAATTGGGCGGCCACGCGACCGCTGCGCGAGCCGCGTTCCAGCGCGAAGCGCAGGGCTTCGGGGCGTACTGCCTCCTCGTCGAAGACGATCTGCATGCGCTGCAGGGTGTGGTAGACGATGCCGAGGTAGTCCTCCTGGCGGAAGGCGTGAAAACCGATCCACAGGCCGAAGCGTTCGGACAGGGAAATCTTCTCTTCAACCGCCTCGCCATGGTGAATCTCGCCGTCGGCCACGCGCGTGTCCAGGTTGTCGCGCTGGTATTCGGGCAGCAGGTGACGGCGATTGGAAGTCGCGTAGATGAGAACGTTGTCCGGGGCGGCGGCAACCGAACCGTCCAGCGTTGCCTTGAGCGCCTTGTAGCTCGGGTCGTCGGCCTCGAAGGAAAGATCGTCGGAGAAGATCACGAAGCGTTCGGGGCGTTCGTACAACGGCTCGACGATCTCGGGCAGGTCGGCCAGATCGCGCCGTTCGACCTCGATCAGGCGCAGTCCCTCGCCGGCGAACTGCTCCAGCATGGCGCGGATGAGCGAAGACTTGCCGGTGCCGCGCGAACCCCACAGCAGGGCATTGTTGGCCGGTAGGCCGCGCACGAACTGCGCCGTGTTGCGCGCCAGCAAGGACTTCTGGCGCTCGATGCCGAGCAGGGCGTCGGGCTCGATCAGTTGCGGGTGGCGTACCGGTTGCAGGTAACCGGGCCGGCGCCAGCGGAAGGCCACAGCGTCCCAGTCCGTTTCTGGAGCGGCGGCGGGCAGCAGGGGTTCGAGGCGGTCGAGCAAGGCGTCCAGGCGGCTGAACAGGCGGTCGATGTCGGTCATTGGGGGTCGTGTCTTGGATGATGGGCTTGCATGTTAACGCGTCGTGCGCTGCTGGAATCGAGGCACGACGCGGCGACGGCTTAGCGGGGGCGCCGTGCGCGCACGAGGCAGTCGAGGGCGACGCGGGTGCCGGCACCGGTTTCCACCGGACGCTCGACCACGCCGGCCTTCTCGACCTCCAGCCGGTCGCCCAGCGCCGCGAGCACCTCGTTCGCGGTGTAGAGCACATCGGGATTCTGCGGGCCGCCATAGCCGTCCTTCAGATTGGCCGAGTCATGCGCGACCAGCAGGAAGGTGCCGCCCGGCGCCACCGCCTCGGCCGCTCTTGCGATGACCGGGGTCAGCTCAACCTGTGGAATCTGCAGGTAGATCAGCAAGACGAGGTCGTAGGCGTCGGGCGTGGGCACATAGTCGTGCAGATCGGCCACCTCGCAGGTCACGCGTTCGGCAACCTGGCGCTCTGCCGCCAGACGGCGACACTTTTCCATGGCGACATCGGAAAAATCGACCGCGTGCGCCTGCCAGCCCTGTTCGGCGAGCCAGACCGCGTTGCGGCCCTCGCCGGCGGCGAGATCCAGGGCCCTGCCAGGCGGCAGATAAGCGACTTCTTCCGCCACGAAGCGGTTCGCGTTGGCGGTCCAGACGAACGTCTGCGCGGCGTAGCGCTGGTTCCAGAAATCGCTGTTTTGTACGGGTGGTCTTCCTGTCTCTGGGTTTGACATGAGCAGATCCTTTTCCAGTGCGCGGCAGTCGCTGTCCGCGCCACGGGTCAATGAACGGTGATGCGGATTTTACGCGAGGACGCGGGTGCATGCCCCAATGGTTTGTGATGGGTTAAACGCACGTATTCCCGGTTGGGCGGTCGAAAGACAATGCGCTTAGACGTCGACTTGCTGCGATGGTTCGGCGGCGCCTTGTGCACACATACACCCAATCGACCAGGCATGCGCGGGAGTTCGACGATGCCGGATACCGGGATGCCCGCGCCCTATAAGGCGCGCGTGGCCGAGTTTTTCGATGCGCGTTCCGGATACGGGCGCAGCGAACTGCATGCGCGCATGGCCGAGCGCTTTCTCGATCTCGCTGCACTGCAGCCGGGCGAGCGTGTCCTCGATATTGCTACCGGGACCGGCTTCGTGCCATACCCGCGGCACGCCTCGTTGGCGATGGCGGACAGGTCGTTGGCGTGGATATTTCGGAGGGCATGCTGGCTCAGGCTGCCGCAGCGCTGGCCGGGTCCGGCCTGGACAATCTGGATCTGCGCCTGGCCGATGCCGAAGACTTGGATTTTCCTGCAGCAAGTTTCGACCTCGTCACCTGCTGCAATGCATTGTCGTATATGGCCGCTGTTTCGGCGGCACTTCGCCGCTGGCATGCGCTGCTGAGGCCAGGAGGCAGACTGGTGTTCAACTGTTGGGCGGAAAATTCCCATGCGACCGGCCATTTGTTGCGCTCCTTCGCTGGGACGCACGGTATTTTCGTGTCGCCGGTCGGGCACGATACGGGTACGCCTGAGCGTTGCCACGCTTTGCTGGCGGAAACGGGTTACTCAAGATCGGAAGTGATCGTTGAGCCTACTTCGAAATACCTTTCTGCGGAGCATTTGAACGACGTGCTGGCATCGGCCTTGAAGAGTCCGTTGTTTGGAATTGCTGCAGACGATGTGATCCGAATCGAAGCCCTTCGCAACGAGTACCTTGAAGCGGCGCGCTCGAAGGAAGTTCTGGAAAGCCTTGAAAGGGAGATGGGTGCGTATTTTGTCGTGGCGTACCGATAGATACCCATGTGATGTGTCACCCAACAACCGACAAAGTTGGCTCAACGAGAATTTCAAGTCCACCGATAAAAATCGAACTGATTCAGGAATACGAGATTTCGCCGACCGCTCACGCAAAGATCATCGATCTGAAGAACCGCTGCTTTCCCGATCATCGGAAGCCCTGGTCGTACTACAAGCAACTCCCGCACTTTCGCTTTCTGGTTTACGACGATACCTCCCTGATTGCGCATATGGGTGTGGATCACCGTGTAATCGCGGTCGACGACCAACCACGTACCATTTTCGGGATCGTGGATTTGTGTGTCGACCCGCAATTCCGCGATCGGGGGATTGCGTCCGAATTGCTTGAGAAGCTGTCTGAACTGGCGAGGCGTTCGCGCATCGATTTTCTGTTCGCCATCGTAAACCGTGCCCGACTTTACGAGCGCAACGGTTTTCAGGGCTTGGACGCGCTTTGTTTATGGTTGCGTATCAACGACCACAAGAACTACGGCGTAGCGGTTGAAAGGATTGCCAACGAAATCATGATCAAGCAGATTGGGGAAAAAGGCTGGGTGGATGGGCCGATCAATCTGCTTGGATAGTAACTACTCAGTGAAAATAATTACAAAAAGTACTTGACAGGGTTTTTGGTAGTTTTTTTGAAAATATGGCGGCGCTGTAACGAGTGCGATTATTGGTCTCCGAAAGCGACAGAGGCGTAGTCTTCCTTGCGACATCACGCGAGGCACTGCCCCACCGTCAGTCAATTATTTTACGCCGCCAGATCGCCTTACAAACGAGAAAATTGGCACTTCAAAACCCGTGAGATAATAGCTTCATTACTTCTTTGGAGCAGTCTTGCGTGCGGATCGACGGCGTCGATATCGAGATCACCCTGGCACAGGTCAGGGCGCAACTGGAGCAGGAGAAAGACCTATCTCCGGCACTCCGCGCCAGTATCGAGATGATGCTCATGTTGTTCGTCGTGTTACTCAACCGTCTCGGGCTCAATAGCCGCAACAGCAGTCAGCCGCCGGCATCGGATCCCAATCGGCCACGCAGCCAGCGTGTGCGCTCAAGCCGACCTTCCGGTGGCCAGCCGGGGCACGTGGGCAAGACCTTGCGCCCGGTCGAGCATCCCGATGAGATCGAGGTCCTCAAGATCGATCGTCGTCGCTTGCCGAAAGGCTGCTATACCGAGGCGGGTTTCGAGACTCGCCAGGTTTTTGATATCGACATCAGCCGGATCGTGACCGAGTATCGGGCGCAGATCCTGGAGAATGAATCAGGCCAACGTTTTGTGGCTTCATTCCCGGAAGGGGTGGATAAGAAGGTGCAGTATGGTTCCGGCCTCAAGGCCCATGCCGTCTATCTGTCCCAATATCAGCTCTTGCCCTACAAGCGGATCCAGGATTACTTTGCCGATCAGTTGGGCATCCCTTTGAGCGATGGTTCACTGGTGAACTTCAATCGCGAGGCATTTACCCGCCTGGCGGCCTTTGAGGCGATCAGCAAAACGGCATTGGCCAAAGCCGTGTCCGCTCATGCCGACGAGACCGGGGTCAACATTGATGGCAAACGCCATTGGCTGCATGGTCTGTCCAATGCTGATTGGACGCATTATCAGGTCCACAGTAAGCGAGGCCAGGAGGCGATGGACGCGATCGGGATCCTGCCACGGTTCCGCGGTGTGCTGTGTCATGACCATTGGAAACCCTATTACCGTTATCGGGACTGCACCCATGCCCTGTGCAATGCCCACCACCTGCGCGAACTGGAACGAGCATTCGAGCAGGACGGACAACAATGGGCGGAAGCGATGGGCAAGCTGCTCAGAGAGATTCATCAGGCCGTCGAGAACGCTGGCGGCATCCTGCCGCTGACCGAGGCCAATGCTTACCGGCAGCGCTACCGAGATGTGCTCGAGGCGGGGCAACTGGAATGCCCTGAGCCGGAAAAACCACCCGACAACAAGCCTCGGGGGCGGATCAAGCGGAGCAAGGCCCGCAATCTGCTGGAGCGTCTGATGGCCTATGAAGACGATGTGCTGCGTTTCATGGTGGACGTCAATGTGCCGTTCACGAACAATCAGGCGGAGAACGATATCCGTATGACCAAAGTGCAGCAGAAGATCTCCGGCTGCTTCCGCAGCCTGGAGGGTGCCGCGATGTTTTGCCGCATACGGGGATATCTATCGACCTGCCGAAAGCAGGGGGTCACGGCTTCGGAGGCGTTGCGCCTAGTATTCGATCGCAAGCTACCGGCTTTTGCTCTGGCGATCTCTGAGAATTAGCTGAGTAGTTACCTTGGATATATGTTTTGAGCGCCTTTAAAGTTCTAGGGCCTGTTCACATTAATTTTGATATAATTGCTGCATGGAAATTACCTTGCAGCAGTACAAAATCATCGAGCCCTTGTTGCCGCTTCCGCGAGGCAATATAAAAATATCCAACCTACAGGTGCTTAACGCGATCCTGTACGTGGCCGAGCATGGCTGCAAGTGGCGTGGCTTACCGGTCCGTTTCGGTCGCTGGCACAGCATCTATATGCGCGCCAATCGCTGGGCCAAACAGGGCGTGCTGGATCGAGTCTTCCTGGCGCTGCAGGAAAACGACGTGATTAATATCCAAGTCGATCATGTCTCGCTCGATTCCACAGCCGTCAAGGTTCATCCAGACGGAACCGGTGCTTTAAAAAAAACGGTCCTCAATCTATCGGCAAATCCCGCGCCGGATGGACAACCAAGATTCATCTGGTCGCCGCCGGAGCCAATCGAGCCGTAGCCTTTCGACTTTCCCCGGGACAGGCCGGAGATGCACCAGAAGGCAGAAAACTGCTCAAAAGCCTGGAGCACTGCGGCTGGGAAGGCACCTCGGTCATCATGGACCGCGCCTATGAGGGTGACGAGACGCGCCAGCTCGCGCTGGATCTGGGTATGACCCCAGTGGTGCCGCCCAAGCGCAATCGGCTCACGCCTTGGGAATACGATCTTGAACTTTACAAGAAGCGCAATGAAGTCGAGCGACTATTCCGAAGACTCAAAGGATTTCGGCGCATCTTCTCACGCTTCGATAAGCTCGATGTCGTCTTCACCTTCTTCATCCACTTCGCTCTCATCGTCGATACACTTATTAGTGTGAACAGGCCCTAGGTTAAGCATACTTGGAAACGGTTGATTTTCATGTGGGGATCAACGAATGACAAAATATTCGGTCAGCGTTGTCGATGGTCTCGTGTCGGAAGAAACACTCAAATCCAGTCCTGACCCCGAGTTCACGACCCTGGAAGAACTGCATGAGGTTGCGGCCGCATTGAGAGCACGTGAGCCTTTGTTTCACAGAGAGGCATTTGGTCTGACGCGAGAATACCATGAGCGGATGACCGAGTCGGATTTTTGGGAAGTCGGCGCATCGGGTAGGAGATACAGCCGAGAGTACATCATCGAGTCGCTCGAAAAGCGGTATGCGAGCCTGATTCGGACGACCTGGTATATCGAAGATTTCCAATGTCGGGAAATCGCCGAACAAAATTATTTGGTCACGTATACCCTATTCCAGGGCGAGCGGTTATCCCGTCGCTCAACCATTTGGCGTCGTTCTGGGAGCGATTGGAAGGTTGTCTACCACCAGGGCACCTTGGTCGAATAGAAGCCGCCGTATAGCCTGGCGAATACGCCGAGCTAGTGAGATCGGAGATGCGCAATTATCCGGCAAGCAGCAGGCTGACGTCGGTAGAGGTGCGTTACCAAGACATATCGCAAGGAAGCCCGGCCCACCCACTCGCCCTCGGTGGGCGGGTGGGTGAGAGCGATCATGCGCTGAGGCGCCGGTACTTCATGCGATGGGGCTGGTCGGCGGCGGTGCCGAGGCGCGCGTGGCGGTCGGCTTCGTAGTCCGTGTAGTTGCCCTCGAACCAGGTCACGGTGCCGTCGTCCTCGAAGGCGAGGATGTGGGTGGCGATGCGGTCGAGGAACCAGCGGTCGTGCGAGATGACCACGGCGCTGCCGGGGAAGTCGAGCAGGGCCTCTTCCAGCGCACGCAGGGTTTCCACGTCGAGGTCGTTGGTCGGTTCGTCGAGCAGCAGCAGGTTGCCGCCGCTCTTGAGCAGCTTGGCCAGATGCACACGGTTGCGTTCGCCGCCGGACAGATCCTTAACCCGTTTCTGCTGGTCGGTGCCCTTGAAGTTGAAGCGGCTGGCATAGGCGCGCGAGTTCACCTCGTAGTTGCCGACGGTGATGATGTCCTGGCCGTCTGAGAGTTCTTCCCACACGGACTTGTCGCCGCCGAGTGTGTCGCGGCTCTGGTCGACGTAGGCGATCTGCACGGTCTCGCCGACGGTGATGGTGCCCTCGTCGGGCTGCTCGGCGCCGGTGAGCATGCGGAACAGCGTGGTCTTGCCCGCGCCGTTGGGCCCGATCACGCCGACGATGCCGCCGCGCGGCAGGCTAAACGACAGCCCCTGATACAGCACGCGGTCGCCGAAGGACTTGCTGAGGTTCTCGACCTCGATCACCTTGTCGCCCAGGCGCGGGCCGGGCGGGATGTAGATTTCCTTGGTCTCCGAGCGTTTCTGGTAGTCGCTGGCGCTCAATTCCTCGAAGCGCTTGAGGCGGGCCTTGGACTTGGCCTGGCGGCCCTTGGGATTGGCGCGCACCCATTCCAGCTCGGCCTCCATGGCCTTGACGCGCGCGCCCTCGCTCTTTTCCTCCTGCGCCAGGCGGCGTTCCTTCTGCTCCAGCCAGGAGGAGTAGTTGCCCTCCCAGGGGATGCCGTGGCCGCGGTCTAGTTCGAGTATCCAGCCGGCCACGTTGTCGAGGAAGTAGCGGTCATGGGTGACCGCGACCACGGTGCCGGGGAATTCCTGCAGAAAGCGTTCGAGCCAGGCCACCGACTCGGCGTCGAGGTGGTTGGTCGGTTCGTCGAGGATCAGCATGTCGGGCGCCGACAGCAGCAGGCGGCACAGCGCCACGCGGCGGCGTTCGCCGCCGGAGAGCTTGGTGACGTCGGCGTCCCATGGCGGCAGGCGCAGCGCCTCGGCGGCGACCTCCAGCTTGTGGTCGAGGTTGTGCGCGTCGGCGGCCTGGATGATGTTCTCCAGGCGCGCCTGCTCGGCGGCCAGCGCGTCGAAGTCGGCGTCGGGTTCGGCGTAGGCGGCATAGACGGCGTCGAGCTTGGCCTGCGCTTCCTTGATTTCGCCGAGACCTTCCTCGACGTTGCCGCGCACGTCCTTGTCCGGGTTCAGCGCCGGCTCCTGGGGCAGGTAGCCGATGTTGATGCCAGGCTGCGGACGGGCCTCGCCGACGATGTCGGTATCCACGCCAGCCATGATGCGCAGCAGCGTGGACTTGCCGGCGCCGTTGTAGCCGAGCACGCCGATCTTGGCGCCGGGGAAGAAATTCAGCGAGATGTCGCGAAGGATCTGTTTCTTGGGCGGCACGATCTTGCCGACGCCGCTCATGGTGAAGATGTATTGCGCCATAGAGGATCGCTTGTTCGGGTATGGATGAAGGGGGCCCATTATCGGGAATCGCAAGCTGCCATGCTACAGCGAAACGGCAGCTGACGATAATTCAGGCTGATGTCGGGTTCACCTTGATCGATGACAATGCGGGAATCGGTGTAATATGTGTGCAGCACGTGCATAGGGCCTCGCCAGAAGGCCTGGTATTGCTGTCCGCCATCCAAGGAGGCGTTATGAAGGGATTTCCCCATTACGGAGCGAGTCTGTTCTCCGCAGCTGCGCTGTTTGTCATGCTGTCCGGCATTTTTCTCATCCCTCGTCAGGTCTACGCCGCGATGTCGGTGGCTTCGGCGGCGGATATTGCTGCAGGCCGACATCTTGCCTTTAGCCGCAAGGCGGGCAATTGCATCGCCTGCCATCAGATCAAGGGCGCGGTGATGGCGGGAGACATCGCCCAGCCGCTGCAACCGCCGTTTCCCGACCGCAATCGATTGTTCGCACAGATCTGGGATGCGCGCCAGAACTACGGCAGCAACACGATCATGCCCCCCTATGGCGCCAATCATTTGCTGACGCGTAAACAAATCCACCAGATCATGGATTTCCTGTATTCGCTCAAATAATGAGGCTCGATCCGATCCTGCCGATGGATGATTGTCGATGAATAAAACACGCACCCTTTATGCGTTGTATGCGCTGCTTTTTCTTGTGTTGGCGGTTGGAATTTATTGGTCTTATTACTATTTCTTGGTTAACAGCAGTAGCGCTGTCGAGGATTCGCCAACAAAGGATCTGGCCACGTTCCGTAGTTATTTTGAACGGCGCTTCCCCAACGTACCGCTCAAGGCGTATGCGCAGGGCGAGTGGATTCCGGGCATCACCGGCAAGGATGCCATGGCGCAATATCACAGTGTGATGTCGTTCCCACCGCAATCCATTGGCATCGCAAACGGTAAACAGCTGTTCGACACGCCATTCCCGAACGGGCATACCTATGGCGATTGCTTTCCTAATGGCGGTATCGGGATTCGCCAGGATTACCCGCGTTTCGACGCCAAGACCGGGCAGGTGGTGACTTTGGCCGTCGCGGTCAATCAGTGCCGTCAAGCGAACGGCCTCAAGCCGCTTGCCTGGAAACGCGGGCCTCTGGCCGAGATTCTGGCCTATATGGCCAGCACCTCCGACGGGAAGCCGCTCGATATCCAGCCGCCGCGTACACCTGCCGAACTTGCGGCCTATACGGAAGGCAAGAATTTCTTCTACACACCTATCGGAAAGTTGAATCTTTCCTGTGCGGATTGCCACATGCTGCATTCGGGGCAACGATTGCGTGCCCAACTGATCAGTCCGGCACTAGGTATGCCAAACGGGTTCCCCGCGTATCGTGCGAAATGGGGTGGGCTTGGCACGCTGGAGCGACGTTTCATCGGTTGCAACAAGAAGATCAGGGTTGAGCCGTTCAAGCCACAGAGTGCGCGCTATCGCGATCTGGCCTATTTTCTGAGCTATATGAGCAACGGACTGCCGATCACCGGGCCAGGCTACCGGAACTGAATGACGAAGCGCATGTGTGCGGCGGCACATGCGCTTTGCGAATATTTACTCCTGATACCAGGCCGTGCGGTCTCGTCCGTCGTTCTTGGCCTGGTATAAGGCCTTGTCAGCGCGTTCCAGCAGGCGCTCGATATTGGCATCCTCGGGTAAATTCTCAGTGCCTCCCGCGCTGACCGTGACGGTGTAGCGTTCGCCATTGTCCTCGAAATTGGTCGTGCGCATGCGCTGCTGGATACGTTCGATGGTCTTGAGAGCAGGTTCGATCGTGGTCTGTTCCAGAATTACGCAGAATTCTTCGCCCCCCAGGCGCCCGAACAGGTCGGTTTCGCGCAATTCCTGTTTTGCCTCGTCAACGAAACGAACCAGTACCCGGTCTCCCGCGACGTGACCGTATCGATCGTTGATCGCTTTGAAATGGTCCAGATCAAGAATGATCAAGACGAGGTGGGAGCCATAACGTCGGCAATGCTTGAGGTGCTCGCTTGCGCGTTCCAGGAATGCACGACGATTGGCTATCCCGGTCAGTGGGTCGGTCGTTGCCAGCCGTAGGAGTTCGCGTTCGAGCATCTTGCGTTCGGTCACATCGCGATAAATGCCTTCGACGCCTGCAAAGTTTCCATTTTCATCGAACAGGGCATGGCTGCTGATCGAAATGTCGATGACCTGACCGTCGCTGCGCACCATCTGTCCGGGAAAATCGGACACTTCCCCGTGATCGCGAATGGCCTGCTTGAAGGCGTCGCGGTCGACGGGGTGGGGGTAGTAGTCCTCGGCCTTGCGTCCGATGATTTCATGCGGTTCGTAGCCGAGCACACGGCGTACGCCGGGTCCTACCATCTGCACCACGCCCTGCGCGTCGGTGCGGTAGTACACGTCCTGCATACTCTCGAAAACCTGGCGTAGGCTCTGTTCGTTGTCGCGTAGTTGCTCATGTATCTGATGCATGCGCGTCATGTCGTGCGCCGCAATCATCAGTGCCGGTGTACCCTGGAAAATATACATGCGACTGCTGGCAACGACCACGCGTAAGTTGCCGCGCAGGCTCAGCAGGCGAATTTCCGTAGGTGGATTGGGTGTGCCATCGACGGCCAGCCTGCGCAGTCGACTTTGTGTTTGTGCGAGGTCTGCTGGTTCAACGAAGTCGAATAGGGAGCGACCGAGCAGATCATCGGGTTTTTCGGCTTCGAGAATCTGTTGTGCAATTGGGTTGACGTGTGCGAGCAGACCATCGACGGCTATCGCTAGTCCGACAGGTAGCTGGCTGAATGCGTCGACATCGCCATCGTTCTTGCCGGGCATACCCTCGCCCTTGCTTTCCGAAAAGAGGAATTGCCCTTCCAAGCGCGTCATGTGTGAACTGTCCTGGTCGCGACGGACCAATAGTAGTCGCTGCTCCGGTACATCGCAAAACTGCAAAATCTTTAATCCCTCGACTTGAGTCTGTACCCGGGTACGGTTTTACGGTTCGGCATTTCGTGGCACTTGAGGGAGCGATATGCACTGGGGTCAAGGCGTTCGGTGGTCGCTGGGTGACGCCATTCTGGCGGGTATCGGCGCTTCTGCCTGCTGCTTCGGTCCTCTCATCCTGCTGGCCGTGGGGGTGAGCGGTGCTTGGATTGGAAATCTGACGGTGCTCGAGCCATACCGCCCCATTTTCATCGCCTTGGTGCTGCTGTTTCTTGTGCTGGCCTTTTCGCCTCTGGTTCTGGCCGGGCAGCCCGCCATGACCGCCCAGACGGATGTACAGGCACTGCGCAGCATTACACGTTCGATTCCCAACATGACCTGCGGCCTGTGTCCGCTCACCATTATAAAATGCCTTGGAGAAGGTGCCCGGGGTCAGCGGTGTCAAGCCCAATCTCGATCGCAAGACGGTGACCGTGACCTATGATCCGCGCAAGACTGACGTGGCGGCATTGACGTGCGTAACCACCGATGCGGGATATCCATCTCATCCCTTGGGCTAGCCGCCCGCCACGTCTTTGCGGCCGTATGATTGCCTCGAGCGGCATGTACCGACAGAAGCGTTTTAGGAGAACAGCATGGATGCCACATTACGCATCAACGACATGACCTGCGAACACTGTGCCGTTGCCGTGAGACGGGCGCTCGACAAGCTCGAAGGCGTAAGCGCGCAGGTGTCCTACGCGGAAGGGCTTGCCCGCGTAGAGGGCGGGTGTGCGGACGATTGGGTCTAGCAGGTACGGGCCGCGGGATGCGATGCCTACCCGCTGGATGGGGACGGGCAGGGCGAGATGTCCGGGCCGGGTCTGCGGGTCGTGGTGATCGGCTCGGGTTCTGCTGGCCGACCGGGTGCTGATCGCCACCGGCGCCTCGGCCGCTTCCCTTCGATTCCGGGCCTCGCCGGAACGCCCTACTGGACCTCGACAGAGGCGCTGACCGCAGAGACGATCCCGCAACGCCTCGCCGTGATCGGCGGTTCCGTGGTGGCGCTTGAATTGGCGCAGGCCTTTGTGCGCCTCGGCAGCCGGGTGACGCTGCTGGCACGCAGCACGCTGCTCTCGCGGGAGGATGCCGCGCTGGGCGAGGGGCTCGCGGAGATCCTGCGTGCGGAGGGTCTCGACCTGCGCCTGCACAGCGTGCCTCAGCGGGTAGCGCATGTCGGCGGGCGTTTCCGCCTGACGCTGGCCGACGGCATGCTCGAAAGCGAGGCCTTGCTGGTGGCGACGGGCCGACGCGCGAATACCGCCGCACTGGGGCTGCAGACGGTCGGTCTCGAGACCGATGCAGAGGGACGCATCGCGGTCGATGCACATCTGCGCACGGGGGTCGACTGGATCCATGCCGCCGGCGACTGCACTGCGTTGCCGCAATACATGTACGTCGCCGCGGCGGCCGGCACGCGCGCGGCGATCAACATGACCGGCGGCGATGCCAGCCTCGACCTCGCGGCGATGCCAGCCTCGACCTCGCGGCGATGCCAGCCTCGACCTCGCGGCGATGCCAGCCTCGACCTCGCGGCGATGCCGGCGGTGGTGTTTACCGACCCGCAGGTCGCCACCGTCGGCCTGAGTGAGCAGCAGGCGAAGGCGCGCGGGCTGGAGGCCGAGAGCCGCACGCTGAGCCTGGACAACGTGCCCCGCGCCCTGGCGAATTTCGACACCCGCGGTTTCGTCAAGCTGGTGGCCGAGCGCGGTAGCGGCCGCCTGCTCGGCGCGCAGATACTGGCTGCGGAGGCAGGCGAGATGATCCAGAGCGCCGCGCTGGCGCTGGCCGCCGGCATGACGGTCGACGATCTGGCCGGGCGCCTGTTCCCCTATCTGACCATGGTCGAGGGGCTCAAGCTCTGCGCGCAGACCTTCTCGCGCGACGTTTCCCCGCTCTCCTGCTGTGCCGGCTAGCGGCCGCCTGAGACGTCGAGGTTTGCGCCGGTCACGTAACTCGCCTCGTCGGAAAGCAGCCACAGGATCGCGCGCGCGACTTCTTCGGGCTGTCCGCCGCGCTTCATCGGCACTGCGTCCTTGACCCGATCCATGCGCCCTGGCTCACCGCCGCTGGCGTGGATCTCGGTATAGATCACGCCGGGACTCACGGCATTGACCCGGATGCCGGCGTCGGCGACCTCCCGGGCGAGGCCGATGGTCAGCGTATCGACCGCCGCCTTGGATGCGGCGTAGTCCACGTACTCGCCGGGACTGCCCAGGCGCGCGGCGCGTGAGGAGACATTGACGATGGCTCCGCCGGGGCCGCCATGGCGGGTGGACATGCGCCGCACCGCCTCGCGGGCACACAGAAAACTGCCGGTCACGTTGGCCGCGAACACGCGTGCCAGCCGTGCCGCGTCCATGTCCTCGACGCGCGCATGGCGTTCGAGGATGCCGGCGTTGTTGACCAGCGCCGTTACCCGCCCCAACGCTTCGTCGACCTGCCGGAACAAACTCACTACCTCGTCCTCGACGGCGATGTCGGCCGCGAGCGCGATCCCGCGGCCCCCCGCGGCCTCGATGTCGGCGACCACGGTTTCGGCTGCGGCACGGTCGCGCCGGTAGTTCACGCATACGGCGTAGCCCGCCCGGGCACCGAGGCGGGCCACAGCGGCACCGATGCCGCGGCTGCCGCCGGTCACGATCATGACGGATTGCATCGTTATCTCCTGAATGACTTCGGCGGCAGTATCGCTCGCGCATCGACGTGCGACACCTGTTGCATCGGACGATCTACACCGCTCGCCTGCATAGGGCTATTGATAAGTATTTCATATTATTTTATAACTTTATGTGTTAAAAGGGTTTTTTTGCCCTGTTTTTGAGGGTTTTCGTTCATGGAAATGACATTGTCGGCATTGTAGGCTGCGTGCGGCGGTGCCGGATAAGGGGTCGATACCGTCGGTTGTCTACGGCGGGAGAAGGCTCGATGAGATGTCGTTTCCACGTTATTCCATTCATCGCAAACATAAGGACGTGAATCGTGACCGAAAGGATGCGTATCGGCACTCGCCTGGGACTGGCGTTTTCGGTATTGGTCGTTTTGCTTAGCGGACTGATCGCCTTCCAGCTGTACGAAACCCGCCATCTGCATGATCGCATGGCGCATATCGTGGCCGACGGTCAGGCCAGGTCGGCCGATCTGAGGCAGATCTATGCCGGTCCGATCAGCAGCGCGCGGGTATTCCTCGAAGCGCTCCTGCGGCGCTCGTTTACGCCGGGCGATCATGCGCATCTTGCGGATAATCACCGCAAGACCAATGCGGCGATCCAGAATCTGTTGGCCATGGATCCCTCGGCGGGCATGTCAGAGCATATCGCGCGGATCAGGGGCTATCTGCAGCAGATACGGCCGCTGCAGCAGAACATCATCGCGCAGATCCGTGCCGGAAACATTGACGCGGCCCGTGACGAGTACCTGCACAAGGTATTGCCGCTGGTGCGTCCGGAAGGCGAGGCCGTACTGGCCTTGCAACGCTATACGGCGGCTCAGTCGAACGCGGAGTACGCGAACAGCGACCGGCGTTACCACCGCACCCTCGTGCTGACGATCGTGCTGGGCTTGGCCTGCGTATTGTTGGCCGTGGTCGAGGCCACCCTGATCACGCGTGGGATCAGCAAGCCCCTGCGCGCAGCGGTTGTGAACATGTCCGATATTGCACGCGGGGAAGGCGACCTGACCCGTCGGATGCCGATCCGCGGCGGACACGAACTGGTGCAGCTCGCACAGGCCTTCAACGCCTTCGCGGAGCGCATCCAGCAACTGATCGGCAGGGTCAATGCAGCCACTGACGAGTTGGTGTCGTCGGCGAGGTCGCTGGCCGGTAGCAGCGAGGGCATGCGCGACAACATGGATCGGCAGCAGTCGGGCACCGAGCAGATCGCGACGGCCATCAACGAGATGTCGGTCACGGTCAACGAGGTGGCACGCAATGCCGAAGAGGCGGCGAGTGCGGCGCAAAGCGCCGAGGTCGCGACGCGCAGCGGTCGCGACGCGGTGGACGGCACGTCGCAGTCGATCGCGAGACTGGCCGATGAGATTGAGCAGGCAGCCGTAAAGACGCAGACGGTGGCCGCGGATACCGCGAAAATCACCATGGTGCTGTCCGTGATCAACGAGATTTCCGAGCAGACGAATCTACTGGCGTTGAACGCCGCGATCGAGGCTGCTAGGGCCGGCGATCAGGGGCGCGGCTTCGCGGTGGTCGCGGACGAGGTCAGAAACCTGGCGCGCAGAACCCAGGAGTCGACCGAGGAGATCCGTGCGGTGATCGAGCGCCTGCAGCAGGGTGCCGAGGCCACCGTGGCCGGCATGCAGTCGAGCCGCGGGCAGGCGCAGGATACCGTGCGACAGGCGCAGGAGGCGGACGCGGCCCTGGCGCAGATCAGCCAGGAAGTGACCCGCATCAGCGACATGACGGCGCATATCGCCAGCGCTGCCGTCGAGCAGAGTGCGGTGACCGCGGACATCGACCGCAACGTCAGCGACATCAGGCTGATGAGCGAGGGTACGGCCACGGGGTCGCGCGAGGCCTTGGCAGCAAGCCAGGCGTTGTCGCGTCTTGCGGAGCAGCTGCAGGGTCTGGTGGGGCAGTTCAAGGTCTAACCCAACGCGAATGAGATTGGCCTGGGTTCCTCGATTGATCGCAGGTTGTTACCGCAGGCGTTTCGCTCCGACCTAACTGTCGTTCAGGGATGCCGGCACGCCTCCCTGAGCCCCGCTCAGCCTTTGGCGGATGCCGCGGCGCGGCGGGTTAGCCAGCGGTCGAGCTGGTCGGCGAAGGCCTTGCGGTCGCTTTGGCTGAGGGCCGAGGGTCCGCCGGTCTGCACGCCGCTGGCGCGCAGCGTTTCCATGAAATCGCGCATGTTGAGCCGGTCGCGGATATTGCCCTCGGCGTACAGCTCGCCGCGGGGGCTCAGAGCCTCGGCCCCCTTGTCGATCACTTCGGCCGCCAGCGGGATGTCGCTAGTGATCACCAGATCGCCAGCTTGCGCACGCCGCACGATCTCGTTGTCCGCCACGTCGAACCCGGAAGCGACCTGCATGAAGCGGATGAGGGGCGAGGCAGGGACGCGCATGGCGTGATTGGCAATCAAAGTCGTCTGTGTGCCGGTACGCGCGGCGGCCCGGAAGATGACTTCCTTGATGACCGCGGGACAGGCGTCCGCATCGACCCAAATCCGTGCTGGCATATCCAACTCCCATACGCGGCCGCCTATCGCTCATCTATTCTGCCGGGAATCGCATTTTCATGTGCGCATCGCCACCAACAAGGCGATACGCACATTGTCCAGATCAGAATAACCAGCCGGCGACATTGGCGGGTGGCTGTTGCTGATCGAGCGCCTTGAGTCCCTTGACGCAGCGCACGATCAGCCAGATGGCCCAAAAGAGAAGGATGAAGTATCCGATGATGATCACACTCAGCAGCCCACCTAGGAATAGGTAAAGTCCTCCGATCCAGAAGGTGCGAATCTGGAAACGATAATGTGCAGCAAGCCATTCTGGGGCATCGCTGCGATTGATATAGGCCATGACCACGCCTATCAGGCCAGTGATACCTATTAGCAGGGCGACGAGGTAGAGGATATAAATGACCTTCGCGGTGCCGGCGATATTGGTTGCCAGAGACTGTTCGGCGACGGCGTTTTCTTCGGACATGGGATTGCTCCTGTTATCGTTTTTCGAATTGCGTTCGTTTTGCAAGGAGTTCCATTGTTCGCACCCGACTGGGGTCGATGTGCTGTATCCAATCTTAGTTGTTGTGGGTAACATTTTCGTTGCGGAAAGCAATCAGCAGCCCAGTTCTTCCTTGATCGCCAAATCCGCCGCCGCCTCGGCATGTAGTTCTGCGGTGTCGAAGACCGGCACTGTGGCGTCGTCGGGCGAGATCAGCATGGCGATCTCGGTACAGCCAAGGATGATGCCTTCGGCGCCGCGCTCGACCAGCCGGCCAATTGCCTCTCGGTAGCGCAGGCGCGATGTGTTCTCGACCACGCCGAGGCAGAGTTCCCCGTAGATCACCGCGTGGATCATCTCGCGATCCGCTGTTTCCGGCACCAGGGTTTCGATGCCGTGCGCCTCGATGCGCGCGCGGTAGAAGTCCTCCTCCATGGTGAATCGCGTGCCGAGCAACCCGACGCGCCGGATGCCCTGTTTGCGGATAGCGGTCGCGGTCGCATCGGCGATATGCAGCAGCGGGATGCCGATGGCGGCTTCGATCTCGGGGGCGACCTTGTGCATGGTGTTCGTGCACAGCACCACACAGTCGGCGCCGGCCTGCTCCAGCGTGCGGGCGACTTCGCTCAGTAGATCGGCCGCGTCTTCCCAACGACCGGTCTGCTGTAGGGTCTCGATGTCCTGGAAGTCGACGCTGTAGAGCAGCAGCCGGGCCGAATGCAGGCCGCCGAGGCGCTGTTTCACCCGGGTATTGATGTGCCGGTAATAGGGCACGGTGGACTCCCAGCTCATGCCGCCGATGAGGCCGATGGTTTTCATTGGATGCTCCGTAGTCATGCGTCCGGTCGATCTAGGTGTCGGCGATGAGGCGTCGTCCCAGCGAAATCACTGCGTCGGTCGCGTAGTCCAGGCTCCGGTAAAACTCGACCGCCTCGGCGTTGTCGCTGCGTACCTGCAGGTTGAGCTTGGGGTAGCCGATGGCAGTGAGTCGATGCTCGATGCTCTCGACCAGGACGCGACCGTAACCCTGTCTGCGATGGTCTGGGTGGACCGCAAGGTAATTGAGCCAGCCTCGGTGGCCGTCATAGCCGGCCATGGCGGTTGCGATCAAGGCGCCGTCACGCTCGCCCACGAGGAACAGTTCGGGGTGTTCTGCTTGCTTGCGCGCGATGTCGCGGCGCGGATCGTTCCAGGGTCGGGTGAGTCCGCAGGTGTCCCAGAGTGCGACCACGGCGTCTTCGTCGGAGGCCAAGTAGGGGCGAACCGTTATCATGCGCGAGACTCCTTGGGCTGCAGACGATGATTTTTTCGTGACGACATATTACTATGCAATGTTCCAGTCGAGACGCGTAGCAGGCGCGTCTCGTGAATAAGAATCTGCCGACGGCGCCCGAGGTGGCGCCGTCGCGCATTGCGAGGCGGAGAAGACCGTGACGGAACTGACCGGAGCCGAGATCTTTGTACGTTGCCTGAAGGCGGAAGACGTTGACCTGATTTTCGGCTATCCCGGCGGCGCGGTACTGCATATCTACGATGCGCTGTACAAGCAGAAGGACATCAGCCACATCCTCACTCGCCACGAGCAGGGTGCGGTGCATGCGGCCGAGGGCTACGCCAAGTCGACGGGCCGTGTGGGCGTGGCGCTGGTGACCTCCGGGCCGGGCGCGACCAATGCGGTCACCGGCATCGCCGATGCCTACATGGACTCCGTGCCCCTGGTCGTGTTCACCGGGCAGGTGCCGACCTATCTGATCGGCAACGATGCGTTCCAGGAGTCCGACTCGGTGGGCATCACGCGCCCCATCGTCAAGCACAACTTCCTGGTCAAGGACGTCGCCGATCTTGCCGAAACGGTCAAGAAGGCCTTCTATATCGCCGCCAGCGGGCGACCCGGCCCGGTGGTGGTCGACCTGCCCAAGGACGTGACCGCGGCCAAGGCGGCGTTCAAGTATCCGAAAAGTATCCGCATGCGTTCCTACAACCCCACGATCAAGGGGCACCCCGGGCAGATCAAGCGCGCGGCCGAGCTGATCCTGCAGGCCGAGCGCCCGATCATCTACGCCGGCGGCGGCGTGATCCTGGGCGGCGCCGCGAAGGAACTCACCGAGTTCACGCGCATGCTCGGCTATCCGATCACCAATACGCTGATGGGTCTCGGCGGCTATCCCGCGACGGACCGGCAGTCGCTCGGTATGCTCGGCATGCACGGGACCTACGAGGCGAACATGGCGATGCATCAGGCCGACGTGGTGATCGCCATCGGCGCGCGCTTCGACGACCGGGTGACCGGCAACGTGGACAAGTTCTGCCCGCACGCGAAGATCGTGCACGTCGACGTCGACCCCGCCTCCATTTCCAAGACCGTGCGTGTGGACATCCCGATCGTGGGTCAGGTCAAGGACGTGCTCGAAGACCTTATCGGGATCATCCGCGAAAGCGGCAAGAAGCCCAAGGCCGCTCCGCTCAAGGCCTGGTGGAAGCAGATTGAGGAATGGCGCGGCCTGGACTGCCTCAAGTATGACCGTGGCAGTGAACTCATCAAGCCACAGTTCGTGCTGGAGAAGCTCTACGAGATCACGGGCGGCGACGCCTATGTGACCTCCGACGTGGGCCAGCATCAGATGTGGGCCGCACAGTTCTACAAGTTCGACAAGCCGAACCGTTGGATCAATTCGGGCGGTCTCGGCACCATGGGCGTCGGTCTGCCGTTCGCCATCGGCACCCAGATGGCGCACCCCGACGAACAGGTGGTCTGCGTGACCGGCGAGGCCAGCATACAGATGTGCATTCAGGAGCTGTCCACCTGCCTGCAATACCATCTGCCGATCAAGGTGGTGACGCTCAACAACCGTTACATGGGCATGGTGCGGCAGTGGCAGGAGTTCTTCTACCAGGGACGCTATGCAATGTCCTACATGGACGCGCTGCCTGATTTCGTGAAGCTGGCCGAGGCCTACGGCCATGTCGGCATGCGTATCGAACGTCCCGGCGACGTGGAGGGCGCGCTGCGCGAGGCGATGGCGATCAAGGACCGTCTGGTCTTCATGGACTTCGTGACCGACGACACGGAGAACGTGTACCCGATGATCCCGGCCGGCGCCGGCCAAAACGAAATGATTCTGGTCTGACGGGAGTACGCATGCGTCACATCATATCCATCCTCATGGAGAACGAGTCGGGTGCGCTGTCGCGTGTCGCCGGGCTGTTTTCCGCGCGCGGCTACAACATCGAGTCGCTGACCGTCGCGCCGACCAACGACCCGACCCTGTCGCGCATGACCCTGGTGACCACCGGCAACGAGCAGATCGTCGAGCAGATCGTCAAGCAGCTCAACAAGCTCATCGACGTGGTCAAGCTGATGGAGCTGAATGAGTATCGCTACATCGAACGCGAGATGATGCTCATCAAGGTGCATGCGGCGGAGGCCGGGCGCGAGGAGATCAAGCGGCTGTCCGACATCTTCCGCGGGCGCATCATCGACGTCACCAGCGAGGTCTACACGATCGAGCTGACCGGCACCGGTGAGAAGCTTGATGCCTTTATGGAAGCGGTCGGCGAGCGCCACATCCTGGAAGTGGTGCGTTCCGGCGCCATGGGCATCGCCCGCGGCGACCGCGTGCTGCGTGCGTGATCCACCCTTACGAATCGAAAACGACTGAAGGCAAGAGGACACTATGAATATTTTCTACGATAAGGACGCCGACCTTTCCCTGATCCAGGGCATGCAGGTGGCGATCATCGGCTACGGCTCGCAGGGTCACGCGCACGCGAACAACCTCAAGGAATCCGGTGTGAACGTGGTCGTCGGTCTGCGCGAGGGTTCCGCCTCGGCGGCCAAGGCTGCGGCAGCGGGCCTGGCCGTCAAGCCGGTGGGCGAGGCGGTGGCGAGCGCCGACCTGATCATGATCCTGGCCCCGGACGAACATCAGGCCGCGATCTACCGTCACGACATCGCACCCAATCTCAAGTCCGGTGCGACCCTGGCCTTTGCCCACGGCTTCAACATCCACTTCGAGCAGATCGCGCCGCGCGCCGATCTCGACGTGGTGATGATCGCGCCGAAGGGCCCCGGTCATCTGGTGCGCTCCACCTATACCCAGGGCGGCGGCGTGCCCTGCCTGATCGCGGTCAGTCAGGATGCCAGCGGACGCGCCCGCGAGGTCGCCCTGTCGTACGCCTCGGCGATCGGCGGCGGTCGTGCCGGCGTGATCGAAACCAGCTTCCGCGAGGAAACCGAGACCGATCTGTTCGGCGAGCAGGCGGTGCTCTGCGGCGGGACCAGTGCCCTGGTTCAGGCCGGCTTCGAGACCCTGGTCGAGGCGGGCTATGCCCCCGAGATGGCCTATTTCGAATGCCTGCACGAACTCAAGCTGATCGTCGACCTGATGTACGAAGGCGGCATCGCCAACATGCGCTATTCGATCTCGAATACGGCCGAATACGGCGACCTGACCCGCGGCCCGCGCGTCGTCACCGACGAGACCAAGGCCGAGATGCGCCGCATCCTCAAGGAAATCCAGAATGGTGAGTTCGCCCGCGAGTTCATCCTCGAGAATCATGCCGGTGCCGCCACGCTCAAGGCCAAGCGCCGTCTCGGGGCGGAGCACCCGATCGAGGCCGTCGGCGAGCGCCTGCGCAGCATGATGCCCTGGATCGCAGCCAACAAGATCGTCGACAAGACCCGCAACTGATCTACCGCGGGGGCACCCGTGCGGCTGTCCCCGCCTTTCCTGCCGCATAGCGACGCCCAATCCCCGGAACACTAGCGATGCTGCCGATCGTCCGCGAGGGGCGCATACCCGTCTTCGGGGCCTTGGCCGTCGCCCTGGCCCTGACGGCCAGCGAAGGTGTCTGGGTTGCGGCACCGGTCTGGCTGTTGACCGTGCTGCTGTTCTTCCTGCTGCGCGAACTGCCGCGGCCTGCACCGGCCTCGCCACTGGCCGTGCTCAGCCCGGTGGACGGGCGTATCGTGTCGGTCGACGATTGCCGCGATCCCTACTGCGAACGTCCCGCGCGCTGCGTTCGTATCGTGCAGGACGCAGCTGGGCCCTACGGACTCTATGCACCGATCGAGGGCAAGCTGCTCAAGGTCTGGCGCGGTGCGCTCGCGGGCGAATCGCACCAGGCTGCGCTGTGGGTGCAGACCGACGAACTGGATGATATCGTCGTTGCGGTACGACGCCCGCGGCTGCCGGGTTATCTGCGTTGCCGGGTACATGCCGGCGAACGGGTTGGGCATGGCAGCCGTTGCGGTTTTGCGGGCTTTGGGCGTTTTCTGGATGTGTATCTGCCTGTGCGTTCGCGTATTGAAGCCGCTCCGGGCGAGCGTATGCGTGCGGGGCAGGTGATCGGCCGTCTGTTACGGGACTGAACGGCATGCGTGGCATGGGACGAGGGAAGGGGATGGAAGAGGAACACCAGGAGCAGCGCAAGGCAGCGAGACATCCGCGGGGTATCTATCTGCTGCCCAATCTGTTGACCACAGGGGCGCTGTTCGGCGGGTTCTACGCAATTGTCGCGGCCATGAACGGGCGCTACACCGCAGCCGCGATCGCGGTGTTCATCGCCATGGTGCTCGACGGCCTCGACGGGCGCGTGGCGCGCATGACCAATACGCAGAGCGCCTTCGGCGCCGAATACGACAGTCTTTCGGACATGGTGTCCTTCGGTCTCGCGCCGGCGCTGGTGATGTATCAATGGGCCCTGGTCCATTTGCACGATCTCGGCTGGTTCTGGGCCAAGGCCGGCTGGCTGGCCGCCTTCATCTATGCCGCGGCAGCCGCCTTGCGTCTGGCGCGTTTCAATACCCAGGTCGGCATCCAGGACAAGCGCTTCTTCCAGGGCTTGCCCAGTCCGTCGGCGGCGGCCGTGATGATGGGCACGGTGTGGATGTGGGAGCAGTTTTCGATCGGCGGTCGGACCATGATGGTCCCGGCACTGGTGATTACGCTGCTTTCGGGCGGGCTGATGGTGTCTGGCTTTTCCTACTACAGCTTCAAGGACATCGACCTGCGCAAGCGGGTACCCTTCGTCAGCGTGATCGTCGTGCTCAGCCTGTTCGTGCTGATCGCCCTGTGGCCGTCGATCGTGCTCTACGCATTGTTCGTGCTCTATACCCTGTCGGGCCCGCTGCACTTCGCCTGGCGTCGCTGGCGCAAGTTTCGCCAGCGGCGCGTGCAGCCGGGCTGATCGCCTTTCGGGTTCGCTTGGCAGCCCTCGGGGGCTTGGCTATCATGGCCCGCACGCGCCTGAGACGCATGGCGATCGCGCGCCGCGCGGGCGTGCAAACAGTGCCGTTCGGCGAGCGGAGGTCCATCGGCCCGCGTTCGCGGGCGGCGCGAAACGGTTTTCCGACCGATACTCTTAATGAACATCCGGCGTCAGCCGCCGGGCAGCGGGAGCAGTTATGTCCGACGATCGTCTGATCATTTTCGATACCACCCTGCGCGACGGCGAGCAGAGTCCGGGTGCGTCGATGACGCGCGACGAGAAGGTGCGTATCGCCAAGGTGCTCGAGCGCATGCGGGTCGACGTGATCGAGGCGGGCTTCCCGATCGCCAGCCCCGACGATTTCGAGGGCGTGAGCGCGGTGGCACGCGCCGTCACCGACAGCGTGGTCTGCGGGCTGGCCCGGGCGCTGGAGCGCGACATCGACCGCGCCGGCGAGGCGATCAAACCGGCCAAGGCGGGCCGCATCCATACCTTCATCGCGACCTCGCCCATCCACATGGCGCACAAGCTGCGCATGGAGCCCGACCAGGTCGTCGAGCAGGCCGTCAAGGCGGTGCACCACGCGCGTCGCTACACCGACGACGTCGAATTTTCCGCCGAGGATGCCGGCCGTTCCGAGGTCGATTTTCTCTGTCGGATCATCGAGGCGGCGATCGAGGCGGGTGCGCGCACGATCAACATCCCGGATACGGTCGGCTACAACCTGCCGGGACAGTTCGGCACGTTGATCGAGGCCCTGCTGAATCGGATTCCGAATGCCGACAAGGCCGTGTTTTCAGTGCACTGCCACAACGATCTGGGTCTCGCCGTGGCTAACTCGCTGTCGGCGGTGCAGGCCGGCGCGCGTCAGGTGGAGTGCACCATCAACGGGCTCGGCGAGCGTGCCGGCAACGCCGCATTGGAAGAGATCGTGATGACGGTGCGCACACGGCGTGACATGTTCGCCTGCGATACCGGCATCGACACCACCCAGATCGTGCCGGCCTCGCGACTGGTGTCCACCATCACCGGTTTCCCGGTGCAGCCGAACAAGGCCATCGTCGGCGCCAACGCCTTCGCGCACGAATCCGGCATCCACCAGGACGGCGTGCTCAAATCGCGCGAGACCTACGAGATCATGCGCGCCGAGGACGTGGGCTGGACCGCAAACCGCATCGTGCTCGGCAAGCACTCCGGACGCAACGCGCTGCGTACCCGGCTCAAGGAACTGGGCATCGAGTTCGCCTCCGAGGAGGAACTCAACGATGCCTTCACCCGCTTCAAGGTGCTGGCGGACAAGAAACACGAGATCTTCGATGAGGACCTGCAGGCGCTGGTGTCCGAGACGGTGGCTTCCGAAACCGGGCAGCATGTGCTGGTGTCGATGCGCGTCTGCTCCGAAACCGGCGAGGTACCGCTCGCCAAGGTCACCCTGAGCGTATACGGCGAGGAACGCTCGGCCGAGTCTGCGGGCAGCGGTCCGGTGGACGCCACCTTCCGTGCCATCGAGGCGATCGTCGACAGCAAGGCGCAGCTGCAGCTCTATTCGGTGAATAACATCACCAGCGGTACCGATGCGCAGGGCGAGGTGACGGTGCGCATGGAACGGAGCGGGCGAATCGTCAACGGCCAGGGCGCGGATACCGACATCGTGATTGCCTCGGCCAAGGCCTATCTGAGCGCCCTGGACAAGCTGGCCTCGGTGGTGCAGCGCGCGCACCCGCAACTGGGCGACGTCTGAGCGGCGCCTGATGCCCGTGGCGCAGACGCTACAATGCAAGGCTATGAAGCGCGGTCCATGCAACGGGGTGTCGGGCGGGTGAGCACGAAGACGGAATACCTGTCTGCGATGGGCATACAGCCCTGGGCGTTGCGCGCCGAGTATCGCGGCGCCCAGAGCGTGTCTTCGTCAAGTTCACAGCCTTCGCAGACGAACTCGGTCGCGCCGCCGTCTCGGCCGGTATCCCCCGAAGTATCCGGCGCTCCCGGCTGGGCCGAGCTGGAATCGGCAGTGGCCGGGTGCACGCGCTGCGCGCTCGCCGAAGGACGCACGCAGACCGTTTTCGGCGTGGGCAACCGCAAGGCCGCATGGATGATCGTCGGCGAGGGCCCCGGTGCCGAGGAGGATCGACGCGGAGAACCCTTCGTCGGGCGTGCGGGTCAGTTGCTCGACAACATGCTCGCGGCGCTCGGCTTGAACCGGGAGACCGTATACATCGCCAACGTGGTCAAATGTCGTCCGCCGGGCAACCGCGATCCCAAGCCGGAGGAGGTGGCCGCCTGCGCCGGCTATCTGGAACGCCAGATCGAACTGGTGGCGCCGCGCCTGATTCTCGCGCTGGGCCGTTTCGCGGCGCAGACCCTGCTGCAGACCGATGTGCCCGTGGGACAGCTGCGCGGGCGCGCGCATCGCTACGCGGGGCGTATCCCGCTTGTGATTACCTACCATCCGGCCTATCTGCTGCGCAGTCCCGAGCAGAAGGCGCGCGCCTGGGACGATCTCAGGCTGGCGCGCACGCAGACTCTGGAAGTCGCATGAGCACGCGTCCTCGCGAAGCGCTGCCCAAGCTCAGGCCGCTCGAGGTGCTGGATCTCGATGCACTGATGGATATCGAGCGGCGTGCGTATTCGCATCCTTGGACCGAGGCGATCTTCCGCGACTGCCTGCGCGCAGGCTATACCTGCTGGGCGCTGGATCAGCGTCAACTGCTGATCGGTTATTCGGTGACCTCGCTGGCGGTGGGTGAGTACCACATCCTGAACCTCACTGTGCGCCCGGAATCCCAGGGGCGCGGGCACGGTCGTTTCCTGCTGCGTTCGTTGTTGAACTGGGCGAAGACCCACGGGGCCGAAAACGCCTTCCTGGAGGTGCGTCCATCCAACCGCACAGCCCTGAACCTGTATCTGAGCGAGGGGTTCAACGAGGTCGGGTTGCGCAAGGCGTATTATCCGTCGCACCGGGGGCGCGAGGATGCGCTGGTGATGGCGCGGGCGCTGTAAGCCCTGGACGCAAATTTCCCTGCGGGCTATAGTCGCCCGTTTTTTTCGAGCCCTGCGGTTAAAGCCATGTCCGATCTCAGCCGCGAGGTCGCCAGAAGGCGCACCTTCGCCATCATTTCCCACCCCGACGCGGGCAAGACCACGATCACCGAAAAGCTGTTGCTGTTCGGCGGCGCGATCCAGCTCGCGGGTACGGTCAAGGGCCGCAAGGCGGCTCGCCATGCGACCTCGGACTGGATGGAGCTGGAAAAGCAGCGCGGCATTTCCGTGACTTCCTCGGTGATGCAGTTTCCCTACAAGGGACACATCGTCAACCTGCTCGATACGCCAGGCCACGAGGATTTCTCCGAGGACACCTACCGCACGCTGACCGCGGTCGACTCCGCACTGATGGTGATCGATGCCGCCAAGGGCGTCGAGGAACGCACGATCAAGCTGATGGAGGTATGCCGCCTGCGCGACACGCCGATCATCACCTTCATCAACAAGCTCGACCGCGAGGGCCGGGAACCGATCGAGCTGCTCGACGAGGTCGAGGATGTGCTCAAGATTCAATGCACCCCGGTGACCTGGCCGATCGGCATGGGCAAGCGCTTCAAGGGCGTGTATCACCTGCTGCATGATCGGGTGCATTTCTATGCGGCCGGGCAGGGCAGTCGCATGCAGACCGGCGAGACGATCGACGGGATCGACAACCCCGAGCTCGATCGCATCCTGGGCGCGCAGGCGCAGGAGCTGCGCGAGGAGATCGAACTGGTCAAGGGAGCGAGTCACGCCTTCGATCAGGAGGCCTATCTGGAGGGGCGCCAGACGCCGGTGTTCTTCGGCTCGGCGATCAACAATTTCGGCGTCGCCGAGCTGCTCGACGCCTTCGTCGAACAGGCCCCCGCGCCCCAGCCGAGGGCGACTGCGAGTCGCAAGGTGGATCCTCTGGAGCCCGCGCTGACCGGCTTCGTATTCAAGATACAGGCGAACATGGACCCGCAGCACCGCGACCGCATCGCCTTCATGCGCGTGTGTTCTGGGCAGTTCGAAAAGGGCATGAAGCTGCGCCACGTACGCATCGGCAAGGACGTCAAGATCAGCGACGCGCTAACCTTCATGGCCTCGGACCGCGAGCATGTCGAGCACGCCTATGCCGGCGACATCATCGGCATTCACAACCACGGCACCATCCGTATCGGCGATACCTTCACCCAGGGCGAGACGCTGCAGTTCACCGGCATCCCCAACTTCGCGCCCGAGTTGTTCCGCCGCGCGCAACTGCGCGATCCCATGCGCATGAAGGCGCTGCAGAAGGGCTTGACCCAACTGTGCGAGGAGGGGGCGACCCAGCTGTATCATCCGCTGCGCAACAACGACCTGATCCTGGGCGCGGTCGGGGTGCTGCAGTTCGACGTGGTCGCGCATCGGTTGCGTGACGAATATGGGGTGGATTGCCTGTTCGAGCCGGTGAACGTGACCACGGCGAGATGGGTCACCTCATCCGACGAGAAGATCTTACGGGAGTTTCGCGATAAGGCAGCCGCCAATCTGGCCCTGGATCATGGCGGGGATCTGGTCTACATCGCGCCGACGCGGGTGAATCTGCAGATGGCGCAGGAACGCTGGCCGGAAGTGAGTTTTTACGAGACCCGCGAACACGGCACGGCGCTTGAATAAGCGCCGTGCCGCTGCGCGGCATATCAGAAGGCGTCTGCAGGACGCACGCCGAGCTTCTTGAGGATGGTTACCAGCGGGCAGAAGCCAGTGAACGCGGACTGGAACAGGTTCGCGCCGACGAACGCGGTGAACCACAGCCAGTTCGGGTTGACGAAATGCGCCAGCAGTAGGCTGATCAGGATGAAGGTGCCGGCGGTAGCCATGACGATACGGGTGATGGACATCTAGTTCTCCTCGGGAAATTAAATATTAGCAAACACTAATTCTTGTCCGCCGCTGGGTCAACCGTGGCGTGCGCGCGTTTCCAGCGGCACGTAGTCGCGGGCCACATAGCCCGTGTACAGCTGCCGCGGCCGGCCGATGCGCGATTTCGGGTCGGCCATCATCTCCATCCAGTGCGCTACCCAGCCGACGGTACGCGCCATCGAGAAGATGACGGTGAACATGTTCAGCGGAATTCCAATGGCACGCAGGATGATGCCGGAATAGAAGTCCACGTTCGGGTATAGGTTGCGCTCCTTGAAGTAATCGTCCTGCAATGCAATGCGCTCGAGTTCCATGGCGATGTCGAACAGCTCCTGGTTCGGGTTGTCCTCGCCGAGCCCGGAGAGCAGGTCGTGGCAGACCTTGCGGATGATGCGCGCGCGCGGGTCGTAATTCTTGTAGACGCGGTGCCCGAAACCCATCAGCCGGTAACGATCTTCCTTGTCCTTTGCACGGTCGACATAGTGTTGCACTGGCCTGCCTTCCGCGACGATTTCATCGAGCATGCTGATCACGGCCTCGTTGGCACCGCCATGCGCGGGTCCCCACAGCGAGGCGATGCCCGCGGAGATGGCGGCGAAGGGGTTGGCCTCCGAACTGCCGGTCAGGCGCACGGTCGAGGTCGAGGCGTTCTGCTCGTGATCGGCGTGCAGGATCAGTATGAGGTCCAGTGCTCGCACGAATCGTGCGTCCGGCACGAAGGGTTCGGTGGGCACGGCGAACATCATGCGCAGGAAGTTTTCGGTGAAACCGAGCTTGTTGTCGGGATAGACGAAGGGTTCGCCGATAGAGTGCTTGTAGCTCCAGGCGGCAATGGTCGGCATCTTGGCGATCAGGCGGTGCGCCGATATCTCGCGTTGGCGGGCATTGTGCACGTCGGTCGAATCGCTGTAGAACGCTGACAGTGCACCAACCACACCGACCATGGTGGCCATCGGGTGGGCATCGTGACGGAAGGCGCTCATGAAACGGCGCATGGCTTCATGCAGCATGGTGTGACGGGTGATGTGATTGCCGAATTCGCCCAGTTCCGTGGCGCTGGGTAACTCGCCGTACAGGAGCAGATAGCAGACTTCCAGGTAGCTGCTGTGCTCGGCCAGTTGTTCGATGGGGTAACCGCGGTAGCGCAGAATTCCCTCGTTGCCGTCGATGTAGGTGATGGCGCTCTGGCAGCTGGCGGTCGACAGGAAACCGGGATCGTAGGTGAAGTAACCCAGCTCACGATAGAGTGTGCGCACGTCGATCGTGGCTGGACCGTCCGCCCCGCGCAGAACGGGCAGTTCGATCTGCTTGCCCGTGAGGTTGTCGGTCAGCGTAACGGTATCCTTGTCGGTCATGGCGCTCTCCTGGTCCGGTGTCGCGTCGGCTGGGCGATTATCGTAGCAGATCAGGTGACAGCTTCAGTTGTCATCATTGTTCAATCCCAGGGCTTCGCCACGCTGATAGACGAGTACGGAACCGATGCGTAGGGCGCCGAGCACGAACAACAAGGCACTCAGGGCGTAGGTTCGGTCGACGATGAGCTTGCCTTCGAACAGTTCGATCATGATTTCGCGCAGCACGAAGACGATGGCGGCATCGACAATGAAGGTCAGGCGCAGACGATTGACCCGGAAATACTCAGCCAGCGAGCGCGACAGTTCGATCAGTACGAACAGCGACAGTACCTCGGAGATGATGTCGAGATAGCCGCGTGTGATTTCATCGGATCGCGCCATCTCGAACACCTGCATGAACAGATGCCCGGTGCCCAGGATGATGCCGATGGTCAGAAACAGCAGCATGAGCCCGAACACGATGCCGGTGACGCGGTTGAACAGACGTTTGGGGCTGAATTGCATCTAAATTCCTTGTCGTTGGCATGCGATGTCGGTGGGCTTGCGACGGGAGCATCTTCGCCGTCCGTGCCCGTTCTGTCCAGAAGCCGCGGCTACGATTCAGACGTCGGGCTCGGCCCCTGGCGGCTGAAAGTCCGCACCCAGCGAGGGCTCGCCCTGGAATATTTCCAGGCTGCTGACGACCGCCTCCGGGGCCTTGAAGCGCGCGAGATGATAGAGCGCCTCACCCTCGTGGATCAGCGGTATCTGCGTGCGCCCGATGACCACGCCGGCCGCCGGTGCACGCACCTCGCTCTCGTTGTCGCCGAAGGGGTCGGCCACGATGCCGAGCAATGCATCGCGATCGACGTAGGCGCCGAGGGCGGCGTAGCTGCGCAGAATGCCGCTGGCCGGCGCCCGGACCCAGCTCGAGCCATACGCCACGAAGGGCCGTGCGTCGCTGCGCCGGGGTTTGCGTGCGGGCGGCAGCATATCGAGCGCACGCATGACGTTGAGGATGCCGGAGACGCCGAGGCGCACGCTCAGATCGTCGAAGCGCAGGGCCTCGCCGGCCTCGTAGAGCAGAATGGGCACGCCGACTGCGTCCGCTGCCTGGCGCAACGAGCCTTCCGGCAGTTCGCCGTTGAGCAGCACGCTGACGCCGAAGGCGCGTGCCAGGCGGCCGATTTCGGGATCGTCAAGGTTGGCGCGGATCTGCGGCAGGTTGGTGCGATGGACCGCACCGGTGTGTAGGTCGATGCCGTGGCTGCATCGTGCCACGACCTCGCTCAGGAAGGCGTTGGCGATGCGTGCCGCCAGGCTGCCATGATCGGAGCCGGGAAAACTGCGGTTGAGGTCGCGGCGGTCTGGCAGATAGCGCGACTGGGCGACCAGCCCGTAGACATTGACCACCGGAACGGCGATCAGCGTGCCGCGCAGGCGGTCGAGCTGCCGGTGCGCGAGCAGACGACGGATGATCTCGACGCCGTTGATCTCGTCGCCGTGCACCGCCGCGCAGACCAGCAGGCGCGGTCCCGGCCGGCGTCCATGCACGACGTGCAGACGCATGGTCAGCGGGGTATGGGTATAGAGCGGCGGCAACGGCAGTTCGATCGCGCAACGCGTGCCGGGGGCAATCTGGCGGCCCAGTATCTCGAAGCCTTCTCGCATGCCGCCTAGCCCTTGCCGCGAGTACGCGTCCGATTGGGCCGGGCGTTCTGTTCGATGAAGCGGACGATGTCGCTGGCGATGTCCTTGCCCGTGGTGTTCTCGATGCCTTCGAGCCCGGGCGAGGAGTTCACCTCCATCACCACCGGGCCATGGTTTGAGCGCAGAATGTCGACCCCGCAGACGTTGAGGCCCATGATCTTGGCGGCACTGACCGCCGTGGCACGTTCCTGCGGCGTCAGGCGGATGGGTAGACCCTTGCCGCCGCGATGCAGATTGGAGCGGAACTCGCCTTCCTTGGCCTGCCGTTTCATTGCCGCGATGACCTTGCCGCCGATCACGAAGCAGCGGATGTCGGCACCGCCGGCCTCCTTGATGAATTCCTGCGCCAGGATGTTGGTCTTGAGTCCCATGAAGGCCTGAATGACGCTCGCCGCGGCCTGGCGGGTCTCGGCCAGCACCACGCCGACGCCCTGGGTCCCCTCGATCAGCTTGAGCACCATCGGCGTACCGCCGACGAGGTCGAGCAGGTCGTCGATGTCGTCCGGCGAATGGGCGAAACCGGTCACCGGCAGACCGATGCCCTTGCGCGAGAGCAGCTGCAGCGAACGCAGCTTGTCGCGCGCACGGCTGATGGCCACGGATTCGTTGACCGGGAACACGCCCATCATCTCGAACTGACGCAGCACGGCGGTGCCGTAGAAGGTGATCGAAGCGCCAATGCGCGGGATCACCGCGTCCACATCCTCGATCGGCTCGCCCTTGTAATGGATCGAGGGCTTGAGCGAAGTGATGTTCATATAGCAGCGCAGGGGATCAAGAACGATGACTTCGTGCTCGCGCGCCTCCGCCGCTTCGATCAGGCGCCGCGTGGAATAGAGCCTGCGGTTGCGCGACAGGATCGCAATCCTCATGGGAGTGATTCCGGGGTGGTGGACGGATTGGCCGCCAGGAAGGAGCGCGTCGGGTCGACCAGGAAGCGGTGATGCATCGCCGTGCGTCCGAGTAGCATGCGAAAGTGCATGGTATCGCGATTGGTCAGGGTCAGTTCAATAGGCATGACCCAGGCGCCGATCACCACCGGGGTCTGGATGACCAGACGGCGCTCGCGATGGCCGCCCGAATCGCTGACTACGCGCGCGTCGATGACGGGGGCATCGCACTCGACTACGCGAGCGGTGTCGTCCTGGTCTGGGTGCAGGCGGAAACGGACGCGCGGGCGCCCGTCGGCGTCATGATAGGGCTCGCTGTAAAAGGCATGCAGGGCCGAGGTGCGCGCGCCGGTGTCGACCTTGCATTTGATGCGGTCGATGCCCAGCTGGGGCAGAGCGACCCATTCGCGCCAGCCCAGACAGCGCGGCGTTGACGAGATCGTGGCACTCATCCTCATCCCGGCGGCGTCTGCCCGGACGGCGTGGCCGGCTCTGGAGGTTCAGCTGCGGGCGACTGCGGCATTGGGCGTACATCGTCGTCCGCATCGGCATCCGCGGCGTCCTGCGGAGCGCGGATTATATGGATATCGCGCTGCGGGAAGGGAATCGAGATCCCAACCTTTCGGAAGGCGGCGTCGATGGCGAAATTCAGATCGCTCAGCACCGACAGGCGGTTGCTGACGTCGCGGATATAGGCGCGCAGTTCGAAATTGAGCGAGCTGTCGCCAAAGGACATGAACAGCACGTAGGGATCGGGAATCGCCGCATCGCCGAGTACGATCTGTGGATGCTCGTGGGCGACGGCGAGCAAGGTCTCCTTGACCAGCTGGGTATCGGTCCCGTAGGCCACGCCGATGGGTGCGCGAACGCGTCCGAAGGTGTCGCGCAGCATCCAGTTGGTTACCGGGCCCGAGATGAGATCGGAGTTCGGTACCACCACGTCGGCCCGGTCGAAGGTCTCGATCTGCGTCGAGCGGATGCTGATCTTGCGTACGTGTCCCTCGACCTGGCCGACAGTGACCCAGTCGCCGGTGCGGATAGGGCGTTCGAAAAGCAGGATCAGGCCGGAGACGAAGTTGTTGACGATGTTCTGAAGTCCGAAGCCGATGCCCACCGACAGGGCACCGGCGATCAGTGCGAGATTCTGGAAATTGAAGCCGGCAACCGAGAGGGCGATCAAGCCGGCGGCGATCGCGGCCAGATAACCGGTGATGGCAACCGCGGCCTCGCGGGCACCGCGTTCCATACGGGCATGAACGAGACGTTGATCCAGTGCCGAACGGGCCCAGGAACCGATCGACAGCAGCAGGGCGAGCACCAGCAGTGCAATGGCGATGCGCGAAGGGACGATACTGATTTTGCCCAGAGTGAAGCCGTGGGTCAGATAGTGGAACAGCAGGGCCTGCCCGGCCGCTGAGAGCCCCCAGATACGCAACAGAACGAACAATACCACGGCCAGTACGGCTGCATTGAGCAGCAGGCGCAGCCAGAACAACCCAGGAATGAAGCCGTCCTCGCGCAATGCAAGGCGACGGCGCAGGCGTTGCTCCCAGGGGTGGCGGCCTTCCTCCAGGCTGTTGAACAGATCGTTGATCAGGGTGACGACGAGCCAGGTCAGCAACAAGACGATCAGCGAGTACACGATGCCGCCGACGATGAACTGGCTGAGATTGCGGTAACCCAGCCATTCCGCGATCAGGCCGGCCACCAGTGCAGCCGAGAAACCAAGTTGCACGATGCCGAGCCCGCTGCGGTGCCGTAGACGCCGGAACAGCCACAGCGTGACAAGCAGGTTGGCGACGAACAGTGCACCCCAGAACGAGCGTGCCAGCAAGATGATCGACTCGTTCATCGCATCCGTCAGCGGCGTCGCGAACAGGATCAGACCGATTAGCGCGTTGAAGGTAAGCCAGCGCAGAGTCCGTGCGAACGAGTGGCACAGGTCTGCCGGGAAGGGCAGGTGGTGGCTTGCGGGGGGCGGTGGGTCGAACACGCCGCGAATCACGACCAGGGCTAGATGGTAGACGAAGAGTACGAAGCTCACCGCCGCCAGTACCGGCCAGGGACCGCCCTCCTGTCCGGATACGAGCCAGAACACCGACCATACGCCGGTGAGCAGCAATCCCGGTCGATAGCGATTGAGGCTTACGATGAGGGCGAGGGCGATGGCGCGCGCATGATCCTTGGCCGGATCGACGGGACGCAGTCGAGCATACAGGCGCTTGCGCCCGAACAGGCCTGCGAATAAGCCGAGCGCACTCAACAAGGCCAGTAGAGCCCCACTCAGGGGGGTGAGGTCTCCCAGGTGCATTTGCAGATCAGGCCAGTGCACCCAGTCTTTGATCGGAGGGGGCGAGCTCAGGTAGGCGCCAATCAGGGAGACAGTGCCGCGCCCGCGAATCATCAGCTGGGTCGCCATCTCTTTGCTTCGACGTGTCTGCAGCGACTTGTACAGCGCATTGCTGTTGACGAGGAGCAGTCTGCAATCTGCGAGGTTTTGTGCAGCCTGCGCAGCCTGTCGTTCGAGGCTGTAGCGTTTGGAGGTGACCTGCCAGGATTCCCCCTTGACCAGGGGGCCAAGGGCCGTGATTTCCGCCTTGAGGGACTGCGCGGCACTCTGCTGCGAAGTGACGCAGGCCTCCGCCTGTTGGCGGTCACGCACCACTTCATCGAGCCATTGTTGCAGTTGTGTGACGCCGATCAGCTCGTTTTGGAGCTGGTTCTGGATATCGGAGACCGATTGCTGAGCCGATCGTAACTGGGCTGCATCGAAGTCCGAGGGCTTTGCGTAAGCCGTGCCTGAGCCCAGCAATGCAAGCGCACTGCAGACCAAAAATACATTTCTGATCAATCGCATAAGTGATGTCGGTTCGGGTTTGGCAAGCGGTGTCAGGCAGGCGCTCTTTGGTGGTGTGTTTTGCGCCCGAAAATCCTAGCACACCGGCGTATGCAGCATGGATGAGGCGGGAAGAGATGTCACGACACTGTCATATGGCCTGCCTAGACTGCCGATAGCCAGTTGACGAGGGGGGGACCCCGATTCTGGCGGGCTTGATTACATACACCATAATCGAGGTACACAGACATGTTGAGGTATATCAACGCGGGCTTGGTCGTCGGGGCTGCCCTGATGGCATCGGGCGTGGCCCAGGCAGAAATCAAACAGATCAACGGCGCCGGTGCGACGTTCCCGTATCCGGTCTACTCCCAGTGGGCCGACGCCTACCACAAGGCCAAGGGCGTCGAATTCAATTACCAGGCGATCGGTTCCGGCGGTGGCATCAAGCAGGTCAAGGCCAAGACGGTCGATTTCGGCGCCTCCGATGCCCCGCTCAAGGCCGAGGAGCTGGACAAACACGGCCTGATGCAGTTCCCCATGATCATGGGCGGCGTCGTTCCGGTGGTGAACATTCATGGCCTCGGCATGGGGCATATGCGCCTGGACGGCGAAGTCCTGGCCGACGTCTTCCTCGGCAAGATCAAGTACTGGGACGACAAGGCGATCAAGGCGCTCAATCCCGAACTCAAGCTGCCGCACCGTGCGATCACGGTGGTACACCGTTCCGATGGTTCGGGTACGACCTTCATCTACACCAACTACCTGACCAAGGTCAGCAAGTCGTGGGCGGATAAGGTCGGCAACAACAAGTCGGTCGACTGGCCAGTGGGCGTGGGCGGCAAGGGCAATCAGGGCGTGGCCAACTATGTGAACCGCATCAACGGTTCGATCGGCTACGTCGAGTATGCCTATGCGCTGCAGAACAAGATGAACTATGTGCGCCTGAAAAATCATGACGGGCACTATGTCGCACCGACGGCGGAAAACTTCCAGTCTGCGGCGGCAGGGGCCGACTGGCAGCATGCCCCTGGCTATTACATGGTGCTGACCGACCAGCCCGGTGCGAAGAGCTGGCCGATCACCGGTGCCAGCTTCATTCTGGTGTACAAACAGGCAGACAAGCCGGAGGTGACCAAGGCCGTCCTTAAGTTCTTTGACTGGTCTTACCATCATGGGCAGTCGATGGCCGAGAAACTCGACTACGTGCCGATGCCTGAAGCGGTCGTGCGGATGGTCGAGGCGACCTGGGCAAATGACATCAAGGGTGCCGATGGCACCGCCGTATGGTCCGCAGCAGATTCCATGTAAGCCGCCGCTACCGGCACGCGGACAGGGGGACGACTCCGTCGTCCCCCTGTTTTGTTTTGTCTCGCAAGGCCGATGCCTGTAAATTCACCCTCTGGACCTTCGTGCCATGCCTCCGATGACCTCCGTGAATACTGACAGCGGGCAGAAGACGTTTGCCCATGGCTCGGTCGCTGCCGTACGCCCCATTGTCTGGGGGGACCGCGCATTCCGTCTGACCACCCAGTTTTTCGCGCTGGCCGTATTGCTGGTGCTTGCGGTCATTCTGGCGACACTGGCCTGGGCGGCCTGGCCCGCCTTCCGCCATTTCGGCTGGGATTTCCTGGCGAGCACGGAATGGAATCCGGTCACCCAGCAGTTCGGCGCACTGTCGCCGATGGTCGGCACGCTGGTGACCTCTCTGATCGCAATGCTGATCGGTATACCGGTCAGTTTCGGCATTGCCCTGTTCATCACCGAAATCGCACCGGTCTGGCTCAGGCGGCCGGTAGGCACCGCGATCGAGCTGCTCGCCGCCATCCCCTCGATTATCTATGGCATGTGGGGGCTGTTCGTCTTCGCGCCTTTCTTCACCGACTATATCCAACCGCTGATGAGCGAAACGCTGGGCGCGATTCCTCTGGTCGGTGTGGTATTTCAAGGCCCACAGATCGGTATCAGCGTCTTCAATGCTGGCTTCATCCTGGCCATCATGGTGATCCCGTTCATCGCGGCGATCACGCGCGACGTGTTTGATGTCGTACCGCGAACGCTCAAGGAATCGGCCTATGCGATGGGGTTGACCCGCTGGGAGGTCATCTGGCGTGTGGTGCTGCCATTCACCAAGGTCGGCGTGATCGGCGGTATCATGTTGGGTCTAGGCCGCGCACTGGGCGAGACCATGGCTGTCACCTTCGTGATCGGCAATTCGCACGATCTGCATCTTTCGCTGTTCATGCCGGGCAATACGATTTCTTCCACGCTGGCCAACGAGTTCACCGAAGCGGACGGCGAGTTGTATACCTCATCGCTGATCGCGCTGGGGTTTCTACTGTTCGTGATTACGGTGATCGTGTTGTCCTTCGCCCGTCTGCTGCTGATGCGCCTCGAACGCGCACAGGGTGGCCAAAAGGCCTGAGGGAGATGCCATGAGCCGTTACGCACGTCGTCGTGCCATGAATTACTTCAGCCAGGCGATGGCCATGGCCGCCACGGCCTTTGGCCTGTTTTTCATGGGGTGGTTGATGTGGACGCTGATCGCCGAGGGCGCGGCGTATATCGACTGGCGCGTGTTCACCGAAAACACGCCCGGGCCGGGCAGTCAGGACGGTGGCTTGGCCAATGCCATCGTCGGCAGCCTGCTGCTGACCGCCTTCGGCGTTCTGTTCGGCGCACCGATCGGCCTTCTTGCCGGCACCTATCTGTGCGAATTCGGACGACGCTCGTGGATCACCCCGGTCGTGCGTTTCATCAACGATGTGCTGCTGAGTGCGCCCTCCATCGTGCTGGGGGTCTTCGTGTATGAGGCCATGGTCGCGCACATGGGCCGATTTTCAGGTTGGGCCGGAGCTGTCGCGCTGGCCCTGATCGTGATTCCCGTGGTGGTGCGTACTACCGACAACATGCTGGGGTTGGTGCCCGACAGCATGCGCGAGGCCGCGGCAGCACTAGGCGCCCCGCGCTGGCGGGTGACGGTGTGGATCGTGTATCGCGCGGCCATGGCCGGGCTGGTCACCGGCATCGTGCTGGCGACCGCGCAGATCATCGGCGAAACTGCGCCGCTGCTATTTACCTCCCTGGGCAATCAGTTCTGGAACGTGGACATGAACAAGCCCATGCCAGCGCTACCGCTTGTGATCTTCA